>JAOACF010000002.1 GCA_026417995.1 Negativicutes bacterium
CCAGATGTGTATAAGAGACAGCGCACGAAGAGGCGGTGAAGGCCGGAATAAAGATTATTTACGGCATGGAGGGCTATCTATTTGATCACGACATCAACTCGGCTTATCATATAGTTTTGCTTGCAAAAAATACTATCGGCTTAAAAAACCTGTACCGGCTGGTATCCATTTCCCATCTCAAGTATTTGCACCGCACACCGCGCATTCCGCGCAGCGTACTTGCCGACCACCGCGAAGGCCTGATCGTCGGTTCCGCTTGTGAAGCAGGTGAACTCATCCAGGCAATTTTAAACGGCGCAACCGAGGACGAGCTGAAGAATATTGCCTCATTCTATGATTATCTTGAAATTCAGCCCACCGGCAATAACCATTTTCTTATCCGCCAAAACCGGGTAGCGTGCGATGAAGATTTGCGCAATATCAATCGGACGGTCTGTCGTCTTGGCGAAGCACTGAATAAAAAAGTGGTAGCTACCTGTGACGTCCATTTTCTCAATCCAGAAGACGAGGTGTACCGGCGCATTCTTATGGCCGGGCAGGGCTTTAACGACGCAGATCTGCAGCCACCTTTATATTTCCGGACAACGGACGAAATGTTGCAAGAGTTTGCCTATCTGGGTGCGCATAAGGCCAGACAGGTGGTTATCGAAAACCCACGGTACATCAGCTCGCTCATTGAGGAATTCAAGCCCATTCCGGATGAACTGTATTCGCCGCAAATCCCGGGCGCGGAAGAACAAATCACCAATATGGCCTATGCCAAAGCCAGATCGCTGTACGGTGAAAATTTACCGCAATTGGTCGCCGATCGTTTGAAATACGAACTGGATGGCATTATCAATAATGGTTTTGCTGTGTTGTATCTGATAGCTCACAAACTGGTGAAAAAATCGCTGGACGACGGATATCTGGTCGGCTCGCGTGGCTCGGTCGGCTCCTCATTTGTCGCAACCATGACCGATATTACTGAAGTAAATCCCTTGCCGCCACATTGGCGCTGCAATGCCTGCAAGCATTCGGAATTTATCACCGACGGAAGTTACGGCGGGGGCTTTGACCTTCCTGACAAAAGTTGTCCGAACTGCGGCACCCTGATGATTAAAGACGGCCACGATATTCCCTTTGCGGTATTTATGGGCTTCCACGGTGATAAGGTGCCGGATATTGACCTCAACTTCTCTGGCGAATACCAGCCGGTAGCGCATAAATACACCGAGGAATTGTTCGGCAAAGATAACGTGTTCCGTGCCGGCACGATTGCGACAATTGCCGATAAAACCGCCTACGGTTTCGTAAAAAACTATTTTAATGACAAAGGAATTACCCCGCGCAACGCCCATATAAATAAACTTTTGCGCGGCTGTACCGGCGTCAAGCGCACTACCGGCCAGCATCCGGGAGGAATTATGGTTGTCCCCCGCGATATGGATATCCACCATTTTACACCTATTCAATATCCCGCTGACGATAAAAATGCCAATACCATTACTACGCATTTTGATTATCACTCAATTAGCAGCCGTCTTGTGAAACTTGACATCCTCGGCCATGACGATCCGACAGTAATTAAAATGCTAGAAGATCTCACCGGTGTAAATGCAAAAACCATTCCTTTTGATGATGCACCTACCATGAGTCTCTTCTCAAGCACTGCTGCTCTGAACATAACTCCCGAGCAACTGGGCAGCACAGTAGCAACATTCGGCATTCCGGAATTCGGCACCAAATTCGTGCGCCAGATGCTGGAAGATACTCAGCCGCGTTGCTTTAGTGAACTGGTGCGCATTAGCGGATTTTCTCATGGCACTGACGTCTGGCTTAACAACGCACAGGATTTGATAAAAAACGGTACCGCAAAACTTTCGGAAGCCATTTCCGCGCGCGATGACATTATGGTCTATCTGATCCAAAAAGGCGTTGACCCGCAACTCGCCTTTAAGACAATGGAAAGTGTCCGCAAAGGCAAAGGCATAAAAGCCGACGACATTCCCAAACTCAAGGAAAAGAATGTGCCCGATTGGTACATCGAGTCCTGCCAAAAAATTAAATACATGTTTCCCAAAGCGCATGCTGTCGCCTACGTGATGATGGCCTTCCGCATCGCGTGGTTCAAAGTGCACCATCCGCTGGCCTTCTATGCTGCCTACTTTACCGTGCGCGCTGCGGATTTTGATGCCAAAACGGTGGTAAAGGGGGAAGCGGCCATTCGGGCGAAGATGGCGGAAATCGAGCAAAAAGGTCCGCAGGCGCCACCGAAAGAAAAAGGTCTCTTAACCATTCTGGAAATGGCGCTGGAGATGTATCTGCGCGGCTTCTGCTTCCACAAAATAGACCTGTACCGCTCGGATGCCACCAAGTTCCTGATCAAGGAAAATGGACTGCTGCCGCCGCTCGCGGCGCTTGACGGTCTTGGACACAATGCGGCTAGGAGTATTGTTCAGGCCCGCGCTGCCAGACCTTTTTCCTCAGTGGAAGATTTACGCACCAGAGGCAGGGTATCAAAATCTGTAACCGATATATTAAGAGACCATGGCTGTATTGACAACTTGCCGGAAACCGACCAAATGCTGTTGTTTGCTTAAATTTCAATAATGTATTGTAAAAATTAACCTGAAGTAGTATACTATATATAGCATTAGACGCTTTGAGAAAGGAGTGGGTATCTGCCCACTCTTTCATGTTATGTTCAGACTGCCAAATGGTGGGTATAAGTACATTCGCTATCAGGCAAAACTAAGAGTAATGCTCTGATCGGAGGTTAATCACAATGCATAAAGAACAAATAACTCAGCTGGTGGAAAAAAAAGTTCGTGATATTATTGCCGGAACCCAGTTAGAATTGGTCGATGTCGAGTACGTCAAAGAACGCGATTGGTATTTGCGCGTTTTTTTAGATAAACCTGGCGGCTTGGACGTAGAAGACTGCCAATGGGTAAGCGAGCGTCTGGAAGTAGTTCTCGACGAACTTGACCCCATTAAAGAAAGCTACTATCTCGAAGTCTCATCACCGGGTCTGGACCGTCCACTTAAGAAAGAGCAGGACTTTTTACGCCATATTGGCGATAAAATCGAAATCAATACCTTTGCGCCGATTAACGGCCAAAAATTGCTAATTGGTACGCTGGTAAGTCTGGCGGACAATAACATTCATATTAACGTGGATGGCAACGAACTTGCGATACCTCGTGAGAAGGCTTCCCAGGTGAGACTGCATATCGATTTTTAATCCAGTGCATAAAATTGAATAGGGGGAATTAACCAATCATGAATGCCGAATTTATGCAAGCATTCGAACAACTAGGCAAAGAAAAAGGCATTGCTTCCGAAGTTTTGTTTGACGCGATCGAGGCGGCGTTAATTTCCGCGTATAAGCGTAACTTCGGCTCGGCGCAAAATGTACGGGTTTCATTAGATCGCTATACGGGAGAAATTCATGTTTTTGCCAGGAAAAATGTCGTCGAGGAAGTCAAGGACCCGCGTCTCGAAATTTCGCTGGAAGAAGCGAAAAAAATAGACGTACGATACGAGCTCGATGACGTCGTTGAGCTTGAGGTAACACCCAAGAACTTTGGACGCATTGCCGCCCAAACCGCTAAGCAAGTGGTCGTTCAGCGTATTCGAGAAGCCGAACGCGGCATAATTTACGAAGAGTTTTCCAATCGTGAAAGTGATATCGTTACCGGAATTGTGCAGCGCATCGAACAAAAAAACGTGTATATAGATCTTGGTAAGGCCGAAGCCATTCTGGCCCCCTCAGAGCAAATTCCGGGAGAACTGTATCGGCATGGCGACCGTTTGAAAACGTATATCGTTGAAGTCAAAAAAACCACCAAGGGACCGCAAATTCTTGTCTCCCGCACCCATCCCGGGCTGCTTAAGCGCTTATTTGAACTGGAAGTTCCCGAAATTCATGACGGTGTGGTCGAACTCAAGTCGGTAGCCCGCGAACCTGGTCTTCGCTCCAAAATCTCGGTTCATTCCCGTGATGAGGATGTGGATCCGGTTGGCGCTTGTGTCGGACACAAAGGGATGCGGGTGCAAACTATTGTTAATGAGCTTCGCGGTGAAAAAATTGATATTGTCAAATGGAATGCCGATCCGGCGAAATATATAGCTAACGCTCTGAGCCCTGCCAAAGTGGTGTCTGTTGATGTCAACGAAGCGGAGAAAGTCTCTAAAGTAGTTGTACCGGATTACCAGCTTTCGCTTGCCATTGGCAAAGAGGGTCAAAATGCGCGCTTGGCGGCCAAACTAACCGGCTGGAAAATTGACATCAAGAGTGAATCCCAAGTGCAGTCGGCAACCTAAAGGAGGAGTAGCATGAAACCGAAAAAAACTCCTCAACGTATGTGCGTAGGCTGTCAGGAGATGAAAAATAAAAAAGAATTAATCCGGGTGGTTCGTACTCCGGAAGGAGCCGTTCTGCTCGATCCGACAGGTAAAAAATCTGGAAGAGGCGCCTACGTCTGCAAGCAAGAAGCATGTTTTGCCCGCGCTTTTAAAGAAAAACGCCTGGAAAGGGCGCTCAAGCATCCGATTGAACCGGCAATCTATGAAGAGTTGCGAGTGAAGATACCTCATGCCGAATAAGCAAAAATTAGCTTCGCTAATCGGCTTAGCGCAAAAGGCCGGCAAGATTGCCTCAGGTGACTTTGCGGTCGAGCGGGCAGTCAAAACTGGCAAAGCCAATTTGATGATTATAGCCGGCGATGCCTCAGAAAACACTAAAAAAGGCTACCGCGATTTAGCAAATTATTATCGCGTCGCATGTTATGAAGCTCTGGATAAAACTACCATAGGAAATTCCATCGGCAAACCACAGCGAGCTGTTCTGGTATTTTTGGATGCCGGCTTTTCCCTAAGCGCGCGAAAATTACTGGAAACAGTTGATTGATATAGTTACCCTACCGGGAGAGAGAAAATTGGGGGTGGATCAATGTCCAAATACAGGGTATACGAGATAGCTAAAGACTATAATACCACCAGCAAGGTGATTATAGATATTTTGGCCAGAAACGGCATTGTTGCCAAAAATCATATGACAAGCATTGACGACGATGCCAGAACCGTAATTGAACGAACATTTGCGCGTAAAACCGGTCCGGCTGAGACATCTGAGGTAAAGCCGCCGCCTAAAGCTCCTGCACGCCAGGTTCCAAGCGACGAGCCGCTGCAACCGGCAAGAACGCCGCTTCAACAAGGCGGAGGACAGCCTGCTCGCAGCGCAAGCCCGCAGCAGGGCGGAAACCAGGTAAATCCGCCAAACCGGCATCCAAAGTCGACTGATCAACGAGCGAGCGGCGGGGGAGCCAACCGCCATCAAATGGATAACCGACCGCAGCAGCCCGCGAGTGACCGCCAGCGCCAGCACAGTGATCGCAGACCAGACGCGCAGCAATCTAACCGTCACTTTACGAGTCAAGGGAGCCGTCCGGCAAACCCGCAGCATAACATCAATCAAAACAACCGTCTGACCAATCAACCACATAATGCAGTACAAGGCAGTCGCCCAGCTCATCAACCGTATAGCGCCAATCAAGGCAATCGTCCGGCTAATCAGCCGTATAACGCGGGACAAGGCGGTCGCCCGGCCAATCAAAACTTCAACCGCAACCCGAATTCACAGGGTCAGGGGACAAATCAGCGTCCTGGCGACCGGCCGCAACAGCGTCCGGGACAAAACCAGACAGCCAAGCCGACCGCGGCACCGCCGCCCTCACAGTCTCGTGTGGAACAGCCGCGTCGCGGTAAAGCTGATCAGTCACAGCAATCTTTAAAAGAAAAGCAACAAAGCCAGCGGGAACAAATTTTCAACAAAAAGCATGCCGGTAAGCAAGGACGTTTTCAGGGTCATTCTCAGCCTACCGCCAAACAAGAGCCGGTAAGGCCCAAATTGATCAAGATAGGCGATACCGTCACAGTTAAAGATTTGGCCGCCAAATTAGGACGCCAGGTTAGCGAAGTCATAAAAAAATTAATGATGCTGGGAGTTATGGCGACCATCAACCAGGAAATTGACTTCGATACAGCCTCGCTCATTGCCACAGAATTTGGCGCATCGGCCGAAGCATTGCCACCGGAAGAAAATCTTACCGAAATCGCCGAAGTTGATGATGATCCGGCCACACTTTTGCCGCGTCCGCCTGTCGTTACCATCATGGGTCATGTTGACCACGGCAAAACCTCGCTTTTGGACTCAATCCGCCTAACCCACGTAACGGCGCAGGAGGCGGGAGGCATCACCCAGCACATTGGCGCTTACTCGGTCAACTACCAGGGAAAGAAAATCGTTTTCCTTGATACACCCGGCCACGAAGCATTTACGGCCATGCGTGCACGAGGCGCGCAGGTTACCGATATCGCCATTCTGGTTGTGGCGGCGGACGACGGTGTCATGCCGCAGACCATTGAAGCGTTGAACCACGCTAAATCAGCCAAAGTTCCCATCATTGTCGCTATCAATAAAATGGATAAAGCCGATGCAAATCCCGACCGTGTCAAACAGCAGCTTTCCGAGCACGGACTGGTACCTGAAGAATGGGGCGGCGATACCATTTTTGTGCCGGTTTCGGCCTACAAAAAAACGGGTATACCCGAACTACTGGAAATGATCCTGCTTGTGGCCGAAATCCAAGAACTCAGGGCCAATCCGCAACGCGCTGCCATGGGTACCATTATTGAGGCTCAGCTTGACAAAGGACGCGGGCCGGTGGCTACCGTGCTTGTGCAAAAAGGGACATTGCACATAGGCGATTCCATTATTGCCGGCTCTGCTTTTGGCAAGGTACGGGCTATGGTTAACGACCGTGGCGAAAAAGTGAAAAAAGCCGAGCCGTCCACCCCCGTAGAAGTACTGGGCTTGTCGGACGTGCCGCAAGCGGGCGATATCTTAGTTGTCGCCGATGAAAAAGTCGTGCGGGCTGTCGCGGAAAAACGCGCGGCCAAAAAGCGCACTGAGGAGTTACAACAGACGACCAAAGTCTCGCTTGATGATCTTTTCAAACAGATCCAGGAAGGCAGCATCAAGGATCTCAATATTGTCGTCAAGGCCGATGTGCAAGGATCAATCGAAGCTTTGCGGCAAGCGCTGCAAAATCTAAAAAATAAAGAAGTGCGGGTCAATATTGTCCATGCCGGCGTAGGTGCAATTAATGAGTCTGACGTTATGCTGGCATCAGCTTCCAATGCGCTGATTATTGGTTTTAACGTCCGACCGGATGCCAATGCGCGTAAAGCGGCAGAAACCGAAAAAATTGATTTGCGCACCTATCGGGTGATTTACGATGCTATTAACGATGTGGAAGCTGCTATGTCTGGTATGCTTGCCCCCGAATACAAAGAAGTCATCCAAGGTCGGGCGGAAGTCCGGCAGATCATTCCTGTTCCCAAGACGGTAGTAGCCGGTTCCTATGTATTGGAAGGAAAAATTACCAACAACTCGCAAATCCGACTGCTGCGAAATGGTATCGTGGTTTACGAAGGAAAAATTGAGGCGCTGCGCCGTTTCAAAGACGATGTAAAAGAAGTCGCATCCGGCTATGAGTGCGGCATCTCACTGGAAAAATTCCGTGATATTAAAGAAGGCGACATCATCGAAGCTTTTACCATGGAAGTTGTCAAGTAGCCTGCAGTCTGTGAGGGGGTTATGGCATGGGACAACTACGTCTGGAAAAAA
Organism: Negativicutes bacterium; assembly: GCA_026417995.1. GTDB lineage: Bacteria > Bacillota > Negativicutes > Sporomusales > JAOACF01 > JAOACF01. The sequence continues at coordinate 7,676 of JAOACF010000002.1, forward strand.
TTCAGGAATTCATTAAACAAGAAGTCAGTAAAATTATTTTAACCGAACTCAAGGATCCACGTATTGGCTTTGTCACCGTTACCCAGGTGGAAGTAACGGGTGACTTGCGTAGCGCGAAGATTTACGTCAGTCTAATGGGCAACGATGAACAGAAAGCAGCCTCCTGGGAAGGACTGCAGCGGGCGATGGGTTATATCCGCACCGAGATCGGCAAGCGCATTCGCCTAAAGTTTACGCCTGAAATCTCGTTTCATGTGGATGAAACGCTTGAGTACAGTGCCAGAATTCAGGAATTGCTGCTGAAAATCAAGGAAGAAGAGGGCAAATAACCGCATGGATATAAACCTTGCCCAAATTAATGACCTGTTCAAACAAGCCAATGAACTGGTCCTTACAACACATATTCATCCTGACGGCGATGCATTGGGTTCACTCCTGGCATTGAACGGGTATTTGTCTTTACAGGGTAAGAAAGTGACTATGCTGTTGGACGATGATATACCCTCAACGTATCGTTTTCTCCCGGGCTGCGATCGTATTCGCCGCCCTTCCGGCCGTCAGACCAAACCCGATTTATTGGTAGTACTTGACGCCAGCGATGTCGAACGCATCGGTGGTGTATACCAGGAAGTCAAAGCACCGGTTCTTAATATTGATCATCATGTCTCAAATACACGCTTTGCCGACTATCTCTACTTAGATGACACTGCAGCCGCAACCGGCGAGATTCTTTGCGATTTATTCGTACACGTGGAGGCTGCGCTTTCTCTTGATATGGCCAGCTGCCTATACACTGCAATTGCTACCGACTGCGGTTTTTTTCGCTATGCCAACACTTCAGCAAAAACAATGCGATATGGCGCCAGCCTGCTAGAAGCAGGCGTCAAGCCAAATCTCATTTCTGAACAGCTTGAAACAAAACCGCTATCGAGCATTAAAACACTTACAGAGGTTTTAAAAACATTGGAGCTTCATCAGGAGAATAAGATTGCACTGATTACCGTCACGCCGGAAATCGCCAAAGATAACGATGACCTTACCGAAGGTCTTATTAACTATCCGCGCAATATTGAGGGAGTGGAACTGGCAATCATGCTCAAGGCGGCTTCTCCGGATACCATCCGCGTGAGTTTGCGCTCCCGTAGCATTGATGTGAGCCGTTTGGCTTTGTCTTTTGGCGGCGGGGGTCATGCCCGGGCGGCGGGATGCACAATCCACGGCTCGCTTGCTGCCGCCAAGGAGAAAATTTTGTCGGCAGCTGCCCGGATGATGGTGGGAAAATGTTGACAAACGGCATCATCAATGTGCTAAAGCCACCTGGTATGACATCGCATGATGTTGTATCCTTCATCCGGCGGCGGTTTAGTCTTAAACGAGTTGGACACGCGGGTACCCTAGATCCGGCGGCAGCAGGCGTGCTGCCTGTTTTTTTGGGACATGCGACGCGTCTTATCGAATACCAGACCGAAGCTGATAAAAGCTACCGGGCAGAGATCACTTTGGGTTACGCAACTGATTCCGGCGACGATACCGGGTCAATTATTCGCCAGTCTGCTTTTGCCATGCCAGATATAGCGACTATTACGCAAACTCTCAACTCCTTTTTAGGAGTGATCAACCAAATACCGCCCATGCACTCGGCGATAAAAGTTGAGGGCAAAAAGCTGTATGAACTGGCGCGGGCAGGTTTAACAATTGAGCGCCGCCCCCGGATGGTTGTCATCCGGGAAATTAAAATCGCTGCTGTAGATGAACAGAGAATTTTGTTCGATGTTACCTGCTCCAAGGGGACTTACATACGCACTCTGTGCTCGGATATTGGCGATAAGCTGGGTATACCCGCAGTTATGTCCTTTCTTGTGCGTACCAGGGTTGGCCCGTTCCGTCTAAGTCAGTCGCTTAGCCTAGAAGAAATTTCCTATTTAGGCGAGAACGCGCTGCTTCCAGCCGACCTTGCCGTTTCTCATTTGCCAACGCTTACCTTCAGTGATGCCGACTGCCTAGCGCTTGCACAAGGAAAAACCGTGCCGCTGACAGACTACCTCCCGGCAGAACCGAATATTCCTGTTCGTATTTATAATCCGGCTGGCTGCTTAATCGGGCTTTGCGTAATAAAAAACCATTATGCGCAGCCGACAAAAATATTTTACCGGGGTTAGTTTTTTTATCTGAGGAGAGCAATATGGAACTTTATACCCGCATAGTCAACCTAAAAGATCGTCTGCCAAACGCAGTTGTAGCACTGGGAACTTTTGACGGTCTTCACCGCGGCCACCAGCGAATTATTGGCGGTGCTGCAGAGTGGGCCAGGCGGCTCGGCGGATCAAGCATAGTATTTACCTTTAGCAATCATCCGCTTTCCGTCATAGCGCCCGGACAAAGTCCGCTCCTTATCTACCCCAATGAAATAAAAGCCAAGCTAATTAAAACTATGGGTATTGACGCTTTGCTTAATATTCCTTTCACCACTAAGCTGCTCCACTTATCCCCGAATGACTTCATCTCGGTCTTATACGACAACCTGCGCCCAGCTAAAGTAATCGTGGGCCCCAACTACTCGTTCGGTTATAAAGGCAAAGGAACGCCGGAAATGCTTCGCGCTGCAGGGCGCGAATTAGGATTTGCCGTTGATATCCATCCTGCCGTAGAGCTTGACGGAGTTATTGTCAGCAGTACAATTATCCGTCAAATGTTATGTCAGGGTAATGTCAGAGATGCCGCTTTCTACCTAGGTCGCCCCTTTGCCCTGTACGGCATGACCGTCATTAGTGGTCAGCGGCGAGGACGACAGCTAGGCTACCCGACAGCAAACCTCGCCATTCCGTCCGGCTTTGTTGTTCCGGGCGACGGTGTGTATGCCGTAAATATCCGTTATGGAAATACCGAATATGAAGGCGTTGCCAATATTGGTTCCAATCCGACCTTTGCCGAAAATAAGCGGCGCATCGAGGTTCATCTGCTGAATTTTTCCCAAGATATTTATCAGCAGCCGCTTGATATTATCTTCTACGAACGCCTGCGCGGCGAACGCTGCTTCAAAAGTGCGGATGCGCTGAAACGCCAGATTGCCGACGACATCGAAGCAGCCAGACAAATTTTTCGTACAACGCAATCCTATTAGAATTTTTATTTGCCGTTTCTTGCATAACACTAGACCATATGGTATATTTATTTAAGATATCATCTATGACACGCCTGACGGTCAGCCGGGCGGCATATATGAACCTTAGCGAGGATAATCGCTTCTCCGACGATTGTCTTGGCTACTGGGGATATTAAAATAAAAGGAGGTGAACCTCATGCTTACACCGGAAAAGAAGCAATCTGTAATTGAGAAGTTTCGCGTTCATGAAACTGATACTGGTTCTCCTGAAGTTCAAATTGCCATTTTGACCGAACGTATCAATTATCTCACGGAACATCTCAAGGAACACAAGAAAGATCATCACTCCCGCCGTGGCCTGTTAAAAATGGTTGGCCACCGCAGAGGTTTATTGAATTATCTTCGCGATACTGATATCCAACGCTACCGCTCAATCGTCGAAAAACTAAATCTTCGCAAGTAATAAAAGCGGGTTTTCCCCGCTTTTAACTTTTTTGCACAGGTTAAAGCGTTAGGAAAAAGGGAATAATAAAAAAAATGTCGAACAGCTAAATGTTGGAACAGAATAGGGGTACCAGAGGAGGAAAACCGAATATGCACACTTTTAGAATGGAGATAGGCGGCAGACCGCTGATTGTGGAAACCGGCAAAATGGCGAAGCAAGCCGGCGGTGCAGTGCTTATCCGCTATGGCGATACTGCGGTATTGGTAACTGCAACTGCGTCCGCCGAACCCAGACAGGGAATTGACTTTTTCCCTCTAACCGTTGATTACGAAGAACGACTCTACTCAGTCGGAAAAATTCCCGGGGGGTTCATCAAACGGGAAGGGAGGCCAAGTGAAGCCGCAATATTAGCCGGACGGCTTATTGACCGGCCAATCCGCCCGCTGTTTCCCGAAGGATTTCGCAATGACGTGCAAGTTGTTGCTACCGTTTTATCTGTTGATCAGGACAATCCCCCTGACATTCCGGCAATGATCGGCGCATCCTGCGCACTATGCTTGTCGGATATTCCATTTGGAGGACCTATCGGTGGCGTACGTATTGGGCTTATTAACGACGACTTTATTATTAACCCCACGGTTGAACAGCAAGAAAAGAGCGACCTCAATTTGGTAGTAGCTGGCACTAAGGACGCAGTGCTAATGGTAGAAGCAGGCGCTAACGAGGTTCCTGAGGCGACTATCCTAGACGCCATCGCCTATGGCCATGAAGTTATTCGCGAAATTGTTGCTTTTCAGGAAAAATTAACGGCCGAGGCCGGTAAACCCAAACGGGAAATGGTGGTATATGAGCCGCCAGTTGAAATCGACGCCGCTGTACGTGATTTTATTACCGATAAACTTACCAAAGCAGTGTTTAATCCTGATAAACTGGCACGGGAAGAACAAATCAAAATCGTCAAAAATGAAGCAACTGAACACTTTGCCGCTCTTTATCCTGATAACGCCAAAGACATTAATTACATCTTCCAAAAAGTTCTCAAAGAAATAGTCCGTAAAATGATTACAGTGGATAAAATTCGACCTGACGGGCGCGGTTTGGAAGAGGTTCGGCCAATTACTTGCGAAGTCGGCCTGCTTGCGCGTACGCATGGCTCTGGCCTGTTCACGCGAGGACAAACTCAGGTATTGACTATTACGACACTTGGTGCTATTGGCGATGAGCAAATTTTGGACGGGTTGGGTGTTGAAGAATCCAAGCGCTATATGCATCACTATAACTTCCCCGCCTTCAGTGTCGGCGAAACCAAACCATCGCGCGGACCAGGCCGCCGCGAAATCGGCCACGGCGCACTTGCCGAAAGAGCCATACTGCCGGTTATTCCGTCTGAAACTGAATTCCCGTACACAATCAGAGTAGTTTCGGAAGTTATCGAATCGAATGGCTCTACATCGATGGGTAGCGTATGCGGCAGTACATTGTCGCTCATGGACGCTGGCGTACCGATAAAGGCCCCGGTATCCGGCGTAGCAATGGGTCTGGTAAAAGAAGGCGATCATTTTACCATTCTTACCGATATCCAGGGCATGGAAGATGCTCTTGGCGATATGGATTTCAAAGTTGCCGGCACAGAAAAGGGCGTAACCGCTGTGCAGATGGATATTAAAATTTCTGGCATTTCGAAGGAAATCCTTGAAAGCGCCCTAGCTCAGGCCAAGCGTGGCCGGATGCATATTCTTGGCAAGATGCTTGAAGTCATTGATAAACCCAGAGCCCAGCTTTCACCATATGCGCCGCGAATTATCACCATGGAAATTGATCCGGACAAAATTCGCGATGTTATCGGCCCAGGCGGTAAAACTATCAAGAAGATCATCGAAGATACCGGTGTCAGCATTGATATTGAGGATGACGGCAAGGTATTTATCGCCGCTGTAGATGTGGCTGCCGGTGAAAAAGCCGTAAAAATCATTGAAAGCTTAGTCCGCGAAGTCGAAGTTGGCGGCATATATCTCGGCAAAGTCACCAGACTGATGAACTTTGGCGCTTTTGTAGAAATACTGCCAGGCAAAGAAGGTCTTGTTCACATTTCACAGCTTGATACTAAACGCGTAGCTAAAGTTGAGGATGTTGTCAAAGTCGGCGATGAAATTCTGGTGAAAGTAACCGAAATCGACCGACAGGGCCGGGTTAACCTATCGCGCAAGGAACTGCTCAAAGCAAGCGAACAGGCTAACAAAGAAGAATAATATAATAAAAAACATAAACCACTGCGGTTTATGTTTTTTTAATTTCATCAAACAACCCCTCAATTAAATACATATATAATAGTCTGGTGGCAAGGAGTGATGGAGGAATGAAATGGCACCTGATTATATCAATCCCCCGCTGGTATGCTGCATTAACGCTCGGTTTCTTCGTAGCGGTAGCTTCGCTTGCAGGAGTGGTCAAATGTCATGATCTCACAGCAGCCAATTCGGAAAAGATTCGGCCTATATATCAAGGAAACGCATCCCAACCAATAGTTGCCTTTGCCTGCAATGTGTTTTGGGGAGAGGAATTCTTGCCGCAGATGCTAGATACGTTTGACAAAGAGCAGGTAAAAATAACTTTTTTTATCGGCGGCTCTTGGGCAAAACGTTACCCACACGTTCTGAAAGAAATTGCCAACCATGGTCATGAAATTGGCAATCACAGCTATAGCCATCCTCATCCCGCCCGCCTCACCAAACAGAAAAACCAGGAACAAATTATCAAAACCGAGCAATTGATCACGGAGATAGCCGGCATTAAAACCCGTCTCTATGCACCACCATACGGCGAATTTAACGATACCGTCCTCCAGGCAGCACATGAACTCGGATACACCACGATTATGTGGACAATTGATACAATAGACTGGAAAAGACCTCCAGCAGAAGTTTTACAAAACCGAGTACTCACTAAACTGCAAAACGGCGCGATTATCCTCATGCATCCGACTGACCCAACCGCAAAGGCCCTTCCTGGTCTTATTCAGCAGATTAAAAGCAAAGGATATCAAATATCCACAGTATCCTCTATACTAAAGTAACAGAAATAGGCAGACAAAATGCCTATTTTTATATTGTTATATATGCTCGATTGTGTTACTATAGTTTACATATTAAGTTTCATACTATGCTGCCTGCAATGTGGTCAGCCCAAGAGGAGGTATGAATTTGCAGCGATATACCCACGGTATAGCTTGGATTCTGCTGATTGCTATATGTACGAGCCTTGTGCCCGCTAGTACAGCCCATGCCACAAACTTAAGCGATGTGCTCCCCCAAACACTGGCATCCGCTGTAACCGCGAATACAAATACCGGCTCGCCTGAGACCGCAAGGATATACCGTATCCATTGATGTGTTCCCCAAACAAAATGAGAATAATGAAGTTGCTGCAGCGTATGACTATGCCGAACTGGCGAAATATGCCGATAAGATTATCATCATGACCTATGACAATCACGGCGCTTGGAGCGGTTCCGGCCCTATTGCTGATATCCGCTGGGTAGAAGAAAGTCTTAAATATGCGCTCAAATTTATCCCGAAATCCAAGCTCTACCTGGGTATTGCCGCCTACGGCTATGACTGGGCCGGCGAAAAGGTTGAGAGCGTCGAGCACAAGCAAATTTCAGCTCTCATCCAGCAATACAAACCTGCTGTGCGGTGGTACGAGCCATCCAAATCGCCGTATTTCACCTACAAAGGCACGGATGGCCTAAACCACCAGGTATGGTTTGAAAACGCTCGCAGTATCAGCTATAAGCTTGATTTGGCCAATAAGTACGATATTGCCGGGGTAGCGATGTGGCGTCTTGGCGGGGAAGATGTCGGCTATTGGCGGACAATTCGCGATAAATTCAGGTAATAAAAGATAACATAACTCGGGAGGAAAACTGGTGTATAGCAAAAAGCATGTTTCGCTCATATTACTTTGCTTGTTTACTTTTGTTAGTATCATAGCACCGCTTAATGTTTCCTATGCGGCACCGATTGACGACATAGTTAAAACAATTGGTGCCTCAACCATAAACGGCGCCGACGCCTTAGGCGGGGGAAACATCTTCGAAAAATTGTTCAGTTTTATCTTTGAAAAATTGTTGGGACCGCTTTTTAATATCGTAGGCGGTAAAAGCTCCAGCAGCACTTCCGGCTCAGGGGCTGTCAAGGTAACTCCACTGCCGCCTCAGGGCGGCACCGTTCAAGACAGTGGTGCGCTCCGTGGCAAAACCATTGTCGTTGATCCGGGGCACGGCGGCAGCAATCCGGGAGCAGTTGCCAACAGCATCAGGGAGGCAGACAACAATCTGGCTGTAGCGCAAAAAGTACGGGACAAACTCGTACAAGCCGGTGCCAAAGTTGTCATGACCCGTACGAGCGATCGAACAGTTGCACCCGAGGGGAGCTCCCTGGGTCATGAATTGCAGGCACGCCTAGATATTGCCGCCGCGAATAACGCCGATATTTTTGTTAGCATCCATTCCAATTCTAACCCTGACCCCAGCATCGCCGGCGCTATGACCTTCTTTCCTAGCGGCAAGTCGCAGAAACTGGCGCTCGACGTGCAAACCAGCCTAATCAAGGAAACAGGAGCACAAGACAAGGGCGTTGCTCCGGCGACCTTTTACGTGCTTCGCAACGCAACAATGCCAAGCATCCTGGTCGAGATGGGCTTTGTATCCAACGCGGCCGAAGCGGCGCGTCTTGCCAGCGACTCTTACCGCAATCAAATTGCGCAGGGCATCTTCAGCGGCATAGTCCGTTATTTTAACACGCTCTAGTAAGCGGGTTCTGGGATAATGCACTGCATTATCCCCGTTTTTTATATTAATTTATGTTTTTTCTTTGTTTAGCACCGACATATTAGTTATAATAATAAAGATAATGGAAAGAAGAATGATGAGGAGCATGACATGTTTCAAAAAACAGTATTGCCCAATGGGGTACGGGTTGTCTCAGAAACAATTCCCTATGTAAAGTCTGTAGCCATCGGTGTCTGGATCGGCACCGGATCTCGCTATGAACAAGAGGATAACCATGGTGTTTCCCATTTTATTGAACATTTAATGTTCAAGGGGACGAAAAAGCGCACCGCCAAGGATATCGCCGAAACAGTCGATGCGGTCGGTGGGCAGTTAAATGCCTTCACGGCGAAAGAGCACACCTGCTACTATATAAAAGTAATTGACACGCATGTTGATTTAGGCATGGACATTTTAAGCGATATGCTGCTTTCCTCAAAGTTTGACCCAGAGGATATCAAGCGAGAGCGTGAGGTAGTCATTGAAGAAATCAACATGTATGAAGATGCGCCTGATGAATTAGTGCATGACTTACATCTTGACAGGGTTTGGTCTGGCCATGAACTAGGGCGCAACATTCTCGGTTCCAAAGATTCAATCGCCCAGCTTGATCAACGCAAAATTTACGATTACTATCGTAGCCATTACACAGCCGATAATTTGGTTGTCGCCGGAGCCGGCAATCTAACCCACGAGCAGTTGGTAGCACTCTCCGAAAAATACTTTGGCTACCTTTCCGGTAAAAAGCTTCCGGTTAAAGATCGTCCGCCGCAGTTAACGCCGGCGCGCTCAGTTATCGCTAAAGATACCGAACAGGTGCACTTGTGTCTGGGAACTGCAAGCGTACCTCAGAATTCACCTGAATTATATACAGCGCATATTTTGAATAATATTTTAGGAGGCGGCATTAGCTCCCGGCTGTTTCAGTCCATTCGCGAAGAACGGGGGCTAGCTTACTCGGTGTATTCCTATCAAACCAACTACAGCGACGCCGGCCTTTTTACAGTGTACGCCGGGACAAGACCAGGCAATACGGCGCAGGTCATCGAACTGATTACAACGAATATCGCCGATGCTAAAAATAACGGCATTACCGAAGCGGAACTCATAAAAGCCCAAGAGCAGCTCAAGGGCGGCTTGCTCTTGGGTTTGGAAAGCTCCAGCAGCCGTATGTCCCGCATCGGCAAACTGGAAATCACTCTTGGCAAATACGTCACCTTAGATGAGGTCGTAGCAAAAATTGAACGCGTTACGCTCGCAGATCTTAATGAAATGGCAAACCGGCTGTTTACGCCTCAGAACATGTGCCTAACTGTTTTGGGCCCGGTAAAAGCAGAAAACATTCCGGATAGCTTTATTAATAGTTTGTGATAAGTAAGAGGTGAGTAAGTTTTTCATGAAACAGCGCGGCTTTGAAGTGGTTTCCGCTTACCGGGATGCCGGAATAACGCTGCCTGAGCGTAAAACACCGCGCAGTGCGGGCTACGATATTGCAGCGGCAGATGATACGGTTATTCCGGCGGGAGAGATTGTTTTAATCCCCACAGGCATCAAGGCCTATATGGGTCCGGATGAGTATCTGGGCGTACATATCCGTTCCAGTTTAGCGCTCAATCATAAGCTTAGCTTAATCAATAGTCAGGGTATTATTGACGCCGATTACTATGATAATCCCACCAATGAAGGGCATATTTTGTTAGCAGTTATCAATCATGGCGTCAATGATATCGTAATTGCCAAAGGCACACGGATTGCACAGGGAATTTTTTACAGGTATCTCACGACTGATGATGACTATGGCGATATTGGAGGACAACTGCAACGCACCGGTGGTTTTGGTAGCACCGGAAACAGCTAAACGACCGAAAGGTCGTTTTTTGTCTGGCATACATCGGCTATTGCCGCATATCCATTAGTGATACATATCTAGCGGGGGTGTCACTATGCACGCATGGGTAGTTTTATTCCTGGTTGCTGCGGCTATCGGCTGCTCCGTATGGCTGAGAATGCATCGCATCCGCAACACCCTGGACATTGCAAGTTCAAAATCATCCCCGCTGTCGCAGGCAATTCAGGAACTGGTCAGCACGGCCGGCGGCATTTATCTTTCGATGATTGCGCTCATATCCTTTTTAAAAATCGACATCCCCGAGAAAATTACGCTGCTCCATGTTTCCTTTGACCCACTGGCCTTTATCGCAATTATGATTGCCGTGCTGCAACCGGTAGTACTTCGCTTAATTAGCAAAAAGGCAGGTGAATAACAATGCGGCTCTCTGATCTTGCCGGCAAAGAAATTATCAATTTAGGCGACGGCGGGCGTCTGGGTGTTCTTGATGACTGCGACCTTTGCTTTGACGCAAAATCAGGAAAAATCGATTCCATTCTTTTGCCCGCGCGCGGCGGTTTATTCCACCTTTTCAGCGATAGCCGGTCTTCAGTTGTCCCGTGGCCAGCGGTGAAACGGATCGGCGACGAGGTTATTATCGTCGACTTGACCAATACATATGAACGGGCTTATATGGGCTATCATCGCGACCGGCGTCACGACACATATTAACATGAAAGCTGGGCAGACTAATATTGACCTTTAAGATGTTAGGAGGCTTAGCACCTGCATGAACAATACCCAACAAAATACAACCACCAACTCCGTCGTAACAAGTTACACGCAATCGCAGTCATCCTTTAAGACGCAAACCGGGAGCGGACAATCCCAGAGGATGCAAACGGGCGGTCAAAATCAGACTACCGTGGTTGCGGTGTTTGATTCTTACAATGGCGCCGAGCAGGCGGTAAATGAGTTGCGCCGTCAAGGCTTTACCCAGGAAGAAATCAATATTATTTCCAAAAAGAATAATGAAAAGGGCGGCGGGCAACGGTATGAAGATGACATTACCGATGGTGCGCTGACTGGTGGCACATTGGGCGGCATTGGCGGTCTCTTGGTAGGCGCCGGAGCCCTGGCCATTCCCGGTGTTGGTCCAATAGTCGCTGCCGGACCGATTGCAGCCGCATTAAGCGGCGCTGTAGCCGGCGGAATTGCGGGAGGCCTTATCGACTGGGGAATTCCGGCTGAGGCTGGCCGGCGCTATGAAGCCAAGCTGGCGCAAGGTAGTATTCTGGCAATCGTTCGTACTCAAACAGCGAAAGTTGGGCAAGCTGCTTCCATCTTTAAACAAAACGGCGCTAATGACGTTGCAACTCACACATAACACATTAGCAAAAAGTCGGGTAAAGCCGACTTTTTTCATGAAAAGAATTGACACCCCTGTAACCAATAATATACAATGAACGTAAAATAAATAGGCAATTACCTGCGCATGTGGAGTAGAGGTGCGGGCAACATGAGTACTTCCAGGGAGAGTGGTGTCAATGATCTGGAAGAAAAGGGTTGACCGCCGAAGTGCAAAAAAGACCGCTTTTTGGCACTGGTTTTATACCGAACAGGTATAAAACTGTCACCAGGGTTAACTTGGTGGAGCGCTATCTCATCATTGGCGAGGAAAACTTGCTTTCTGCAAGTCTTCTGAACTTTTTGTGCTGCCTCATTAGGCGGCCGGTGGGATACTCTTCGCCGGCTGCTTTTTTATTATTTTACAAGGAGGTTGATAGAGATGATCAGGGTTTTGGTGTGTGGCGCTTATGGCAAAATGGGGCGCGAAGTACTGCGGGCAGTACATAAAGACAATCATCTTAGCATTGTAGGCGCCGTTGACATTAAAAGCGACTTTGCCGATGTTGGTGAATTGATTGGTGTAGGCAAAATAGGAGTCACGGTTGGCAACGATCTGCAAACGGTGATTAGTGAGACCAAACCGCAGGTAATGGTGGATTTCACAAGCCCCGAAGCAGTTATGAACAACATTCGTATTGCCATTAAAAACGGCGTATGCCCGGTTGTTGGCACCACCGGCCTTAGTGAGGCAGACATTGCCGAAGTGGAAGGTCTATGTGCGAAGTCAAAAGTGAGCGCGATTATTTCCCCCAATTTTTCTATCGGAGCAATTTTAATGATGAAGCTGGCGCAGGAAACAGCTAAGTATCTGCCTAACGTAGAGATTATTGAAATGCATCACGACCAAAAACTTGACGCTCCTTCAGGCACTGCCCTCAGAACTGCAGAATTGATCAGCACGGTCAGAGGTTCGCTACGCCAGGGCCATCCTAAAGAAGTCGAGAAGCTTGCTGGCGCACGCGGCGGAGAACTTTCCGGCATTCGCATCCATAGCGTTCGCTTGCCGGGATATGTCGCACATCAAGAGGTAATTTTCGGCGGTCTTGGCCAAACGCTCACCATTAGGCATGATTCTATCTCCCGCGAATCATTCATGCCGGGCGTATTACTTGCCTGTAAAAAGGTATTTACGATCAATGGTTTGGTGTTAGGGCTGGAAAACATACTGGAATAGGCCACACGGAGGGGACTTACAGTGAAAAAATACAATGTAGCAATCCTTGGCGCTACCGGCGCTGTCGGACAGGAATTTTTGAAATTGATTGAAGAACGGAACTTTCCTTATAACGAATTAAAACTACTGGCCTCGGAACGATCTGCCGGCAAAACAATTGACTTTATGGGAAAAACATTCACTGTTGAGGAAGCAAAAGCTGCATCGTTTGAAAACATTGATATTGCCTTGTTTGCCGGTGGTTCCGCCAGCAAAACATTTGCGCCGGAAGCGGTAAAGCGCGGTGCCGTAGTGATTGATAACTCCAGCGCTTTCCGGATGGATCCTGATGTGCCGCTGGTCGTGCCGGAAGTTAATCCGCAGGCAATTAAAGATCACAAAGGAATTATTGCCAATCCCAACTGTTCTACGATTATCATGGCTATGGCCTTAAAACCGATTTACGATAAGGTTAAAATTAAACGCATTGTGGTTTCCACCTACCAAGCAGTTTCCGGCGCCGGCAAAGAAGCTATCGATGAGTTGACTGACCAGGTACAGGCAATTATCCAGAACCGTCCGGTTGAAGCTAATATTCTGCCAAGCGCAGGACTTCCTGTTCACTATCAGATTGCTTTCAATTTAATTCCGCAAATCGACGTGTTCGTTGAGGGTGATTATACCAAAGAAGAAATGAAAATGGTGCACGAGACCCATAAAATTATGGGCGACAGTACGATCGGCATCTCTGCTACGACGGTGCGCGTTCCGGTATACCGCAGTCATTCGGAATCGATTAACCTCGAACTGGAAGGCCCGCTTTCCGCAAGCGAAGCCAAAACCCTGCTCGCCAACTTCCCTGGCGTAATTGTCCAAGATGACCCTGCCGCGCAGATTTACCCCATGCCGCTCTTTACTTCGGGCAAAGACGAAGTATTTGTCGGCCGAATACGTGAAGACAAATCAGTTCCCTATGGTCTCAATCTGTGGGTTGTCGGCGACCAAATCCGTAAAGGTGCTGCTTTAAATGCTCTGCAGATTGCCGAGTACATGATTAAGCACAATCAAATTTGAGGTGTAAAATAATGCGACTGATAATTCAGAAGTTCGGCGGAACCTCGGTTGCGTCTGAAGCAGTGAGAGCCCTATGCGTAAGCAAAGTCGAAATGGCAAAGCAACAAGGGTTTCATCCTGTCATCGTTGTTTCCGCCATGGGACGCAAGGGTGACCCTTACGCGACTGATACGCTGATCGGCCTTGCGCGCTCAGCCTATAAGAGTATTGCGCCCCGTGAACTGGATCAGATTATGTATTGCGGCGAAATCATTTCGGCTGTCATTATGACGGCGACACTACAAGCGGCTGGCATTGACGCCGTTATGCTGACCGGCGGCCAGGCGGGTGTGATCACCGACAATAATTATGGCAACGGACGCATTTTGCGTGTTGACCCGTCACGCATTCTTAGTCTGATCAAGCTTGGCAAAACACCTGTGGTGTGCGGTTTTCAGGGCATCACCGGCGATGGCGAACTAACTACATTAGGGCGGGGGGGCAGCGATACGACAGCAGCAGCGCTCGGCGCAGCATTAAGCGCAGAGATGGTGGAAATCTATACCGACGTGGAAGGCATCATGACGGCTGACCCGCGTATTGTGCCTAACGCCAAAATACTTGAGTTTATAAGCTATGGAGAAGTATGCCAACTGGCGCACCAAGGAGCCAAAGTTATCCATCCGCGCGCTGTGGAAATCGCCATGCAAAAAAACATTCCCCTTGTTGTTAAATCAACCTTTTCTAATGCTCCCGGCACATTAATCACGAATATTGCCAAAGAAGATACCGAAGGTGCGGCAGTCACCGACCGGGTGGCAACCGGTGTCACCTATTTACCCAACGTCGCACAGATCAAAATTACGTTGAGCCCGCAGAATACGCATAGCGAGAGCTCTAAGATATTCCGAGCGATGGCTGACAACGGCATCAGCGTTGACTTAATCAACGTACACCCAGGTCAAGTCATGTTTACGGTAAATGAAGATGTACTGGAAAAAGCGGCAAATAAACTGCGTGATTTAGGCTATGACGTTGAAACATTGAGCGAATGCGCCAAGGTATCGATAGTCGGCGGCGGAATGCGGGAAGTCCCGGGAGTTATGGCCAGCTTCGTAGAAGCATTGTCCGGTCAAAATATACCAATTTTGCAAACAGTCGATTCCCATACATCTATTTCCGTGTTAGTGCGTAAGTCAGATGTTGCGCAGGCAGTTTCCGCCTTGCACGAACAGTTTGGGTTGGCAAATTAAGGGGAGGGGAAAGTTGTGAAAAATTTTGGTCGTGTTTTAACCGCAATGGTCACTCCGTTTCATGACGACCTAAGCGTTAATTATCAGGCGGCTGCAGAACTGGCCCATTATTTGGTCGCCAACGGTTCGGACGGCTTGGTCGTCGCAGGCACTACTGGCGAATCGCCAACATTGACGAAAGAGGAAAAGCTGAAGCTTTTTGACGCTGTTTTAACGGCTGTAGGCGATAGAGCATCTGTCATCGCGGGTACTGGCTCCAATGATACACGTGCGTCCATTACACTTACCCAGGAAGCGGAAAAAATTGGCGTGCACGGCGTCATGGCTGTTGGGCCTTACTACAATAAACCGCCGCAGGAAGGTTTTTATCAGCATTTTAAAGCTATTGCTGAAAGCACCGCTCTACCGATTATTGTTTATAATGTTCCGGGAAGGACGGGCTCCAACATCCAGCCGCCCACGATTGCCCGTCTGGCCGAATACAAAAATATCGTTGCCGTTAAAGAAGCCAGCGGCAGCCTGGAACAAGCCTCGGAAATCATCAGAAATACGCCTCCCGGCTTCATGGTATATAGCGGCGACGACAGCCTGACACTGCCGATGCTCGCAGTTGGCGGAACCGGGGTTATCAGTGTTGCATCTCACATCGTGGGCAAAGAGATGCAGGAAATGATTCGCGCGTTTATAACCGGTGACACGATTCGCGCGCAGCAAATCCATCTAACATTAACACCTTTCTTTAAAGTTATCTTTATTACTACCAATCCAATTCCCATTAAGACAGCCGTAAATATGATCGGGCAAAATGCCGGCCCGCTCCGGCTGCCTTTAGTACCCGCTACACCCGGTGAATGTGAACAACTAAAGAAAGTGATGCAGCAGCTTAATGTGCTGTAAGTAAGTGAGCTAACCGCCTGAAAATGAGGCGGTTTCTCTATGTAAATTCCTCAGCGAATGTGTGCATAATAAGGCTAGTGCGCTTCGTAGAACAGGTTATCACTTGTTGTTAATGCGGCAATGCGATATAATAAATACAAAGTAAGTGCGGCGGCTTATTTTTTTGATATTTTGGGAGGTGTTATTTTTTTGTCCAAACAACCGAAAATCCAGATCATCCCCTTGGGCGGGCTTGGCGAGATCGGCAAGAATATGACCGTAGTCCGCTTTGGCGATGATATTATTGTAATTGACTCCGGACTGGCGTTTCCCGAGGATGACATGCTCGGCATCGACCTAGTTATCCCGGACATTACATATCTTGTGGAACATAAAGAACTCGTACGAGCCATCGTCTTAACCCACGGTCATGAAGACCACATCGGCGCCCTGCCTTATGTGCTCAAACAGCTGGATGTGCCCATCTACGGCACAAGACTAACTCTGGGCATTCTGTCCGGCAGGTTGAAGGAAAATAATGTGGCCAATGCCATCCTAAATCCGGTAAATCCGGGAGATCAAATTCAAATTGGCGCAATGAAAGTCGGCTTCATCCGGGTGAGCCATAGCATTGCCGACTCGGTGGGGCTATGGATCAAGACACCGATAGGAACTATCGTCCACACAGGCGACTTCAAACTTGACCAAACACCGGTTGATGGCAAAGTGACTGATTTTCACAAATTTGCCGAACTGGGAGACCAGGGCGTGCTCGTAATGCTGGCGGACAGTACCAATGCCGAACGGCCAGGGTATACGGCTAGCGAACGCAGCGTGGGGCAAACCTTTGATGAAACTTTCCGCAACGCGCGCGAGCGAATTATTATTGCCACTTTTTCATCCAACGTCCACCGCATTCAGCAAGCCATCGACACCGCATGTAAATATAAACGCAAAGTTGCGGTGCTTGGTCGCAGCATGGTCAACGTTGTTAATATTGCGCTTGAGCTTGGTTACCTCAATGTGCCGGAAGGAGTACTCATCGATATTGATGAGATTAATAATTATCCAGCTTCAGGAGTGGTGATCTGCACCACAGGAAGTCAGGGCGAACCTATGTCGGCGCTTACCCGTATGGCAATGTCCGATCATAAAAAGGTCGAAATTATGCCTGGCGATACCGTCATCATTTCCGCAACGCCGATCCCCGGAAATGAAAAGCTGGTTTCCCGCACTATTGATTTTTTGCTGCGCCAGGGCGCCGAAGTAGTATATGAGGCGGCATCCGGCATCCATGTATCAGGGCATGCCAGCCAGGAAGAACTCAAGCTGATGCACAACCTCATCCGACCGAAATTTTTTATTCCCGTCCACGGCGAATACCGGCATCTGGTTAAACATTCGAAGCTGGCGCAAAATATGGGAATGCCGAAAGAGAATGTATTTATTGCTGAAAACGGCCAAATCCTGGAATTCACCCCGGAGCGCGGCGCAGTTGTAGGCAAGGTTACTGCCGGCAATGTGCTTGTTGACGGCTTAGGGGTTGGCGATGTTGGCAATATTGTGCTGAGAGACCGCCGCCAGCTTTCCCAGGACGGAATCCTGATTATCGTTGTCACGATGGATAAGCAACGCGGCTGCGTTATTGCCGGCCCGGATATTGTCTCGCGGGGCTTCGTCTATGTCCGTGAGTCTGAGCGGCTTATGGAAGATGCCAAGGAACGGGTCAACCAAGCTTTAGAAAAATGCGAAACCAGCGGCATTACGGAATGGGCCGCCATTAAAGCCAATATCCGGGACAGTCTTGGCAAGTATTTGTATGAAAAAACCAGACGGCGGCCCATGATTTTGCCGATCATTATGGAAATTTAACCGGGTAATTTCCCGGTTTTTCTTTTGCAATTTTCCATACTGCCATCCGGGTATGAAACTCATCCACCAGTCTATACTAAGTACGATGATGAATAAACGGAGGGATAGCAGTGATCGAAAACGACAATCCTGTTGTTGCGCCGCCTGGCAACAACCCGGAGCATCGCGATAATCCGCCCAAGCCTGAACAACAACCCAAAAGACGCCAGGCATCAACCAAAAAATCGATGCAAGTTGAGAACATACAGGAATTAGGCAGCACCGAAGTTCCAACCGCCAAAACAAATATTCACGTTATGACGATTATCGGACAAATTGAAGGCCATATGGTTTTGCCGCCGCAAAACAAAACGACAAAATATGAGCATATCATGCCGCAGCTTGTGGCAATTGAGCAAAATCCGGAAATTGAGGGATTAATGCTGCTGCTAAATACGGTTGGCGGTGATGTGGAGGCAGGACTGGCGATAGCCGAGATGATTTCCAGTATGTCTAAACCATCCGTTTCCATTGTGCTCGGTGGCGGACACAGCATTGGCGTGCCGATTGCCGTATCCGCAACGCGTTCCTTCATCGTTGAAAGCGCTAGTATGACCATTCATCCAATCCGGCTGACCGGCTTGGTAATTGGCGCGCAAAGCTCGTTTGATTACCTGGAAAAAATGCAGGAGCGCGTGAACCGTTTCGTTGTCGGGCACTCCAACATATCAGAAAAGAAATGGAAAGAGCTGTTATATAAAACCGGGGAATTGTCCCGCGACATCGGAACGTCGGTAATTGGCAAAGATGCGGTCAGATACGGCCTAATTGACGAGGTGGGCGGAGTTTCCCAGGCCATGGAAAAACTTAACGAGCTAATCAAAATAAATAAGGAGAGCAAAAAGGGGCTGAAACAATGATTGTTTGGACAGTCATGCCCTTGGATCTCGTATTTGGTCAGGAAGCCATACCGGCATCCTATGAGGAAATTGTTTATTGCGGCGTTCGCATGTTGGTAGAAAAGGCCGGTCCCTATGAAAGCCGTATTGTTCGCCTGCTATCTACTGACCCAGCCGTTTTTCTGCGGCCGGAATTGCAGCCCGGCCGCATAGTAACCTATAAACCTTATTAACCCGCAAGCCAGCCGAGCCGCTCGGTACCCAGCGTACCAGGCGGCTCGCTTGTGTCTTCCTACAATTTCCAGTCTGATATGCAGTCGCCAGAAATACATATATATAACGTATTTTAACCGGAAGGAGCGCCTTGCATGGGAGGAGTTATACTGTCGGCACTTGCCGTGTTGTTGTTGTTGGGAGGCTTGTTTGGCATGCGCTGGGGACTGCAGCATATGCTTTCCGGCAAGATGAAAACGCTGTTGACCCGGATAACCGTAACCCCCTGGACTGGTCTTGCCGCCGGTATTGTTGCCGCTGCATTCATGCAGAGCAGCACGGCCGTATCGATCATAACAATCGGCCTAGTCAGCGCCAACTACCTATCTTTTTATCAGAGCCTAGGCCTGATTTTAGGAGCAAATATCGGCACATGCACGACTGTCCAGATGATGGCATTTGTGTCGCTCCCCGACAAATACTTAGTCACGTTGGCCGGTCTGCTGACCGTATCTGCAATTGCTGCTAAACGAGTACGTCCTTTTAGCACCGCAGCACTGGGACTTGTAAGCATGTTTCTTGGGTTAAGCATGCTGCCCCATGCTCTCGGCAAACTTGCCTATATGGACACAATCATCGGGTATGTCGCATCAGATAAACATAATCCTATATACGGTATATTCAGCGGAATGCTCATAACTGCATTGTTTCAGTCAAGCAGCGCGGCTACCGGATTCCTGATGGCCCTGGCCGAACAGGACCTTATCGACATTACAACAGCAGCGTATATTGTCTACGGCAATAATATCGGGTCGTGCATATCCTCGGTTATTATCGGGGTCGCTGCGCCTCTTGCCGCCAAACGGGTCGCACTCGCCCATTTCCTGTTGAATGTATTAGGTGTAGCCGTCTTTATTCCGTTTACAAACCTATTAACACTGGGGGCTGCTTATCTGTCGCCCGACTTTGCCGAGCAAATCGCTCTTATGCATACAATTTTTAATGTTGTATGCTCCCTTGCCGTTATGCCGATAGTTAAACAATACGCCAAATTAATCTTGGCATTGACGCCGAACGCAGCCAAATAAATAATTGGCGCCATCTTTTGCACTCCGCGCAAATAAAGGATTTCCCGGCAAAACGTAGAAGAAATACCTGAGGTGATAGGGTTGCCAAAATTTTTGCTACGTTTCATCTCCGGCCTTTCTCAAGAATTGAAATATGAGCTACTTGGCGTTTTACTCTTTACCATCGCCGTTCTGTCATTTACCAGCCTTGCCGGCTATAATACGGGTCCGGCAGGCCGTTTTGCTGTAAAGCTTTTAAAATACTCTTTCGGCGTTGGCGCATGGGGTGTGCCAGTTGCCGTACTGCTTATCTCGCTGCGTTATCTGTGGAAACACAGTCAGGCCGAGTATACCGCAAAATTTTGGGGGCTGGTTTTAATTTTTTGGTTGTCGTTGGCGGTATATCACCACTTCAAAGTGCCGACCGGCGAGGAAATCTTGCCGGAACACCTGCCCTCAGGCGGCGGGCTGGTAGGAGGGTTTACACTCTTCACCCTGCGTAAGTTTTTTGGTTTCGACGGTACGATTATTATTCTCTTTGGTTTGATTGTGTGCGCTGTTTTACTGGTAACTACCTGGTCAATTGCGAAAACCATGCTGCTCGCCAAAGAAAAAGCCTCTGAAACCATCTTGACGGCAAGAGAGGCGATCGCTTCCACCGGTGAAATGGCGGAAACGCTTTTTGAAAATGCCCGCAAATCGCATTTCTATGACCAGGAACGCGATATTGCGTACAGCACGAGCCGGGAGTTAGCCCGTGAATTCGATATCGAAAGCAATGCGGAGGCTGCCGCGCCGCCGCGTACCAGAAAAATGACGCCGATGATCCAGGCGGTAACACAGAGCAGCGGTGAGGCTCCTTTGCCAAATCGCGTATATAAAGTACCGCCACTTTCTGTTTTAAAGAAGACAGGCAAGCCGCAATCAGGTAAAATACATAAGGAAATTCACGAAAATGCACGAATTTTGGAAGAAACCCTGGAAAACTTCGGCGTTAGTGCCCGTATCGTCAATACATCGCAGGGACCAACAGTAACGCGCTATGAGCTGGAACCTGCACCTGGCGTAAAAGTCAGCCGCATTGTCAATCTCTCGGACGACATCGCCCTCAAGCTAGCTGCTCCCGGCATCCGAATTGAGGCGCCAATACCTGGAAAAGCAGCCATCGGTATTGAGGTTCCGAATAAAGATGTCGCCACTGTTCCCTTGCGGGATGTTTTAGAAAGCGATGAATTTCAGTCTGCATCTTCGCGCCTTGTTGTCGGCTTGGGCAAAGACATTGCCGGCAAGCCGATTTTGGCCGATCTAGCTAAGATGCCGCATCTGTTAGTCGCGGGCGCTACCGGCTCAGGCAAAAGCGTTTGCATTAATACGATAATCACCAGCATTTTATTCAAAGCCACGCCTGAGGAAGTCAAACTGGTACTAATTGACCCTAAGGTCGTAGAACTCTCTAACTACAACGGCATTCCGCATCTTTTAACCCCGGTCGTGACTGACGCAAAAAAAGCCGCGTCGGCGCTACGCTGGGCTGTGCAGGAAATGGAACGACGCTACGCACTATTTGCCGCCGCCGGTGTTCGTGATATTACCCGCTACAATGAGTTCAGCCCGGAAAAGCTACCGCTTATCCTGATAATTATTGACGAATTGGCGGATTTAATGATGATCGCACCGGTTGATGTTGAAGACGCTATCTGCCGCTTAGCGCAAATGGCTCGCGCTGCCGGGCTGCATCTCGTGCTGGCGACGCAGCGTCCTTCAGTTGACGTCATTACCGGCACCATTAAAGCCAATGTTCCTTCGCGAATATCCTTCGCTGTGTCATCTCAGATAGATTCCCGCACCATATTGGATATGGCCGGCGCTGAGAAACTGCTGGGCAAAGGCGACATGCTGTTTTATCCGGTAGGAGCGGCCAAACCGCTGCGGGTACAAGGGGCATTTATCAGTGACAATGAGGTGGAGGATCTGGTTTCATTCATTAATCGTCAGGCCGAGCCGGAATATGTGGAAGGCGTTACCAGCTTTGAAATCAGCGCGGAAAAAGAGGAAGAAAGCCACTTTGAAGATGAAATGCTCGAAGATGCGGTTCGGATGGTACTGGAAACAGGACAAGCTTCCGTCTCCATGCTGCAAAGGAAATTTCGCATCGGCTATACCCGGGCTGCCCGGCTAATCGATACAATGGAAGAAATGAAAATTGTCGGCCCTAACATTGGCAGTAAGGCGCGGGAAATCTTAATGACATCCGATCAGGTGTATGCACGGTACTTTAAAAAATAAAACTTGGGGGCGATTGTTATCCATTGCCTCTTGGGTACAATAAGAATATGACACGAATTGGTTGTGAGTGATACACTTTGCTTAAAACGATCAATGTTGCCCAAGCGCAGCAATTAACCAAGCCAATTTATATTGATATGCGTTCACCGTCTGAATTTATCCAGGGACATATCCCGGGTGCCTTTAATATTCCTCTGTTTACGGATGCAGAGCGCGCCGAAGTAGGAACAGTATACAAACAGAAGGGAACAGAAGATGCCAAGCACTTGGGTTTGACGCTGGTTTCAGCGAAATTGCCCGATCTGGTAAGACAAATTCGCGACTTCTATCAAAGTGGGCGCACGGTTATTATTTACTGCTGGCGGGGTGGGATGCGGTCCAAATCAGTGGTTAGCGTTCTTGATTTGATGGGGATACAGTCATTTCAGCTGCTGGGAGGCTATAAAGCCTATCGCAACTACGTACTGGAGACACTGCGCGGTTTCGAATTAAAGCCCCGGATCATAGTATTGTGCGGCTCCACCGGAGTTGGCAAAACAACCTTGCTTAAAGAACTGATCCGCAGACAAGCCCCGGTCATTGACTTGGAAAGGTTAGCTAATCACAGGGGATCCGCCTTTGGGCATGTAGGCCTGGGACCACCGGCTACCGCCCAGAATTTTGATGCGGAAATACTGCAAGAATTACAACGCCTTAATGATCAGCCCTACATACTAGTTGAGTGCGAAAGCAAACGCATTGGCAATGTATATGTACCGGACGCTTTGTTCGAAGGGATGAAAAAAGGTATAAGAATATTAATTCGCGCTGACATGGACACGCGTGTCAATCGATTAATCGAAGAGTACACCGATATTTACAATAAAAACCTGGAAGCCATTTTACGCAGCATTAAAACACTAGAGCGCAAGCTTGGACGCAAGCGGACTGACAAGATGCTGACTGATATTCAAGCCGGTAGAATGGCGGAAGTCGTAAAAACGCTCCTGACTGATTATTATGACCCGCTATACGGCTACGAAAAGGCCGATCCCGCCTCTTATGACTTAGTGGTATGTGCTAATGACCTCAATGAGGCCGCTGACAGGATTATGGAATACCTGAAAACAATAAGGGGGTAAATGCGTTGCAAACGCCAGGCAAAATCCTTAGAGACGAACGGGAAAAGAAAGGCCTGTCAATCAAAGATGTTGAACAGGCTACAAGTATACGATCCCTCTATTTAACGGCAATCGAAGAAGGGAATTACCGCGTTGTTCCGGGAGAAGTGTATCTAAAAGGTTTTATCCGGAACTATGGCAATTTTCTTGGGCTAGACGGCCAGCAATTGGTCGATTTGTACCGCCAAAATCAGGCAGGAACTTCTCCCGCTCTGGCATCCCAACCTTCCGCCGAACCCAAAATAACAGCAGCAGCCACCTCAGCCCCGCCGTCGCCGGAAACGAAAGAGCCGCGGAAGATAGCCGGTCCATCCTCTATCTGGCTAGTTGCAGTCTTGGTTATCACTGCAGCTGCAGGCGCGTACTGGTGGTATGCCTCATCGGCGCAACCCACCCCCGAACAGGCCAAAAACGCCAAACCCGCGCCGATTGCCCCTGCCCAACCACAGTCGCAACAGCCGGCACCTCAAACGCAAGTTGCTCCTCCTGCGCCGCCTGTTCAAACCAAGCCAATTGTCATCACCGCGAAATTTACCGATGACTGCTGGGTCTTGGTAACAGCTGACGGCAAACAAATCTTTGAAGGTATTCCCAAAGCCGGCGATGCCTTAACCTGGGAAGCGCAACAAAACATAACGCTAAAGTTAGGTAACGCGGCGGCCGCAGACATTATCTATAATGGCCAGCCGCAAGCAAAGCTCGGCGGCAAGGGAGAAGTCGTTGAAAAATCTTACCTGCCCAAACGCTGATAAAAGGATAAAAATTGTGTCCTAACATACTCTAAAGCCAACTATGGCTTTTTTTCTTTCAATAAGGAGACAGGAGACTTAACATGAGCGTTAACTTTTTGCCTATCTCGCGTGCCGACATGGAGGCGCGCGGCTGGGATCAGCTTGATTTTCTGTTTGTGAGCGGCGATGCCTATGTGGATCATCCCAGCTTCGGCCCCGCCGTTATTGGACGCCTGTTGGAAAAACAAGGGTTTCGCATTGGCATCATCCCGCAACCGGATTGGCGATCTACTGCCGCTTTTAAAATATTGGGTAAGCCCCGGCTGGGAGTTTTAGTATCGGCAGGCAATCTTGACTCCATGCTCAATAAATTCACCGCAGCTAAGAAATATCGCAGCAAGGACGCTTATTCGCCCGGCGGCATGGCTGGCAAGCGCCCCGATCGGGCGACCATAGTATACTGCAACCGCATCCGCGAAGCTTGGAGCAATATTCCGCTCATTATCGGTGGCATTGAGGCGAGCTTAAGGCGGCTTGCCCACTATGACTACTGGTCAGACAGCGTTCGCCGCTCGATCTTGATTGACAGCCGCGCCGATCTGCTAATATACGGCATGGGTGAAAGACAAATCAAGGAAATTGCCGCACAATTGGCGGCAGGTATCGCCATTGAACATATCCGCATGGTGCAGGGGACGTGTTACCGCGCTGCTTCAACCGAGGCTATTTGGAATTTTCTTGAGCTTCCAGACTTTCAACAAGTCTCTTCGGACAAGAAAGCCTTTGCCGAGGCATTTAAATTGCAATATCTGGAGCAAGACCCCATTCGTGGCAAAACACTCGTCCAGTGGCACGGTGAAGACTATGTCGTTCAGAACCCGCCGGCGATGCCGCTATCCACGCCGGAGATGGATGAAATATACGAGCTCCCCTATCAGCGGACATATCATCCGGTATACCAAAAATCCGGAGGCGTGCCAGCTATCACTGAAGTTCAGTTTAGCCTGGTCAGCCACCGGGGGTGTTTTGGCAGTTGCTCATTTTGCGCGATAACTTCACACCAAGGGCGGATTATTCAAACGCGAAGTCGGGAATCGCTTCTGCGTGAAGCAAAGCTATTAACGCAAATGCCTGAATTTAAGGGTTATATCCATGACGTAGGCGGTCCCAGCGCCAATTTCCGACTGCCTGCCTGCAGCCATCAAGCCGAGCGAGGTGCCTGCCGGGGGCGGCAGTGTCTTCATCCCCGGGCCTGCAGCGAACTCAACACCGATCATGACGATTATCTTGCCTTGTTGCGGGCATTGCGCTCCTTGCCCGGCGTCAAAAAAGTGTTTATTCGTTCAGGACTGCGCTACGACTATTTGCTTGCCGGCAAAAACGATGAGTTTTTGCGCGAATTGTGCGAGCACCATGTCAGCGGACAACTAAAGATTGCGCCTGAGCACGTTGCAGCAAAAGTAACGAATTTAATGGGCAAACCCGGCAAGGAAACATACCTCGCGTTTATGCGCGCATACGAGCGAGTGAACAAAGAGTTGGGCAAAAAGCAGTATCTGGTGCCGTACTTTATGTCCAGCCATCCAGGAGCTGGCTTGAAAGAAGCGGTGGAACTGGCGGAATTCATTCGGGATCTGGGCTATCATCCGGAACAAGTGCAGGACTTTATTCCCACGCCCGGCAGTCTGTCCACATGTATGTACTATACGGGGCTCAATCCTTTAACCGGCGAAAAGCTGCATGTTGCCAAAGATCCGCATGAAAAAAGGTTGCAGCGGGCGCTGCTGCAATACCGTGATCCCAAGAACTATGAGCTTGTGTACGAAGCCTTGGTAAAGGCCAACCGGAAGGACCTCATCGGTTACGAACCCAAATGCCTCATTCGTCCGCCCAAAAACGAAACGACCGCGCCCCAGCGCCCCGCAGGCAAAGAGCGGCGCCTAGCGCCGGCACGCGGCAAGAAAAGGGGCACTGCTCCCGCGCGAGGCGGCAAAAAGAAAAGAACAGGCTGATCGACCTGTTCTGGGATTTACTTTCCGTTAAGCATCTTTTCAGATTCTGTTGCAGACTGTTTTTCCGTTTTTTGGCCGCTGCTAAAACCGAAAACCCGGCGACAGCGTTCGGTTAAAAGATAAACGGCGATTGAACCATGTACCACGGTAATTATGACGCCTTGGGTTGCAAGATAGAAGAATTCCCTGTTGGTAAGGCCGGAAAAGACAAGTATCATACCTAGCGCGACCAAAAGCAGGGAAAGCACGATTTCAAATAAACGGGCCCAGCGCTTCAGTTGCAGGAGACCATAAGCAGGCGCGGCATAGAGGAAAAAGGAAAAGCCGGCAAGCAGCGCTCCGTTTAAGTTCTTTTCCCTGAAAAGCGACTGATAGGCGCCAAAAAGATTACCGAGTGCAATAATAAAGAGAAATACGGCGATTACAATAATCGGCAGCGTAAGGTCAGGATGAAAAAAACGCCACCACTTTGGTCTGTCCACAGCTTTCAGCTCCTTCAAGATCACTCTTTTTCCGTTACTTAATTATACATAATTTTGTCTGGGATGGGAATAACTTAACCATGCTTAGTATATTTCGTTAACGGAGGAATAACCATGAACCGCAAATTACCTTTCCTGCAAGCCGCTTTGCTGTGCGAAGAAGTAACAAGCGATAGTCAGGGACGCTACACGATAAAAAATGAATTCAGTCAATATACGATGGGTTATTCCCAGCCATTCACGGTATTCACCATATGGCGCGGTGCTGCCGAGGCTTGCGGCGAAATGTTCCAACAAAAAGTCGAGATTATTGCTCCCGACGGCCGAGTAGTAGCAGCCGGCGAAAACGATCCTTTTATGCTGAAAGACAGTACCTATCGTCAAGTAAACCGGCTGCTCTTGGATAGAGTTGATTTCACCCATGATGGCCGCTATGACTTAAAAATTATACTTAGCGATACAACTGGCGCCATCGTGACCGATTACCATCTTCCTATAACAGTGGTTTAACACGGGCATATCCCCGTGTTTTTATTTGATTAGTAGGAATTTTATCTTGAAAAACGAAAAATATATTGGTATTATTATTTAGTTATTTTTTATCCATTTTACTTGATAAAAGCCATGTATGGAGGAATATATGCGTCGCTATCTGCCGCTTTTGCTCTTAATTTGCTTTATAATTGTGCTGACCTCGGCGGCAACTACCTTTCTTGCCGGATATGCAGGCAAACAGCGCCCAGAAAATATGCGAAGCGTAACGGTTTATTCGTCTTTGCCCGTAGAGCAGGCATCAATTCTCGCAAATGAATACGAGCGCGTTTTTAATATTCGCGTAAATCTGATTCCTATGTCACCGGCCGATCTGTTGATCCGTCTTGCGATCGAGAAATCCAAACCAGGCGCCGATGTGGTTTTAGCTGATGCCGCCCTTTTGCAGGAAGCGAAAAAACAGGGCACCTTGGCGCCATACGTTTCTGAGCAAACGGATATTGTTCCCGTCCGCTTTAAGGACAAGGAGAATTACTGGACTGGCGTATGGTATGATATATTTATTTTGGCCGCCAATCAGGACTACTTGAAAATCCTGGCCAATAAGCCGACGCAGTGGCTGGATTTGACCAAATTCAAAGTACGTCTAGCCATTACCGACTTCTTGGCGGCCGATGCCGCTGCACGTCTGTTCTTTACGCTAACCTCGTTGCAAGGAGAGGATGAAGCTTTAAAGTACTTCGCGAAGCTACATCGTCAGATCGTTCAGTACTCGAAATTTCTCGCCACACCTGTGCGCATGGCAGCAATAGGGGAGGCGGATATCGCCATCGCCCTCCGCAGCGAGGCTCTACGGTATCAAAGCGAAGGCTTCCCTATTACGCTTATTTACCTTGAGGAAGGCACCGCCTATATGCTGACCGCCGCCGGCCTGACCTCGAACTCGCCTAATCCCGCAGAAGGCAAAGCATTTCTGGACTGGCTGCTAAGCGATGCGCCCCAAAATGCACTATCACACGGCAAACAGTACTTTATTTCAACCAACCCGGAAACTGCCAGCGCAAAAGCGTTTAGCGAAAACAACCCGCCGAAACTACTGGATGTCCAAGAGGCTATGACTGCTGACCAGCAGCGGAAGCTTTTGGATCGCTGGGTTCAAACAGTTCGCTTGGCGCCTAGGTAATAAGGAGAAGATTAATTGATGATAAAGGTCGGTTTTGTAAGTTTAGGCTGCGCTAAAAATCTTGTCGATACCGAAACAATGCTAGGCATATTGACTACGCACGGCATGCAGATTATTGATAATCCGGAGGACGCGGATATCCTGATCGTCAACACCTGCAGCTTTATTGACGCCGCCAAAGAGGAATCCATCACAACTATCCTGCAAATGGCTGAATTTAAAAAACACCATGACTGCAAGGGACTTATTGTCGCAGGCTGCCTCGGTCAGCGCTACCGGCAAGAATTACTGGACGAACTTCCCGAGGTAGACGCTATAATCGGCACCGGTGCCTGGCATCGCATTGTCGAAGCTGTTGACAGTGTGCTGGCCGGCGAGCGCGTGCTGCTGATTGGTAGCGACGATATTATTTATGATCACACAACCCCGCGCATTACTACGTCACCGGGGCACAGCGCGTACATCAAAATCGCCGAAGGGTGCAGCAATCACTGCTCTTATTGCGTGATTCCCAAAGTCCGAGGCCGCTTTCGCAGCCGCCCGGCCGAATCTGTGGTTGCCGAAGTAAAACGGCTTACCGCCGGCGGAGTAAAAGAGATCAACCTGATCGCACAGGACACTACAAGCTACGGCCGTGATCTCTGCGGCAAGCCACAACTCACCACTCTGTTGCGCGAGCTGGTTAAAATTGAAGACCTAACCTGGATTCGCCTCTTGTACTGCTATCCTACGTACTTTGATGATGAACTCATTGATTTAATGGCAGCCGAACCCAAGATTTGCAACTATGTTGACTTGCCGCTTCAACATGCGCATGACGAAATCTTAAAACAAATGAACAGGCGAGACACGAAAGCCGATATTGAGACTCTGCTCCGTAAGCTGCGCGCAAAAATTCCCGGGGTAGCCATTCGTACCACCTTTATCGTTGGTTTTCCCGGCGAAACAGAGGAGCACTTCCAGACCTTGCGGGATTTTATACTGGAGCAGCGCTTTGATCATGTCGGCATTTTTACCTACTCACAGGAAGAAGACACTGTCGCCGGTGCAATGGAGGGGCAAATTCCCGAGACTGTGAAGCAGGAGCGGTACCACGAACTGATGGCCATTCAATCCAAGATCTCCGAGGAGATTAACCAGAGTTTGGAAAACACTGTCTTCGATGTATTAATCGAAGGAAAAAGTGCGGCGCAGCCGGAAATTTTAGTGGCCCGATCTTACCGTGAAGCACCTGACGTTGATGGACGCGTTTATATTGAAAATGCCGGTAACGCTGCCGTCGGCGACATGATGAAAGTGCGTATCGTACAAGGTTTTGCCTACGATCTGGTGGCTGAAAAAACTGACTGCTAAACGCCTGGCTATAGTATGTTCGTACGGAATTGATTATTAAAATAGTAGTGGCGCCAGGCCCTGCTATTTTATTTTTGCTAAATGCACGAAGGAGATAGTTCATCCCGGGCGAATGCATAAGTAGGAGGTAATCGCATGATAGTAGAAATTGTAAGTACCGGGACTGAGCTCCTGCTTGGCCAAATTACCGATACCAATACGCCCTATCTGGCCAGAAAATGCAACGAGCTTGGCTTGAATGTCCTGTATCATTCTACGGTGGGCGACAATCCGGTGCGCATGTCGCAGGTAATTGCAACCGCTTTGGGACGGGCTGACATCATTATTACCACTGGCGGACTGGGACCGACGCAGGGGGATATTACCAAAGAAGTAACGGCGAAGCAGCTAGGCCTGCCGCTTGTTTTACACGAGCCAAGCATGCAGCGAATTCAGTGCTTTTTCGCCCAACGCCACCTGTATATGCCTGACAGCAATCTGCGCCAGGCGATGATTCCGAAAGGAGCGATTGTGCTGGATAACGAGCGGGGCACTGCCCCGGGCGTGATTGTTGAACATAAAGGGAAAACCGTAATTCATCTGCCGGGACCGCCGCATGAATTGGAAGGAATGTTCGAAAG
Organism: Negativicutes bacterium; assembly: GCA_026417995.1. Classification (GTDB taxonomy): domain Bacteria; phylum Bacillota; class Negativicutes; order Sporomusales; family JAOACF01; genus JAOACF01. The sequence goes on from JAOACF010000002.1 coordinate 37,974, forward strand.
CGCCGTAGCGCCATACCTCCGGCAACGCTTCGGCGCGCAAGGAATTATTCTGTCTAAAGTGCTGCGAACATTCGGCATTGGCGAATCTTCCCTGGAAGAACAAATTAAGGACTATATCCTAGCGCAAAGCAATCCTACCATTGCACTATTAGCCCGTTCGGGCGAAATTCATATCCGTCTCACGGCCAGAGCTGCTACCGAAACGGAAGCCAAATTCCTCATCGGTAAACTGGAGGAAAAAATCCGGGAGCGGGTGGGATCTTTTATCTTTGGTAATGATCATGAGACACTGGAAGAGGTGGTAGGCAAACTCCTGATCGCCAAAGGCTTAACGATAGCCTTGGCCGAATCCTGCACCGGCGGCCTTATTACCAGCAAACTGACCGATATTGCCGGGAGCTCCGCCTATCTGACCGGCTCAATTGTATGTTATGCGAATGAAATTAAAATAGAAGCCGTGGGTGTTCCGGCTGACACCATACATAGTCATGGGGCAGTAAGCGCCGAAACGGCGATAGCCATGTCACTTGCCATAAGGGACCGTTTTAGGACCGGCCTTGGCGTAGGCGTAACCGGTATAGCCGGACCGGGTGGAGAAACACCGGATAAACCGGTTGGCTTGGTGCATATTAGCATTGCCGGCCCGGATGGCATACTGCACCGCCAATATCATTTTACCGGCCAGCGAACCTCGATTAAGAACCGCACGGCCCTAGCAGCTTTAAACCAAATACGACAATTTGTTGAAGAATAATAAGGAGCGATTTTGTGAAAGATACCTGTTTTTTTGGTAACATACAAGTAAGTAAAAAGGTGGCTTCTGCCATTACCGAAATGGGTTTTGAAGAACCGTCACCTATACAAAGCCAAACCATTCCCCTAGTATTAGCAGGCCACGATGTGATTGGCCAAGCCCAAACCGGTACCGGCAAAACAGCCGCCTTTGGCATTCCGATCGTAGAAAAACTGGCAGACACACGCCAACTTCAGGCGCTGGTATTAACGCCTACCCGCGAATTGGCCATCCAGGTATCCGAAGAATTAGCAAAAATCGGCAAATTTCGTCGGATCAAAACCTTGCCAATCTATGGTGGCCAATCGATTGACAGACAAATCCGCGCTCTTCAGTTTGGGGTGCAGGTAGTAATCGGCACCCCTGGTCGTTTGCTTGACCACATTCGCCGTAATACGATCAAGCTGAATAACGTAAAAATGCTGGTGCTGGATGAGGCGGATGAAATGCTCGACATGGGCTTTATCGAGGATATTGAAAGTATTCTGCAGCATGTCCCAGCAGCCAACCGTCAGACCTTGCTTTTTTCCGCAACCATGCCTGCGCCAATCATATCATTGGCCGAAAAGTACATGGTCGATCCGGTAACAGTTACCGTAAGCAAGGAACAACTCACCGTTCCGCTTATCGACCAGTTTTATTATGAAACCCGGGATAAAATTGAAGGTTTGTGCCGTGTTCTCGATGCTGAAACAACCGGCAAACTCATTATCTTTTGCCGCACTAAAAAAGGCGTTAGCGACCTGGTTTCCACCCTGCAGGCGCGCGGCTATATGGTCGACGGGCTACACGGTGACCTCAGTCAGTCGCAACGGGAACGCGTCATGAAAAAGTTTCGCGAAGGCGCGCTGGAAATCTTGATAGCTACGGATGTCGCCGCCCGCGGGCTTGATATTGAAAACATTACCCATGTTATTAACTTCGATATTCCGCAGGATCCAGAATCCTACGTGCACCGGATCGGCCGTACCGGACGCGCTGGCAAAAAAGGCATAGCCGTTACATTTATCGAGCCGAGGGAATACCGGCAGTTGAAAATCATTGAAAAAGCAGTCAAGACCCGCATCTTCCGCCGCCAGCTTCCGTCCCCGGCCGACATCCTCGACCGGCAGCGCGAAACCATAAAGAACAGGCTCATTTATATTTTGGAGCAGGGCGCCTTTACGGACTACCATACCATTGTTGCCGACGTCGTCTCTGAAGACTACGAACCACTCGATGTTGCCGCCGCCGCTTTAAAGCTCTTTCAGGAAGGCTTCCGGGAAACAAGCACGGCAGGCAACGTATCGGCTTTTGCCAATACCGGAGGGGAACCGGGCATGGTCAGACTATTCATGAATGTCGGCAGGCAGCAAAAAGTGCGTCCGGAGGATATCGTCCGCAAGATTGCGGATGAAGCAGGCATAGCCGGCAATACGATTGGAGCTATCAACATCTATGATAAGTTTACCTTTGTGGAAGTGCCTGAAGACGTAGCCGAGCGCGTCATTTCCGTCATGCACCGTAACACCTTGAAGGGCTTTAAGGTGAATGTAGAGCCCGCCAAAGCAAGATGATCAATAAAAAATAGGGGGCGATTAGCCCTCTATTTTATCTAAACCATACTTTTTGGCAAAACGCTCTAAACGGCCAGTCGTGTCAACAATTTTCTGCACCCCGGTAAAATGGGGATGACAGCTGGAACAGACATCCACCTTCAAGCTTTTTTTGGTCGATCCAGTTAGAAAGCTAGCGCCGCAAGCGCAGGAAACGGTAGCAGCATAGTACTGCGGGTGGATTTTCTCTTTCAAGGTGTATTCCTCCTGTTAAATTTTGATTACTTTCATTATTCTCTCAATTTGGAATTATTCCTGCATGGCAATCAGTAAAAATGATTGACACTACGAACAAACGTTTGTATAATGGTTTTAGAAATAGCGGGGGAGGCTTTCAAAAGATGGACAAATTAAAAGCGCTCGAAAATGCCATGCGTCAAATCGAAAAAGATTTTGGCAAAGGCTCGATTATGAAATTGGGAGAAGCGGCCGCCAAAATGAATGTCGAGGTAATTCCCACCGGCTCGCTTGCCTTGGATATCGCCCTGGGCGTCGGTGGCGTTCCGCGCGGCCGGGTGGTAGAAATATATGGTCCTGAATCTTCCGGTAAAACAACGGTAGCGCTGCATATTATCGCTCAAGCGCAAAAGGCGGGCGGCCTGGCAGCCTTCATTGACGCTGAACACGCTCTTGACCCCTCATATGCAAAAAAGCTGAATGTGGATATCGATAACCTGCTAATTTCACAGCCTGACAATGGCGAGCAGGCGCTGGAAATCGCGGATGCCTTGGTTCGCAGCGGCGCCATTGACGTAATTGTTATCGACTCCGTGGCCGCGCTGGTACCCAAAGCTGAAATCGACGGTGAGATGGGTGATGCGCATGTTGGCCTTCAAGCCCGCCTGATGTCCCAGGCGCTGCGTAAATTAACCGGGGTAATAAGTAAATCGCGTACTACTGCTATTTTTATCAACCAAATTCGTGAAAAGGTTGGTATCATGTTTGGCAACCCAGAAACCACCACCGGCGGCCGAGCACTCAAATTTTATGCGTCTGTTCGCCTGGAAGTGCGCAAGCAGGAAGCGCTGAAACAAGGCAACGAGGTTATCGGTAACCGCACCAGGGTAAAGGTAGTAAAAAATAAGGTAGCTCCTCCGTTTAAGCAAGCAGATTTCGACATCATGTACGGGGAAGGTATTTCGCGCGAAGGCAGTATTGTCGATATAGGCGTCGAGTTGGATATCATCACAAAAAGCGGTGCATGGTATTCCTACGGCGACAACCGCTTGGGACAAGGACGCGAGAATGTTAAAGAATTCCTGAAGGAAAATCCCCATATCTGCGATGAAATTGACAGGAAGATACGCGATATTCTGCTCTCAGGAGCGGCAAAACTTCCCGCGAAAGAAGAGACTGAAGCTACCGCTGAATAGTGGTAGTAAGGACAATCAACTCTTTGCTTACTCGACAAGCCTTATGGCTTGTTTTTTTATATTAAATATCAAACGAATCACCGTTATCGTTAACTTGACAGGGTTTTGAAAAACATTTACAATTAGGGTAGCAAATCGTGTAACCAGATACCGTAGTTACTTTTAAGAGCACCTTAGCTGCAATGAGAATTTTGGAAAGGGTCTTTTAAAAGCCGAGTATTAACTCGGCTTTCCCGTTAATACCAGGAAAAAGGAGGTGTAAAATTATTCTCGAAATTATAGTCACTGCTGTGATTGTTGGCTTAATGGGAGCAGGGATAGGATACTGGATAAGACGCAATATTGCCGAAGCTAAAATTGCTTCAGCCGAAGTCGCCGCCAAAAAGATCATAGAGGAAGCGGAAAAGGCCGGGGAAGCCAAAAAGAAAGAAGCCCTGGTTGAGGCAAAAGAGGAGATCCACAAGCTTCGTGTTGAGTTGGACCGGGAAATTAAAGAGCGCCGCAATGAACTTCAGCGTCTCGAACGCCGTTTGGTGCAAAAAGAAGAAAACCTGGATCGCAAAATTGACTCTCTTGAAAAGAAAGAAGAGATCCTCAGCCGCAAGGAAGCTGAGTTAGATAAAAGTCAAGACAAAATTAACGAGCTATATACCAAACAATTGGCGGAACTTGAAAGATTATCGGGTCTTACTTCAGAGGAAGCCCGCAGCCTCTTACTAGCCAGCGTCGAAGAAGAAATTAAGCATGAAGCAGCAATGCTCATCAAGGAAATTGAGCAGCAGGCGAAAGAAGAAGCCGATAAAAAGGCCCGTGAAATAATTTCGCTGGCAATTCAGCGCTGTGCCGCTGACCACGTAGCAGAAACTACTGTATCGGTTGTCGCGTTGCCAAATGACGAAATGAAAGGCCGTATCATCGGCCGTGAAGGTAGGAATATCCGCACTTTGGAAACCCTTACCGGCATTGATCTTATAATTGACGATACGCCAGAGGCTGTTATTTTATCCGGTTTTGATCCGGTGCGCCGCGAAGTTGCCCGTATTGCACTGGAAAAACTGATCGTTGATGGACGGATTCACCCTGCACGCATAGAAGAAATGGTTGAAAAAGCCCAGAAAGAAGTCGAGCAGAAAATTAAAGAGGCCGGCGAGCAAGCAACTTTTGAAACCGGCGTACACGGCTTACATCCCGAAATCATTAAGCTGCTCGGGAGACTCAAATACCGCACCAGTTATGGTCAGAATGTCCTTAAACACTCCATCGAAGTGGCTCATCTCGCAGGTGTTATGGCTGCCGAACTGGGCGTTGATATTATGCTGGCTAAACGGGCAGGCCTGCTGCATGATATCGGTAAAGCGGTAGACCATGAGGTTGAAGGACCGCACGTTACTATTGGCGCCGATTTAGCCAAGAAATACCGGGAAGCTCCCGAGGTAATCAACGCAATTGCCGCTCATCACGGCGATGAAGAACCTAAGACCATTCAGGCGGTACTGGTCGCTGCAGCCGATGCTGTTTCCGCCGCTCGCCCCGGTGCTCGCCGGGAAACTCTGGAAAGCTATTTAAAACGGTTAACACGATTAGAAGAAATTGCCGAATCAATCGAAGGCGTAGAAAAATGCTTTGCCATTCAAGCCGGTCGCGAAATTCGTGTTATGGTAAAACCCGAAAAAATCGATGATCTGATGTCGGTACGCGTTGCCAGAGATATTGTGAAGCAGATTGAAAATGAGCTTGAATATCCCGGTCAAATTAAAGTTACTGTCATTCGGGAAACCCGAGCGGTTGACTATGCCAAATAGCACTAAAAAGAAAAAACGACCTTAGCAATAAGGTCGTTTTCCGATTCTTCCAAATATTAATAAGCAGGATTCATGTGCCTGTCAGAGAATAATACAAGCGGTCATTATTTTTGCCTGCATACTATTCTACATACTGGACGGTGAACACTATGCCCAAATATTCACAGGATAGCGGGCAAATCTCGGACGGGGTCAATTTATTGATCTCAATCCTTGTGCGTTATCCTGAGGTCGGGGCTATCGACTACGACCCGGAAACCCAGACACTTAAGCTAACTTTCATGTTATCCGGAATACCTTCGCCGGATGATTTTGCGGCCGCCAAACGGTTGCTCATTGACAGTATGGCTGCTTACCACCTGCTGGAAGGCTTGGATGATGCGATTTCCGATATTGCGCTTAGTGAATGTGAGCAAGTCTCGATGCTTAAAATTATCCGGGATGTAAAAACCCTTTCGCAGGGCGAAATAGCACTTATTATTACTTTATTGCGCGATAGTTTTAAAAATCGCCTGGTAACCGACTGCAATGACGCCATGCCGGAAGAAGACTTGCTTGTACAGGAAGAGCTCATTGAAGACATGCTGGAAAACTTAAAGAAAGATCAAGCTCATCATAAACTTATCGGCATTCGCGAAGACGGCCGCGTATTAGTGTTTAATAAATAAGCCACTCTACAAATCAGGGTATTAACCACCCTGATTTTTTTGGGGAGGAAGTTATGAATATTTTGATGATAGGCGATATTAGCGGTGAGGCCGGGGTGAAAACTGCAACCGGGTTTATTGCGAGAATTAGGGCGCAAATAAAGATCGATCTCATTATCGCCAATGGCGAGAATGCTGCCGGCGGCCTTGGTATTATGCCCGAACATTTTCGTATACTGCGCCAGGCTGGCATTGATATGGTGACAACCGGCAATCACGTATGGGATAAACCCGAAATCTACAGTACCCTCCTGTCCGAAGAACGCCTTTTGCGGCCGGCCAATTATTCGCCCCTGTTGCCGGGACGCGGCTGTATTATTATTGAAAAACCGCAAAAAATCTGCATTATCAACCTTGCCGGACGTGAACACCTGTCGCCCGCAACATGTTCTTTCCACACAGCCGATGAACTGTTAGGCCGGCTGCCAAATGACTGCCGTATTATTATTCTTGACTTTCATGCGGTGTCAACAACCGAGAAAATGGCGTTGGCCTGGCATCTGGACGGTAGGGTAACTTGCCTGGCCGGCACTCACACGCATATTCAGACGGCGGATGAGCGTATTCTTCCCGGCGGAACCGCTTATATCAGCGATCTTGGCATGACAGGGCCGTGGAATTCGGTACTGGGCGTCGCCCCTGAACCCATGATTCATTTTTATATGACGGGGCAGAGGGAAGGGTTCCGACTGGCTGGTGGCCCGAACGTGCTAGGCGCCATTTTGCTTACAGTGGATGAAACAACCGGCCGGGCGACAAATATCGAACGAATTCAGCAATTGTCGCATTAAAATAAATAAATGTAATAATTCGGAATTTTTGGGGATGCAAAAAAGGGATTTACACGCTAGATACCGAATAGTCATATCCACAGGGATTTTATCTTTTTTTCTACTAAAGGAGGGTACAATTACACATGGATGTCTTAAAAGTATCAGCAAAATCTAATCCCAATTCCGTAGCAGGCGCTTTGGCGGGAGTGCTCAGAGAGCGGGGCAGCGCAGAGATTCAAGCGATTGGCGCCGGCGCACTCAACCAAGCGGTAAAGGCTGTAGCAATCGCACGAGGATTTGTTGCTCCGCACGGCGTCGATCTAATCTGCATCCCTGCCTTTACCGACATTCAGATTGATGGTGAAGAACGCACCGCTATCAAACTGATTGTCGAACCCCGCTAAAAAGCGAAGATACTGTCTATAAAGATAAAACCTGTTCATCCGGAACAGGTTTTTTAATGCTTTTGAGCGCATACTATGGATTAGTGGTTTATTCTTAAGAATACGTGGGGTGACTGTATGCAAATTGAAGTTATTGCTGGTTCGCTCAATGAAGTTTTATGCGATACGTTGATTATTTTTACCGGCTCCGAAGCGGAAGCGCCAACCGGGATAGCGAGAGATATAGACAATGCTCTTCAAAGTCAGATTAGTCGTCTCCTGCTGGATCAGCCTGAACTCGGAAAGTTTGGAGAGATCAATGTCCTTCATACATTAGGCCTGATGCCGGCAAAGCGGGTAATTATTGCCGGTATAGGCAAGGATAAGGATTTTGATGCGGAAAAGCTGCGTGCACTTATGGGAAATGCCGCCCGCGCGGTCGTTAAATATGATTCGCGCATCGTTGCCACATACGTCAGTCATTTGCCGGTGGAAGCACGCCAAGCTACCCAGGCGGTAGTAGAGGGACTGATACTGGGCGCCTATCAGTTCAATGAATATAAAACGGAAAAAAAACCCGTCAAAAAGATTGAAAAACTGTATTTAGCAATTCCTCATTCTGCCGAACGCGAAAGCTTGCAAGCAATAGCCTATAAAGCAAAGATTATCGCCGAAAGCGTAAACTTTACCCGGGATTTGGTCAATCATCCCGCCAGCGCTATGACCCCCTCACATATGGCCGATTATGCAAATGCAATGGCGCAGCAATATGGCCTAGAAGCTACTATTTTTGCTCAAACAGAAATTGACAAGTTAAAAATGCATGCTTTTTTGGCAGTAGCGCAGGGATCGGCGCAGCCGCCAAAGCTAATCATGCTTCGGTATACAGGAAACACGGCCGCCAGCGAGTACACAGCATTAATTGGCAAAGGGATCACCTTTGACAGCGGCGGCATCTCACTAAAACCCAGTGAAGGCATGGATGAGATGAAAACAGATATGGCCGGCGGCGCGGCTGTATTAGGAGCAATGAGGGCCATCGCACAGTTAAAACCAAAAGTTAACCTGCTGGCTATTGTTCCGTGTGCGGAAAATATGCCGTCAGGAACCGCCATAAAACCAGGCGACGTCATATCCTCTATGGCTGGCAAAAGCATTGAAATTGTCAACACTGATGCCGAAGGACGCTTGTTACTGGCAGATGCTCTTACTTACGCTAAGCACCTAGGCGCGAATAAACTGGTTGACATCGCGACACTGACCGGCGCTTGCGTCGTGGCTTTAGGCAGCGTTGCTTCCGGAGTAATCAGTAATCATGACGGCTGGTGCAACAAAGTGCTGGGCGCAGCGGCACAGAGCGGCGAAAAAATGTGGCGTCTCCCTGCCTATGACGAATACAAGGAGCAAATCAAAAGTCCCATCGCCGACCTGAAGAATTCCGGAGGGCGTCCGGCCGGAGCGATAACTGCCGGCCTGTTTCTTGCCGCTTTTGCCGGCGAAACGCCCTGGGCGCATATCGATATTGCCGGCACCGCGACGATTAATAAAGACAGCGGCTATAATCCCAAAGGAGCTACCGGCGCAGGTGTCAGAACATTAATCCAACTGGCACAGGACTTGGCGCAGCCATGATTGCAGATCTTCATATTCATACCAATGCTTCTGACGGCAGGCTTTCCCCGGCAGAGATTGTGCGAGAAGCAGAAAAAGCGGGATTGTCCCATATCGCCATTACCGACCATGATACTGTCGCTGGGCTGGATGGCTTGCATGAACAAAACTCCAGCCTGACAATTATTCCCGGTGTTGAACTCAATACTGATCTTCCCGGTCATGAAGTTCATATTCTTGGGTATTATATTGATATCAAAAACGAACGCTTGCAGGATGAACTAGGCAAAATGGCAGCCGATCGCTTGACCCGAACTCAAAAAATGGTACGGAAGCTAAACGAGCTGGGCTATGCCATTCAGTATGAACGAGTACAGGAAATCGCCGGCAATGCGGTTTCAATTGGACGGCCGCATATTGCGAAGGCGCTGCACGAAAAGCACTATTTCTCCGGATTTGATGAAATCTTTGCCACAGTATTAAACACTAATAGCCCTGCCTATGTGCCGCACTATAAACTCTTGCCAGAAGCGGCGATTCAACTCATAATCCTGGCAAAAGGCATTCCCGTGTTGGCGCACCCCGGTCTAATCGGCAGCAACCGCATTGTATCCGCTATGATTGAAGCCGGGGTGCAAGGCATTGAAGTCTACCATCCCAAGCATAGCGAACAACAGACGAACAAGTGGCTGGCACTGGCAAAAAGACATAGCCTTTTGGTTACCGGGGGATCGGATTATCATGCTATTCCGGACAGATATCCGTCAAAATTAGGTCTATTTACCGTACCTTCCACGATTGCCTTGAATTTGCAGCAGGCGGCCAGGCATTAATCCCTTTATTAAGGAATATATTCTTTCATAAAGGTTGCTGGGGAGGGTGGCGATGGCTGACGATATTGCACTGGTCGAAGAACTGCGGGCACGTATCCGGGAGTTAGAAAACAAAGTAGAGGCATTGCGCATTAGCCGCCGCGTACTAATGAATCTAATTGATTCGATTGAACGTGAAAAGCGGGAAAAAGTTTCACGACTGGAACATCTTAACGAACGACTACAAAAAAACAATTGCCGGTACGCACGAACAATTATGTACCGGAATATACAAATATTGCAACTTGAAGAAAAGCTGCGGTCAATGCTGAACAAGAAGACTACAGAAAGTAATTTTTCTTAATACACCTTGCAAAAGGGTGTTTATTTTTTTAACTATGGACATTTTTCGGCAAACGACATATACTAAAGGCTGAACTGAGTGTATGATGGCGGGAGGCTGTCTGATGGACATTATTGCGCTAGTGGGACCGAGCGGTACTGGTAAAAGCCACCGGGCGCTTATCGTTGCGCATGAACAAAATGTAGATACTATTATAGATGATGGGCTGCTCATCAAAGACAGTAAGATTATCGCCGGATATTCGGCGAAAAAAGAACCCAGCAAAATACGCGCAGTTAAACGTGCCATTTTTATGGACGCAGCTCATGCCGAGGAAGTTCGTAGCGCAATCCGCCAGGTAGCGCCAGAGCGCATCTTGGTGCTCGGAACTTCAATTAATATGGTAGAAAAAATTATCGAAGCGCTGGATTTGCCGCCGGTCAGCAAAATCGTACGCATTGAGGATATTGCCACCAAGTCGGAAATTGCTAAGGCCCGTGAAAGCAGGCTACGGGAAGGAAAGCATATTATTCCGGTTCCCACAATTGAACTCAAACCCCATTTTTCCGGTTATTTAATTGATCCGCTTGACATCTTTTTTAAAAAAGCACAACATTCCAGCCGGCGCAAACTCGGTGAAAAGTCAATTGTCCGCCCGACCTTCAGCTATTACGGCAAGCTATTGATTTCTGATTCCGCCATCGCTTCCATAGTCGATTATGTGGCGGTATCTGATACTGCAATTACACGCACGGGGCAAATAAATATTAAAAATTCCCACGAAAAAGAGAAAGGAATTTCTATCTCTTTGGACGTAACAATCAGATACGGGAAGCAGTTATGGGAAGTTGTTCACCAAGCCCAGCGACGTATTAAAGAAGTTGTTGAGCATATGACGGGCATGACAGTCAAAGAGGTAAACATCGAGGTTAAACGTCTCAGTATAGACTAATACAAGGAGGCTCTTACAATGAAAAAAAGTGCTGGTCAACAGGTGCTGTTCTCCGGCTACGCCAAGCTCCCGACCGGAATCACCGCTAGTGAAATGTATAAAGTAATTGGCGTTGTTGTGCTGATTGACGTAGACACCGGAGAGATCGTAGAAGCTGACTGCACGTTGGCTACTCACGTCGCCCGCAAACACGTTTCCTCCGCTTTAATTGGATATTCTTTAAAAAATGGCCCCGATCAAATACTCCGGGTTATTGATCAAATCTATCAAGGAAGCGCAAAAAAGGCGATTATTACTGCCTTACGCATTATTTACGATAAGTACCGTAGCTATAAAGAGGGCTTAGCGCCAAGCGCTCTGGACTAATAGGAGGGTGTATCTTGAATGAAAGCATGAAATTAACGGGCGTTGGTTTCTTGGTTGGCATCTTGAGCGGCTTGCTTGGCGTTGGCGGCGGGGTCTTTTTGGTGCCTATCATGGTTACATACTTCAGTATCACGCAGCATATCGCCCATGCCACATCGTTGGCGGTAGTCATTCCTACGGCAATCGTCAGCAGTATCGTTTACGGCTTTCACGGGCAGACCGATATGGTGCTTTCGTTGCAGATCATTGCCGGCAGCATTTTGGGAGCCAGTATTGGAGCACGCCTGATGAAAAAAATCCCGGCCGCCCAGCTTAAGCGTCTCTTTGGGCTGATGCTGGCTTTGGTTGGTCTAAGGATGGTGCTATCATGACACTTTGGGCAACTGCAATTGCAATGGGAATGGCTACTGGAATACTGAGCGGTCTCATGGGAGTAGGCGGAGGCGTAATACTCGTACCCATGCTCGCAGTTTTCCTGGGTATCCCGCAACATACGGCGCAGGGAATATCAATGATCGTTATCATTCCTACGGCCATTGCCGGAATTATGCATCTAATGAAAGAAAAGCTCGTCAATTATCGTGTAGCCGGATTTTTAGCGCTCGGCGCTGTCTGCGGCTCACTGATCAGCGCTAATTTTGTGCAATATATTCCGGGCGACGCCCTGAAAAAAATTTTTGGTATTTTCGTCATCTTCACCGGTATTCGTATGATTTTGGCTAAACCGAAACAGACTAAATAACCGTTTGTTTGTTTATAAACCCCCAAAAAAGTGGGAACACTGGAAACAGAAGCCATTAACAAGGGGGGTACAATATGGACTGCATTATGGGCGAACAATGCAATTGCATCTTTAATAAAACAGGAAAATGTCATGACAGGCCGGAACCGGAACCAATACCCTGCTTAGGCCAAGTCTGCATGAATATGAAAACGAGGTAAAGGGGGCACTGTGAGTGCCCCCCTGGCTGTCGACAAAGTCATGTCGGCAGCCTTTTAATTTGCCTGAACATCTCCAAATTAAGCGATAAATGTAGTATAATTAAGATAATTAAAGATTTGGGGAGATAATCATGCTAAAAAAGAAAAACCGCGTAGCTACGGACCAAGTGGAATTTGTTTGCCTCAGCGCTCTCGTTCCTGAAGATCATTTGCTCCGTGCAGTCGATGCCAGTATAAACTTTGATTTCATTTATGATACAGTTAAAGATCTATACAGCGAAGATACCGGTAGACCGAGCGTTGACCCAGTAGTTCTCATTAAGCTACTTATGCTGCAGGTTCTTTACGGTATAAAATCCATGCGCCAAACAGTTAGCGAGGCAGAAATGAATATCGCCTACCGCTGGTTTTTAGGATACGGCTTTCAAGAAAAAATACCTCATTTCTCTACCATCGGTAAAAACTACGAACGCCGCTTCAAAGAAAGCAATTTGTTTGAAAAAATATTTGAAAAGATTTTAATTGAGGCTATCGAATGTGGTTTTGTTAAGGCTGATGCCGTTTTCATTGACGCCACTCATATTAAAGCGAATGCCAATAAAAACAAGTACGTAAAAAAGATGGCGCAGCATCGGGTTCATAAGTACAAGCGTGATCTCATGCTAGAGATAAATGCCGATCGCGAGGAACCCAGAAAAAGCCCATTTGACAACGACGATGACGATGACTCGGAAATCAATAAATCCGCACCAAAAGAG
>JAOACF010000201.1 GCA_026417995.1 Negativicutes bacterium
TGTTATAGCCGCCTTGCTCGTTGTTCCGGTGTTAAAGGGCGGCGGTACCTTAGCGCGTCAGGCAGCCGCGCTGGTCAGCGCAGTGGTGTTCCCGGTACTGGCCATGACTTGGCAGCTTGACCGCTGGCGCAAAAAAGCGCCACATAGGGGCGGTTCGCTGCTTAGGATATTGTCGGATGGCGTGGGGGCTTTGACGGTTACCGTGCTGTTGTCGCTGATAGGCGGCTTTTATGTCGGCGATGTACGCTTTTTACTCGAAATGGAAATATATCGCGGGGTTAAACTGACTTTTGTGGCGCCCTTGCTGCTTATTAGTTTGCCTTATTTGGCCCGCTTTAATTTATTTGAAGAATCGGGCGAGCCCGGCGGTCTTTGGCGGCAAGTGGTCAAGATGCTCGACTATCCCGTTTGCTTGAAGACGTTGATTTTCTTTGCCCTAGGGGCAGTTGTGGCTTGGGTTTATGTGGGGCGGTCGGGTCATACGGCCGGTGTGCCGGTACCGGCTGCCGAGCTCAAACTGCGGGCGTTTTTGGAAAATGCCATGTATGCCCGTCCGCGTGAAAAGGAGTTTATGATTGCCCACCCCGCATTTATGCTGTCGGTCATGGCTTTATATCGCCGCTGGCCGCGCGTGCTGCACTTTATACTGG
>JAOACF010000202.1 GCA_026417995.1 Negativicutes bacterium
CTGCTGCAATGCATCCACTGTGGCTTTGGACTGCATCGATTTGGCGAGGAGTTGACCGGCCCGGAATATGCGCAACGCGTGGTGAAGCAGGCGTTGGCGCACAGGGTCGACATCGTGACCGACGCCTTTGTGCTAGACATCAATCTGCAGCGTCAGGTCAAGTTGATGACAAGGGAAGAAGGAGTCTCGCTGGTCGAGGCACGCGCCGTCGTGCTGGCCATGGGCGCACGGGAACGCACGCGCGCCGCCGTTCGTATTCCGGGCACGCGACCGGCGGGCGTCTTCACCGCCGGCATGGCGCAGCGGCTGGTGAACCTTTACGGCTGGCTTCCCGGGCGCCGCGCCGTCATCTTGGGTTCGGGCGACATCGGGCTGATCATGGCCAGGCGGCTGACGTTGGAAGGCGTGGAGGTGGCGGGCGTCTTTGAGTTGATGCCGCATCCCAACGGCCTGAATCGCAACATTGTTCAATGCCTGCACGATTTCGACATCCCGCTTCATCTTTCTACCACCGTGGTTGAGATCCACGGCCACAACCGTGTCGAAAAAGTGACCGTGGCGCCGGTGGACGGCGATCTCCGTCCTCGGATAGAGCGCTCCTGGGAGGTCGAGTGCGACACGCTGCTAATTTCCATCGGGCTGATCCC
>JAOACF010000203.1 GCA_026417995.1 Negativicutes bacterium
GATGGGTTATGTGAATTTCTATTTGCTCACCACCGTCGCCGCGGTTCCCGGCATCTTGCTTTTCTGGCTGATGATGCGCGCGGGGTTGGTGGATGGCGCGATGGCGAAATGAGACGTGACGCGCCGCTACGGGTGACGGGTGGCGTCCATACGGTCATTGAGGATGCGAATAACGGCGACGCCGCAGGTCGTGACATCGCTTTCATTGCCCGCTGTCGAAAAAATTTAAAACGAAATTGTCCCAAGACGGGGCCCTACACCCCCCATCTTCCCGAACACCCTGAACGCATTCTCCGTCGTCACCCGCGCCAGCTCCGCTTCCGAAACCCCCTTCAGCTCCGCCAGAACACGCGCCGTATCGACCACGAAGGCCGGCTCGTTGCGCTTGCCCCGATGCGGCACGGGCGCGAGGAACGGCGCGTCGGTTTCGACCAGCATCCGCGTGAGCGGCACGGCCTTCGCCGTCTCGCGCAGTTCGGCGGAGTTCTTGAACGTCACGACGCCCTAAAACGAGATATGGAGCCCCAGCTCCACCGCCGTCTCCGCCAGCGCGCGAGCGGACGTGAAGCAATGGAGCAATGCGGGGAAGGCCCCCTTCCCCATCTCCTCGCGCAGGATCGCGGCGCAGTCCTC
>JAOACF010000204.1 GCA_026417995.1 Negativicutes bacterium
ACGCTGCAGTTCGTCAAGCTGCCAGCGCAACTCCTCCTCGGTCGCGGCAAGCTCTTCATAGGCGGCTTCCGTTTCCATACTGCGGGCGTGTAGATCTTTATTCTTAGCCTCCAAAAGACGTATATTCCCGCGCACCAACGTAAAAAGCATAATTGTGGTGATAAATACGAAAAACCATCCTTTAACTATCCCTAAATAAGCAATAATCTTGGCGTCTTCAACCAAAGCTCCCAGCAGCAAATCAGACGCTGCTATCCATGTTCCCGAAACGGTAAAATAAATTAGAGCTATCTTAACTGCTGTATTGCCAAGTAAATCTCTCATAACCATCCCGTCCTCAAAAGCTGACAATATTGTATACAAAACTTTAACTTTCTCGACGGTATAATTCTATTTTTTACATAACTCTCCTGCAGTCTGCAAAAGCAAAAATTCCCGTACGTTTGTACGGGAATTTTTGCTTTATCAACCGGCAGCTACCTATCCTCCCAGGCCGCTTCCAGCCAAGTACTTTCGGCGTTTATGGGCTTAACTGCTGTGTTCGGTATGGGAACAGGTGGATCCCCATAGCTATCGCCACCGGATAATTAAAGGTGAACATCTTTGTCACAAAGTATGCTCCCTCAAAAC
>JAOACF010000205.1 GCA_026417995.1 Negativicutes bacterium
GTTTATCACTACCTTCGCCCCGGCCTGAGCCAACTTAATCGCTACCGCACGTCCTATTCCGCGCGAAGCCCCAGTCACCAAAGCCACTTTGTCATCTAAAAGCATTTTAGCTAACCTCCTTGAAATAATCAAGGTTTTTTTCTAACGATGCAACGTCTTCAATATTTAATAAAGTAACATCTTTAGCAATTTTTTTGGTAAACCCTGTCAAAACCTTACCTGGACCAACTTCAACAAACACTTCCGCGCCAAAATTGATAATTTCCGCAATTGTATTTTCCCACAGAACCGGACTTGCTGCCTGCTTTACAAGCGCCTTCCTTATTTCATCCGCATTTGTCATAATGCCGGCATTAATGTTCGCCACCACAGGTATCTGGGCATCATTTATTGCAATTTTATCCAGCTCTTGAGCCAACTTTTCAGCTGCCGGCTCCATCAATTTGCTATGGAAAGGCGCACTAACGGGTAAAACCACAGCTCTTTTAGCTCCGGCCTCTTTTAACTTTTCAACCGCTTTATCTACTGCACTAGCTTTTCCTGCGATAACTACTTGCCCCGGACAATTAAAATTAACTGCCTGAACAATATCAGCCTCTTCTTGTACCTGTTGACAAA
>JAOACF010000206.1 GCA_026417995.1 Negativicutes bacterium
AGGAAATACGGAACCCTTAAAAAGTTAGCTGAAGCAATGAATGTTTCACCTCAGCAGCTACAACAGTACATTAGTGGTAAACGTGAACCTGGTTCAAAAATTCTTACCCGTCTATTAAGACTTGGTTGTGATATTAATTGGTTATTAGGCGGTAAAGAAGCACTGGAATCATACAAAATTTACAAGCTTGAAAGCGAATTGAGAAAATTACAACAAAGTATAAGTCAAATTAACTCTGTTATTCAGAAAGTAGAAGGTATACATTAAATAGAAATTTGACAAACAACACACCTATAATTACTTTTGCACAGTTCATTTTGTTGATCTTTTTCAAATATAATCGAATAGTTCAATAATAATGGGGCTATAGCTCAGCTGGGAGAGCGCTTGAATGGCATTCAAGAGGTCAGCGGTTCGATCCCGCTTAGCTCCACAAAAAATCCTGCAAACCAGCAGGATTTTTAGTTTACTTTTTGTACTTCAATTCATTTTCGTTAATTGAATAACTCCATAATTCTTTACCTTCAACATTATATACGGTACATTTTAATAGTCTGTTTTTAGAAGGACCTGAAAAGTTAAAAATTGCAAAGTTGTGTTCATCAGCTAATGTGC
>JAOACF010000207.1 GCA_026417995.1 Negativicutes bacterium
GTATAAGGAACAGCACCGGGTTGAAGTACAATTTCGAACTTTGAAGGAACCGGCTCTGGCCGCGAGGGTATTTTTAAAAAGGCCAGAACGTATTGATGCGCTATTGATGTTATTGTCTGTGGCTCTCTTGGTAAGGGGACTTATGCAGTATCGGGTGCGTCAACGTCTGGCTGATTACAAGGAAGCTCCAAGGATCGGTATCAACCGCGCCCGTTTGACTCGACCGACCATGGAAATGATGTTGATTTTGTTTAAAGCCTATGTCCTGGTGCGTGAAGGACCCGACTACTTATGCGAGTGTCAAAGCAACGAAGACCAGAAGGCGCTTCCAATTTGGCTTGACCTGCTCGGCATCCAGTTTGAATAGTCGGCCCAAAATCTTAAGCGAAGGCTCCTTAAGAATGGGGGCTTGGTTTGGTGTTCCCTTCTGGGGGATATGGGTAACAATCTTAATCAACCTCACCAGATCGCCAGAGTATTTTTACGTCAGAAAAAAATTACGGGCCAACAGGTTATCAAGGGTGCGGAAAGCGTGTGCGAAAGCCTTGCGGCTTGTTTTTGTGCCAGTCCCAAGCCGAACGGATAATAGTATCGAGGTCACTAAAG
>JAOACF010000208.1 GCA_026417995.1 Negativicutes bacterium
CTTTACCTGTCCGTGAAGACCGAGATCAACGACCACTAGGCTCAACACCAGGCTAACCGGCTTGGTGTTATTTTTTTGAAATTATAATCAGGGCAGCGAAACAATTGCGTATACGGAAAAAATTCGTTAATTTTCGCTGGAATAAGGCGATTGCCTATTGAAATTTACGTAAATATTATTTAATATTAGAATTGTCAGATTGCATACCGTATCTTGTATACAAAATTACACGAGGGCAATAGGAGGAAAAATCATGTCTCAAGCGTACAATCCCTTCCAAAACATGCTGGACGTACTGGACGCGGCGGCGGAAAAACTGGGCCTGGAGTACAACGACTACGTTACGCTGCGTTCAGCCGAGCGCGAGCTCATTGTTTCCGTGCCTGTGGTAATGGACGACGGTCGAATCGAAGTATTCAAAGGTTACCGCGTGCAGCACAGCAGTTCGCGGGGGCCCTGCAAGGGCGGTATCCGTTTCCATCCGGAAGCCGACCTCAATGAAGTAAACGCGCTGGCCGCGTGGATGACCTGGAAATGCGCGGTCGTAAATATTCCTTACGGCGGTGCAAAAGGCGGCATACAGGTGGATCCGGCCAAA
>JAOACF010000209.1 GCA_026417995.1 Negativicutes bacterium
TCATCATCCAAAGGAGGAAACACCAGCACAAAGGCAGTAATATCAGTAGTGCTTGAAAGGTCAAGCCCGCCATAGCACTCCCTTCCCACAAGCGAGTCTGCATCCACATAAAAGGCACAGGCGTTCCATGCCTCCATGGGCATCCAGCGGACGGTCTGCTTCACCCACTGGTTGAGTCTCAGCTGACGGAATATGTTTTCCTCTGCCGGATTTTCTCTTGCAGACAAAAAAGCATCCCTTATCCTGTCCAGCTCTATGGTGTATCCAAGGGATGGGTTTGCTTTTTTCCATACCGCTTCATCCGTCCAGTCATCATCATCTGCTGCACCATAAATAACCGGGTAGAAGGTGGGGTCAATCTTTTTGCCTGCAATAATATCAACGGCTTTCTGATGCACCTCCCAGCAGATGCTGTTCCTGTCGGTTCCGGCAGTGGTGATGACAAAGTTTAAAGGCTGCTTTCTCGCATCCCCGGAGCCCTTGGTCATTACATCGTAGAGCTTTCTATTCGGCTGGGCGTGGAGCTCGTCAAAGATACACCCATGCACGTTGTATCCATGCTTTGATGCAACCTCGGAGGAAAGCACCTGATAGAAGC
>JAOACF010000210.1:0-127 GCA_026417995.1 Negativicutes bacterium
GGCTTGGATGCTTCACAGCAATCTCTTATAGACAAAATTCTGATAGAGCTTGACGGTACGCCCAACAAAAGTAGGCTGGGTGCAAACGCCCTACTGGGTGTGAGCATGGCCGTTGCCAGAGCAATGG
>JAOACF010000210.1:137-440 GCA_026417995.1 Negativicutes bacterium
GGTGGAGGTTGAGTTATCTTCTGGTGTCAAGGGAAGGGCAATGGTGCCGAGCGGAGCCTCCACAGGAGAAAAAGAAGCCCTTGAGCTTAGAGACCATGACCCCAAAAGATACTTAGGCAAGGGCGTGCTCAAAGCGGTGGACAATGTAAACTCGGTCATTGCGAAAGAGATTGTAGGCTTGGATGCTTCACAGCAATCTCTTATAGACAAAATTCTGATAGAGCTTGACGGTACGCCCAACAAAAGCAGGCTGGGTGCAAACGCCCTACTGGGTGTGAGCATGGCTGTTGCCAGAGCAATGGC
>JAOACF010000210.1:448-597 GCA_026417995.1 Negativicutes bacterium
GACCCCAAAAGATACTTGGGCAAGGGCGTGCTCAAAGCGGTGGACAATGTAAACTCGGTCATCGCGAAGGAAATTGTCGGCTTGGATGCTTCACAGCAATCTCTTATAGACAAAATTCTGATAGAGCTTGACGGTACGCCCAACAAAAG
>JAOACF010000021.1:0-17831 GCA_026417995.1 Negativicutes bacterium
TCCTTGCTCAGCACAGCGGGGTTGGTATGGGTTGCTGGTGTGATATCTGTTTTTGCTGCTGCGGAAAACTTTGATATACAAGCATCTTTAGCGACTTTGACAATTTTGTGCGCCTTCTTCGCTGTCCATTATTTGCTGCGGCGGTTCGGCCATACAGGAGATCCGTATATTTTACCACTGACTGCTTTGCTCGCGGGTTTAGGCCTGATTATGGTGCTTAGGCTCAAACCGTCTTTGTTTCTGTATCAGGCCGCCTGGTTGTTGATCGGGCTTGCCGTTTTTCCGGCGGTAGCCTTCTTGGCGCGGAGGGTTGAGGTACTGGCAGAATACAAATACCTGACGGGAACGATTGGCGCGCTGCTCTTAATTGCCGCCATTCTTTTCGGTGTTGAGATCGGCGGCAACAAAAATTGGATTATTGTCGGGCCCGTCCGTTTTCAGCCATCCGAGTTCGCCAAGCTTTTTTTCGTTATTTTTCTCGCTGCATATTTCAATGAGCGCCGGGAGGTATTGACCTATGCTACCAGGCGCTTTGGGCCTATCGAGGTGCCACATCTCCGGTTTTCCGGCCCTTTAATTGCAGTATGGGGTCTTACCATGCTGATGCTGGTGGTACAGCGGGATTTAGGTTCGGCGTTGCTTTATTTCGGGACATTTACAATTGTGGCTTACCTGGCCAGCGGCCGGTTGAGTTATTTCCTAATTGGCATAACCTTATTTTTACTGGGCTCTGTTATTCTGTATAAGCTCTTTCCCCATGTTCAAACCCGGGTGGATATTTGGCTCAATCCCTGGGCAGACCCTAACGGTCGCGCTTATCAGATCATTCAGTCGCTGTTTGCGTTGGGAACAGGGGGAATTTTAGGCTCGGGTCTTGCTTACGGTTTTCCCGGCATTATTCCGGAAGTTCATACCGACTTTGTATTTGCCGCGATTGGCGAAGAATTAGGGTTGGCTGGGACAGGTGGATTAATGATAGCTTACATGCTCCTTTTGGCCAGAGGCTTCCGGATCGCGCTTGACGCCGATAATCCGTTCTCTATGCTGGTTGCCGGCGGTCTGTCAGTATTTATGGCCTTACAGATTTTTCTAATCATTGGCGGCGTTTCCAAGTTTCTGCCGCTTACCGGCATAACGTTGCCGTTTGTTAGCTATGGCGGCAGTTCGATGGTGTCTAATTTTATCCTGCTGGGAATACTGTTCGCCATATCGGAAACGAGGTCACGCCATGTTTGACAACATCGCCCGTAATATCCGCAGGGTAGCGCTTGTCTTTGCCGCCCTTTTTACCATTTTATTTGTTTACATCTCTTACCTGCAAACCGTGCAGGCGGACTTTCTGGCAGGACACGCCCTTAACCGCCGCACTGCCGAAGCCGCTAAGCGCATTCCTCGCGGACAAATTACCGACCGTCATGGCCAGCGGCTGGTTTTTAGTGAGCGTGATCAGGAGGGACAGTACAACCGCAAATACCCATACGGCGCAATATTTGCTCCGGTGCTGGGTTATGACAGCCTTCGGTATGGAAGGGCGGGCCTGGAGAGTACATTCAATACATATCTTAGCGGACTTGGCGGGGCGGAACATAGATTGGGGCCTATTTCCAAACTGTGGCAGCCAAAAGCAGGCAATAATTTGCAGCTTACGCTGGATGCTTCTGTTCAAGAACGGGCATATTACGCCCTTGGAGATTACCGGGGAGCTGTAGTGGTTATAGCGCCTAAAACAGGCGCCATATTAGCAATGGTAAGCAAACCTGGCTTTGATGCCAATTCCATTGACGAAAATTGGCCTGCAGTTTCTTCGCGGGAGGATAGTCCGCTATTAAACCGTGCGGCGCAGGGGCTATACCCGCCAGGATCGACTATCAAGACGCTGGTTGCTGAAGCTGTACTTACGGATAAAGTTGCTGATCTTAAAACCAGTTTCAATTGCGAAGGCGCACTGAAAATTGGTCGGGATTATGTGCTGCCGGAGATAAATCGCGCTGCACATGGCAAAATTAACCTGCAACAGGCATTGGCTGTATCCTGCAACGTTACGTTTGGCAAACTAGCGATAGAATTAGGAGCAGCCCGGATGGAGAAGGCTTTTGGCCGCTACGGTTTTACGAAACCGATTGGCAGCGAGTTCGAGGAAGCTGGCAGTAAATTCCCCGATTTTTCCAAGCTAAGTGACGGCGAACTGGCACAGGCTGGGATTGGACAAGGGCCGCTGCTTACGACACCACTGCGGATGGCGATGTTGGCCGCCGCTTTCGCCAATAGAGGGGTCATTATGAAGCCGTTTATGGTGAGCAAGGTTACCACCCCTGACGGCGCTATTCTTAAAGAATATACTCCCGAGGCATGGCTCACTGCTGCTAAAGCCGGCAGCAGCGAAGCTGTGGCCAAGATGATGGAAACGGTGGTAACCGAGGGGACGGGCACAGCCGTCCGTATACGGGGCATACGAGTAGCGGGAAAGACAGGCACGGCCGAAAATCCGCATGGTGCGCCGCATGCATGGTTTATCGGGTTTGCGCCGGCGGATAATCCGGAGATTGCTGTCGCCGTTATTGTGGAAAATGCCGGTGGTGGCGGCGCTGTGGCAGCGCCAATTGCCCGGCAAGTAATACTGGAAGCATTACATTAAGGGGGTGAAGTTTCGCATATGATCAACCGGACGCTTGACAACCGTTATACAATATTGGAACGTATCGGCGGCGGAGGCATGGCCGACGTGTATCGCGCTCATGACAAATTGCTAGACCGTTCAGTGGCTGTAAAAGTGCTGCGTTCCCAATTTACTAATGACGAGGATTTTGTCACCCGTTTTCGCCGGGAAGCACAAGCCGCGGCTAAACTTTCGCACCCCAACATTGTCAATATTTACGATGTCGGGAAAGACGAAGATGTTTACTATATCGTGATGGAATATATCTCCGGGGAGACCCTGAAAGACCGCATCCAGCGGGAAGCGCCTTTGCCGCTGGAAGTTGCCGTGAGCATTGCGATGGAGATCGCCGAAGCGCTGGAACATGCACACCAAAGTGGTCTTATCCATTGCGATATTAAACCACATAATATTCTTATGACCCGTACCGGACGAATCAAGGTCACTGACTTTGGTATCGCCCGTGCGGTCACTTCGGCCACCATGACCCAAACAGGCACAATTATTGGCTCCGTTCATTATTTTTCGCCGGAACAGGCCCGGGGGGCTGTTATTGGCGCTAAATCGGATATATATTCACTTGGGGTGGTTCTCTACGAGATGCTTACCGGCAAAGTCCCGTTTAGTGGGGAAACGCCAATAAGCATTGCATTAAAACACCTGCAGGAGGAGCCGGAACCGCCGCGAGCCATAAATCCGGGTATACCGCCGTTAATCGAGGCAATTATTCTCAAAGCAATGGCCAAAGAGCCGGTTGCTCGTTTTGAAAGTATTAGCGAAATGATTGGCGATTTAAAATTGGCGCAAAACTTTTTACGCGATGACCATACGCGCCGCATTGCCAGGGAAGATTTTCCAACACAGGTTTTGCCGCAAATCAATCAGCCGCCCGCTCCGCCGCAGCGGCCTGCGGCGACGCACCCATCCGGTCCGTCCGAGCCCAAGAAATCAAACGCTTGGCTGTGGGTTTTGGCTGTACTCTTGCTCTTCGGATTTGCCTTGGGCGCGTTTCTGGCTTTTGGCAAGTTCTGGAGCTTAAATGAAGTCATTGTGCCCAATGTGGTAGGTAAACAGGTTGATATCGCCCGCGATATTCTACAGGACAAAAACTTGCGGGTTTCTGTAGTTGAGAATTTTCATAATAAAGTTGCCGCTGGATACGTTATTTCGCAAAATCCGGAAGCTGGCGCCACCGTTAAAGAGCAACGCACCGTAACTCTCGTCGTGAGCAAAGGCGGCGAAATAACCGTAGTGCCGGATGTGCGCGGTTTGAACCGGCGTGATGCCGAACTGCAAATTAAAAATGCCGGCTTAGTGTTGGGGCGTGTTGACGAACAATTTACCAATGATGTGCCTGCAGACAGCGTGATTAATCAAAATCCGCGGCCGCCTGCCCAGGTAAGCAAAGGCACGGCGATCGACCTGACGATTAGTAAAGGTCCTGCTCCCAAGAAAATTTCGCTGCCCGATTTCCGGGGTACACCGCTGAGTACGGTAGCTGCGCAGTTGGAAAGCTT
This sequence comes from Negativicutes bacterium, assembly GCA_026417995.1. Lineage (GTDB taxonomy): Bacteria > Bacillota > Negativicutes > Sporomusales > JAOACF01 > JAOACF01. The sequence goes on from JAOACF010000021.1 coordinate 4,174, forward strand.
GAAACTGAAACAGGGTAACGTGACTGAGACGCCAAGCGATAAATTCCCGCCAGGTATCATTACCGGTCAAAATCCCCCGCCGGCGACAGAAGTAGTGGAAGGGACAGCCATTGATTTTACGGTTGCCCAAAACCAGACCGGCGCTGTCAAGCGCGCTTCCGTACAGATTACCGTGCCGGAAGGACCTATCAGACAAGCGGTGCAAATAGTAGTTACCGATATTAACGGTCGCCGGGTAGTCTATGATGAAGTTCGCAAGCCTGGCGACAAGATTGAGAAGAAGGTAGAAGGTGTTGGACAGGTTCGGGTTCAGGTCTATATTAACGGCGTGCTGCTGCAAGAACAAACCCTGTAATGGAGGAATAGCATGCTGCGCGGTATCGTGATCAAAGCCTATAACAGTTATTATTACGCGCAATCGGGCGAGAAAACGTTCATGTGTACCCTGCGCGGGCGCTTCAAAAAAGAACGGTTTATGCTTTACGTCGGTGACGAAGTGGAGTTCAGCCTTGTTGCTGATGATAAAGGTGTTATCGAGAAGATTTTGCCGCGCCGGTCGCTGTTGCGTCGGCCGCAAGTCGCCAATGTCGATCAAGTCGTCTTGACTTTTGCCGCCGCAAATCCGGACATCAATCCGGTGTTAATTGACCGGTTTCTGGTGTTAGCGGAATTATCCAGACTTAAGGCGATTGTTTGTATTAACAAAATTGATCTGGTGGATTACGCTGAACTTTTGCCGCTGCTCGATCTTTACCGTCAGGTAGGCTATGAGGTTGTTCCTGTTGCCGCCAAGCACGGGATCGGCATTAAAGATCTGCGCGCCCATTTGTACGGTGCAATTACGGTGTTTGCCGGACCGTCCGGTGCGGGGAAGTCGACGATACTAAATGCGATTGAACCGGGTTTGGAGCTTGCTACCGGGGAAGTCAGCGAGAAAATCGGCAGGGGCAAGCACACGACCCGGTATGCACAACTGCTGGCACTCTCCGGGGGCGGTTTTGTTGTGGATACACCCGGTTTTAGCTTTACCGAATTTCTTGATATCGAAGAAGCCGAGCTGGCTGCCTGCTTCCGCGAGTTTGCAGAGTTTGCCGGGGAGTGCCGCTTTACTTCCTGTTTGCATGCACGGGAACCGCAGTGCGGTATTAAGCAAGCAGTCGCCGACAAAAGAATAGCTGCAGGGCGCTATCAATCTTACATAACGCTGTTAACCGAATTACGGGAAAACAAGAAAGGATTTTAGCATGATAAAAATTGCGCCGTCGATATTGTCAGCCGATTTCGCTCACCTTGGACAGGAAATCCAAAGGGTTGAAAAGGCGGGAGCCGATTGGATTCATATTGATATCATGGACGGACATTTTGTTCCTAACTTAACATTTGGTCCGCCGGTCGTTGCGTCAGTGCGGCGCGTGACAAAACTGCCGTTTGACGTCCATCTGATGGTTGCCAACCCGGAGGATCTTATTACTCCGTTTGTCAAAGCGGGGGCGGATATCCTGACGGTGCATGCGGAAACTGCCCCGCATCTTCACCGCTTGATCTATTTGATTAAGGAACAGGGAATTAAGGCAGGTGTATCGCTTAATCCGGCTACACCGCTGTCGGCAATCGAGGAAGTTCTGCCAGACCTTGATATGGTGCTAATCATGAGCGTCAACCCCGGTTTCGGCGGGCAACAGTTTATTTCTTCAGCAACGGAGAAGATAAAGAGGCTGCGAGCCTTAATTGATGGTCTAGGTTTGAAAGTAGATATTGAGGTGGATGGCGGCATTAATGCTGCAACTGCACCGGTTGTTACTGCTGCAGGCGCTAACATACTGGTAGCTGGTTCAGCGGTTTTTGGCGCTGCCGACCTTAGTCTGGCGATAGCTTCTCTCAGGGGAAAAAGAGATTTGGCCACTTGATTATTTTGCCAGTAAGTGCTAACATAATATTGCAATAAAATATTACGCCTTTGGGGCAAGGTGAGGGAGGCGACGTCTTCCAAGTCCTTACCGGCGGTACAGCCCGCGAGCTTAACAGCAGATCCGGTGCGATTCCGGAGCCGACAGTATAGTCTGGATGGGAAAAGGCACGATAAACAGGCCGACCTTGATTCGGTTTGGTTTGTTTGTTATTCCGTGGCTGCCTGGGCGTTTGCTTGTGGCAGCCATTTTAAGTTGGCAGGTGATGATATGCATGAATATTATATGCGTCAAGCATTAACCATCGCTGAGTACGCAATCGGGCGCACCAGCCCCAATCCGCTGGTCGGGGCGGTCATTGTGCGGGATGGCCGGATTGTGGGACAAGGATGGCACCGTCAAGCTGGAACGCCTCACGCCGAAATTCATGCTCTTAATCAGGCGGGAGAACTGGCCAGGGGAGCGACAATGTATGTGACTTTGGAGCCTTGCAGCCACTATGGGCTAACGGGCCCTTGCACTGAAGCCATTATTGCCGCTGGCATCCGGCAGGTTGTGGCAGCTATGACCGACCCTAATCCGGAGGTGGCGGGAAATGGCTTTAAAAAGTTAAGAGAGGCCGGCATTGAAGTGATTGAAGGGGTATTTGCCGAGGCAGCCGCCCGGCAAAATGAGGTGTTTCTCAAATGGATCACCACCGGCATGCCTTTTACTGTGCTGAAAACGGCAACTACGCTTGACGGTAAAATTGCGACTGTTGCCGGGCAGTCGCAATGGATAACCGGTCCGGAAGCGCGGAATTTTGTTCATATGCTGCGCGACAGGTATGATGCCATAGTTACAGGTATTGGCACGGTAATCGCCGATAATCCGCAGCTTACTACCCGTTTGCCTCAGGGAGGAAAAAATCCGGTGCGCGTCATTGTAGACAGCATGGGTCGAACACCGCCGGACGCCAACGTGGTTAGCGACGGGCAGGCCAGAACCATCATTGCCGTATCCCGTGATGCGCCGCGGCAAAAATTAGAGTTGCTTGCACGGCATGGCGCTGAAATCTGGGAACTCGACCGGGCTAACGGCGGGTTGGATCTCAGAGCGCTATTCCGGCGGCTGGGCAAAGACCGTTTGACCGGCGTTTTGGTCGAGGCCGGGGCGGCGCTTAATGCTTCGCTTTTTAATGATAACCTAGTGGATAAGGTACACTGGTTTGTTTCTCCCCAAATTGTGGGTGGACACAGTGCTCCGGGGCCGGTCGGCGGCGCGGGAATTGCCGCATTGTCCGGCGCAATTACCCTGGAAGACGTAGAAACCGGCATGGTGGGAAAGGATCTGTTGATAACAGCTTACATAGCTCGAAGGGAGGGACGCGATGTTTACCGGGCTTGTGGAAGAATTGGGCAGAGTTAGAACGTTGGCAAAAGGAGCAAAGTCGGCTCGCCTTACTGTAGCGGCGTCTGTTGTTACTGCCGACCTGAAACTGGGTGACAGTATTGCCGTTAACGGAACTTGTCTTACCGTAGTGGAGTTTGGCAAAACGTGGTTTACTGCCGATATTATGCCCGAAACAGTCAAACGCACGGTGCTGCGGGATTTGAAACCTGATGATATGGTTAACCTGGAGCGTACGCTCAAGGTTGGTGACCGCCTCGGCGGACATATCGTAAGTGGACATATCGACGGAGTGGGTGTAATCATCACCCGCCAGACGGAAGATAACGCTATTATCGTCAAAATCAAGGCTGATCCATCGATCATGCGCTATATTATTCCTAAGGGGTCAATTGCCATTGACGGCATCAGCCTAACCGTTGTTGAATGCGGCGTCGATTGGTTCAGTGTTTCACTAATCCCGCATACCGCAAAACTGACTACGTTGGGGTACAAAAAAATCGGAGAAGCCGTAAATCTGGAAACCGATATTATTGGCAAATACGTAGAAAAACTGGTCGGGGGGATTATTCCTGCCACCGGCAGGCAATATGAGACTTCCGGTATTACCGCCGAGTATCTTGCCAGGCACGGCTTTATGTAATTCATAGCAGAGGGGGAATCGCTGTTGAAGTTCAATACTATTTCTGAAGCGATAGAGGATATTCGGAACGGAAAGATAATTGTTGTTGTCGACGATGAGGACCGGGAGAATGAAGGCGATTTGTTGATGGCGGCGGAAAAAGTCACTCCTGAAGCTATTAATTTCATGGCGACCTATGGGCGGGGGCTTATTTGCATGCCGATTGTGGGCAGCCGCCTTGACGAGCTTTGCATTGGGCAAATGGTTACCGACAATACTGATACTCATTGCACCGCATTTACCGTTTCGGTTGATGCCGCTACGGTAACGACAGGCATATCCGCCTATGAGCGGGCGGAAACGATTAAAACATTGTTAAATCCTGCAACCGTAGCCGAAGATTTACGGCGGCCAGGCCACATTTTTCCGCTCCGTTATTGCGAAGGAGGTGTCATGCGCCGCGCCGGACATACCGAGGCGGCAGTCGATCTCTGCAAACTGGCCGGACTGTATCCTGCGGGAGTTATCTGTGAGATCATGAGTGACGACGGTTCCATGGCACGGGTGCCGGAGCTTATGAAGTTTGTCCAAAAGCACGGTCTAAAGATCATTACAATTGCCGATTTGATTAAATACCGTAAACTGCATGAGAAATTTGTGACCAGAGTCGCGGAAACTACGCTGCCGACCCGGTTTGGATCATTCCGGCTGGTCGCTTATGAGAGCGAGCTTGATAATCAGTGCCATGTCGCTATTGTCAAGGGTGATGTCGCAGGTAAGCCGGACGTGCTGGTGCGTGTTCACTCGGAATGTTTAACCGGCGATGTGCTGGGGTCACTCCGTTGCGATTGCGGCGACCAACTCGCGAAGGCGCTTACACGCATCGAACAGGAAGGATTGGGCGTGCTCCTATATATGCGGCAGGAAGGGCGCGGCATCGGCCTGGCCAACAAAATCCGGGCGTATGCCTTGCAAGACAAAGGAAAAGATACTGTTGAGGCTAATGAACTGTTAGGTTTTGCGCCTGACGCCCGCGATTATGGCATTGGCGCGCAGATCCTGGCTGATCTTGGGCTTACCAGCATCCGTCTTCTTACCAACAACCCGCGTAAGCGCGCCGGCCTGGAAGGATATGGGCTTACTATTTCCAGCAGGATTCCTTTGGAAGTTACTGCTAATACATTTAATAAGCGCTATTTAGCGGTAAAAAAATCAAAACTAGGACATTTACTAGGACAAGCAGGGGAGGTATAATCATGGGACAAATTTATGAAGGGAAATTAGTAGCACAAGGGTTAAAGTTTGCCGTTGTTGCCGGCCGGTTTAACGAGTTTATTACGCACAAATTGCTGGGCGGGGCGCTTGACGGACTTAAGCGGCACGGCGCCGACGAAGCGAATATCGATATCGCGTGGGTGCCGGGCGCATTTGAAATACCGCTTGTGGCTAAAAAACTGGCGTTGAGCAAACAATATGATGCGGTCATTTGTTTAGGTACGGTCATCAGGGGCAGCACGCCGCACTTCGACTATGTATGCGCCGAGGTATCCAAAGGAATTGCGCATGTAGGACTGGATACCGGTGTACCCACGATATTCGGAGTTTTAACAACCGATACCATTGAACAGGCGATTGAACGCGCCGGTACCAAGGCCGGTAACAAAGGCTTTGATGCTGCATTGACTGCGATTGAGATGGCCAATTTGCTTAAGACACTTTAGAAAAAGTATTTCCAGGAAATAATTTACAGCAGGTGGAGCCAGTGAAGGATCATCTTGTCCGGGACACCGTGCCTGGTATGCGCGGTTTTGACGAAATTACTCCAAATCTGGTCGAAGAAGCCCGACGCCGGCACGATTGCTTCCCTATACCTGCAGCAGCTCTGGGGCGTACAATGACGGGGGCGCTGTTATTGGCAGCCAACTTGAAAACAGATGAAAGCATCACTATTCGCATTTGCGGCAATGGGCCTATTGGTCAAGTTATCGCCGATGCCCGTGCCGGTGGCTCGGTTCGCGGGTATGTATCAAATCCGCATGTAGATTTGCCGCTTAAAGGCGGTAAGCTGGATGTCGGAGAAGCTGTGGGAGGCGGTCATATTCACATTACGCGGTTTACCGGGCTTAAGCAGCCCTTTACCGGAACGACTGAACTGGTCAGCGGCGAGATTGCCGAAGATATTACCAATTATCTGCTGGCATCCGAACAAACCCCCTCCAGCGTGGGGCTCGGCGTGCTCGTCAGTCCGGACAACCAGGTGATTGCTGCTGGCGGTTTTTTGGTGCAGGCGTTTCCTGATGCTGATGATGCTGTTCTTGCCAAAGTTGAGGATAATATTCGCCGGTTAGCTCCGGTGACGGCAATGGTCGAGCAGGGGCTGGAAGCACAAGACATCTTAGCTGAGGTTTTTGCCGGCCTGCCGCTAACCTTACATGAGGACCGGAGCGAACTGTCTTTCTGCTGCCCCTGCAACCAGGAACGCATTGAAAATGTCCTGATCGGCCTGGGGGAAGACGAACTAACCAACATGATCGAGGAAGGACGGGCCGAAGTACGCTGTCACTTTTGCGGCGAGTATTACCGTTTCGACAAACAGCACTTATCCGCTCTACGGACCAGAGTAGCTAAAGTAAAATAATTTACCAAAACCTTCCGGTAACGGAAGGTTTTTTTAGAGTTATGTAAAATCTGAATATATAATACAATTCTGATTTATTTCATACAATTTAAAAAACTATGTGCGTCGAAGCAGTCTGGCAGAGGCAGGCGAACGGCGGAGCAGACGCACAAAAAAAATTAAAATAACAGGAGGTAAGAGAAGTGAGAGCAAAATGGCTGATTTTTGTGTTGGCGGCAGTATTATTGTTGGCGGTCGCAGGATGCGGTGGCGCCGCGAAGGATGATGCGATTAAGATTGGTCACGCGGTTGCCCTGACAGGAGATTCTTCGATGTGGGGCCAATCGGAAAAGAACGCCCTGGAAATGGAAATTGAGAAGATTAACGCCAAAGGCGGCGTTTTAGGCAAGAAGCTCCAATTGATTGCCTATGATACCCGTGCTGATGCAACCGAAGCGGTTAATGTCACCAAACGGCTGGTAAGCCAGGACAAGGTTGTTGCAATTATTGGGCCAGGACAAAGCGGCGTAGCTATTGCGATGAGTTCGGTAACCGAACCAGGTAAGGTCGCACTTGTCGCAACAACGGCGACAAATCCTAAAGTTACGATGGATGACAAGACAAACAAGGTGAGAAAGTACTCATTCCGCACCTGCTTTATTGACCCGTTCCAGGGAACAGTAGCAGCACAGTTCGCCACGAAAGATTTAAAAGCGAAAACAGCGGCGGTTATTTACGATGTTGGCTCTGATTATTCGGCGTGGCTGGGCAAATATTTCATAACAGAATTTGAGAAGCAAGGCGGCAAAATTATTGCCAACGAAGCTTTCCGTTCCGGCGAGCTTGATTACCGCGCGATCTTGGGCAAAGTCAAGCAGTCTAACCCCGATGTTTTATTCATTCCTACCATGCAAAAAGAAGCGGCGCTGGTAATGAAACAAGCCCGCGATCTTGGCATTACTGCCAAATTTCTCGGAGGTGACGGTTGGGGCAGCCCGGACCTGATTACTCTTGGCGGTTCCGCAGTTGAAGGCGCCTATTTCGTAAATCTTGCCAGCTTGGATGATCCGGATATCCAGAACTTCATAAAAGAATACACAGCAAAGTATAAGCAGGAACCAGTTCTGCCCAATCCGGTTATGGCAGTGGACGGTTTACTGGCCGTTGTGGATGCAATTAAGAAAGCGAATAGCACCGATCCGGTAAAGATCGCCGAACTGCTTGAACAGACGAAAGATTTACCGGTGCTCACCGGTAAGCTGACGATCGATCCGACAACGCACGATCCACTGAATAAGCCTGCGGTAATACAGGAAGTCAGAGGCGGCAAATTTATTTTCAAGAGTAAGTTTGTCACTCAATAACACGAAGGGTGGCGGACCTGAAATTTGTCCGCCACCCTTATCTTTGCAAGGAGGGCCCTATGTTTATCCAGACATTGATTACCGGTCTTGCAATTGGAGGAATATACGCCTTGATGGCAGTCGGTTATTCGCTGGTTTTCAGCGTCCTGAATTTCAGCAATTTTGCTTACGGCTCGATCATAATGCTAGGCGCTTATATCGGCTACTATAGTCTGACGCAATTGGGCCTGCCGGTTCCGCTGGCTGTACTGGGTTCCATTTTAGGGGCTGCCTTCCTCGCTTATCTGAATGAAAAACTGGCTTACAGCACATTGCGGAAGCGGAATGCTTCTTCGCTTTTCTTTATGATTAGTGCGATGGGTACGGCTATTTTTCTCGAGAATTTGGTATATGCGACGATTGGTTCGCGCTTTTATGCCTTTCCCGAAGTGTTGACCCGCGACAATATTACAATTTTTGGTACTTCCATGGGAATGCTTGACGTCTTCGCTATTGTTTTTTCGTTTATAGCTATTTACGCCCTGCACTATTTTTTACAAAATACTAAACTGGGCATTGCTATCCGGGCTGCCTCGTATGATGCGCAGGTCAGCCAGCTTAACGGCGTGAATATTAATAAATTGGTCAGTCTGGTATTCGTCCTGGCAGGTGCGCTTGCCGGCATATCCGGAGTATTTTTAGGAATGAAGTATATGGTCTACCCCACGATGGGCTGGATCACCAATAAAGCGTATATTGCCGCTGTTATTGGCGGTTTGGGCAGTTTGCCGGGAGCCGTTGCCGGCGGTTTAATCCTGGGGGTGCTTGAGACGTTTGTTTCGGCGTATGTCTCTTCGGTGATCCGGGACGTATTCAGCTTCTCGCTACTGATTGTGCTGCTGCTGATTCTTCCGGCCGGACTGTTTGGCAAGTATCTTGAGGAAAAGGTGTAGATCATGTACGAATATATCAGCGGCATTATTACGTTTAGTCTTATTTTCGTTATTGCTACTGTCGGGCTTGCGGTATTTACCGGTTTTACCGGGCTATTTTCGTTAGGGCATGCAGCTTTTATCGCGATTGGCGCTTATACATCAGGCATTCTTACCTATTTTTACAATCTTAACTTCTGGCTGGCTCTGATTGCCGGCGGGATTGTCGCAGGAGCAGCGGCGATCGTTATCGGTTACCCGACCCTAAAAGCCAAGCTACGCAGCGACTATTTCGCCATAGCGACATTGGGATTTGGTGAAGCGGTGAGGGTCCTGCTGGAAAATCTGGATATAACACAGGGAGCAAGGGGGCTCCCCGGTATTGCTTTGGAGACAACTCTGCCGACAGTACTGGCAATAACAGTTATGACCGTTTGTGCGGCCTGGAATTTCATCAATTCACGGTATGGTCGCGCCGCAGTTGCCGTGCGGGAAGATTTTACGGCTGCCGAGATGATGGGGATTGATTTATTCGCAGTTCGTATGCGGTCGCTAGTTTTTAGCGCCGTAACAGCTGGGATTGCCGGCGGCCTGTTTGCTCATTACGTGTCATTTATTCAGCCGGCGATGTTCACGGCGGCGCTATCCACGCAACTAACGGCCGGCGTTGTGGCCGGCGGCATGGGAAGTATTTCGGGACCGGCCCTGGCAGCCATTATTTTCGTAGCTGTTCCCGAGCTTCTTCGGGTAGCGAGCATGTGGCGGCTTGTGGCCTATGGTTTTTTACTAGTAGTCATTATGGTATACCGGCCGCAGGGGCTATTCGGTTACCAGGAGTTATCCGGAACTTTTTTCCGGAACTATTGGCAAAAAATAAAAACAGGTTATGGCACCAAGCCTTAATGTTAGAGGAGAATTGGCATGCTAGAACTGCAGCAAGTAAGTAAATTGTTTGGCGGCATTAGTGCCTGTCACGATGTCAGCTTTATCGTACAGCCGCGTCAGATCGCCGGCCTAATTGGACCCAACGGCGCGGGGAAAACCACGATTTTCAACCTAATTACCGGCGTATACGCGCCTAGCGGCGGCACTATCCGTTTTCAGGGCCGGGACATAGCCGGTATGCGTCCGGATAGGATTGTTGACGCCGGTATTGCCCGCACATTTCAAAACATACGGCTTTTCCCTAAATTGTCTGTGTTGACCAATGTTTGTATTGCCGTCGATAATAAAGTCAGATATGGCCTGTACGCAGCCTTGCTGCGCCTGCCGGCAGTCACTGTACAGGAGAAAAAGACCCGCGAGCGGGCTATGGAATATCTGGCCGTCGTCGGGCTTGACGGCCAGGCGGATTTACGGGCCGAAAACTTGCCGTACGGGCTTCAGCGCAAACTGGAAATAGCGCGGGCGCTGGCACTTGAACCGCGGTTGCTACTGCTTGACGAGCCGGCCGCCGGGATGAATCCGGAAGAATCGATAGAACTGGCCGCGCTAATCCGATCCATATATGAAAAATTTGAGCTAACCATTCTTTTAATTGAACACCATATGGATGTTGTAATGGAATTATGCCAAAATATTGTTGTTCTGAATTTCGGCAAGAAACTGGCCGAGGGAACTCCCGAAGCCATTCAAACCAACCCTGAAGTGCTTAGGGCGTATCTGGGGGAGGGCTACAAACGTGCTCGAAATTAAAGGACTCGATGTAAAATACGGACAAATACAGGCGCTGCGCGGCATAAACCTGCGGGTAGGCGCAGGTACAATTGTTGCTGTTATCGGCGCTAACGGGGCCGGCAAATCAACGCTGCTCATGACCTTGGCCGGATTGTTGCAGCCGGCCGCCGGGCAAATTGTATACCAAGGGCGTGCGCTTCCGGCAAAAGCGCACGAGGTAGTAGCCCGGGGCATCTGCCTGGTGCCTGAAAGGCGCCGGCTGTATGCCAATTTAACGGTGAAAGAAAACTTGCTGATGGGAGCTTTTTTACGGCATGACCGCGACGGGATTGCCGCGGACATGGAAAAAATGTATGAACTGTTTCCGATCTTAAAACAGCGAATTAAGCAGTATGCCGGAACCCTGTCTGGAGGCGAGCAGCAAATGGTGGCAATCGCCAGAGGCATGATGTCCCGGCCGCAACTCTTGCTGTTGGATGAACCATCGCTCGGTTTGGCACCGCTTATAATCGAAGCCGTGTTTAACACAATAAAAGAAATAAAAAAACAGGGAACCACCATTCTGTTGGCAGAACAAAATGCGTTTCAAGCGCTCGAAATGGCGGATCAAGCCTTTGTTTTGGAAACCGGCCGCATTATTCTCGAAGGGGAAGGCAAAGTTTTGATTGAGCATCCGTTAGTGCGAAAAGCTTATCTGGGCATAAAACATTAAGAATACGAAGGGGACTGGTATTCGCCAGTCCCCCTAACCATATCAGCTTATACTGCACGCTGAACCTTGCCGGATCTTAAACAACGAGTGCAAGTATTAATGCGTTTTACTTCGCCGTTTACGATAGCTTTAACTCTTTGAATGTTTGGTCTCCATTTGCGCTTAGTTTTTAAATTGGAGTGGCTTACGTTAAACCCGCTGCGTTCTCCTTTATTGCAGATATCACAGACGTTTGCCATGTATCACACCTCCTTTTAGAAGGACAGACATCCCTTTACTTAACATTCATATTCTAGCATAAGTTACAAAAGCTATGCAAGGTCTTAGCTGATAATTTTCACACCTAGGGTTTTTGGCAGGAATATTGAATGATGTTCAGGAAAAAAAACAAGGGTGATGGTAGGTGGAGATTGCGCTTGATGCAAATATCAAATATTTGAAAGGTGTTGGACCGGCCAAAGCTGCGCTGCTTGGCAAACTCGGCATTTTTACGCTAAAAGATCTTCTCAGTCATTACCCTCGGCGCTACGAGGATCGTAGCCGGCTTAAACCGATTGCTATGCTGGAACTAGGCACGACTGAAGCTTTTAGCGGAGTGATTGCTAACGTGAGGGAACTGCGCCCCCGGCGGGGCTTGGTAATTTTGCGTGTTCTTATCCGGGACGCTACTGGAACAGCCGAATTGGTGTGGTTTAATCAGTCTTACTTAAAAAAGCGATTTCGGCCGGGAATGAGAATTGTTGCTTACGGGAAAATAGAGCGGTTTCAGGCCAAAATCCAGGTCAATAACCCGGAAGTCGAAATCAGCGAAGAAAGGGAAGGTAATACTGATCGCATTATTCCCGTATATCCTGCCGGTGAGAATATTAATCAGAAAATGCTGCGGCAACTGATAAAGACGGCACTTGAGGTGTGTGTGCCGCCGGAAAATCTCCCGCCGGAAATAATGGCGGAGTATAAGCTGATGAAGCGTCCGCAAGCGCTGACTGCGGTGCACTTTCCTCCGACAATGGAAGCCGTGTCTGAAGCCCGGCGGCGACTTGTTTTTGAAGAATTGTATCTGCTTCAGTGCGGTCTTCTGTATATTAAGCAAAATAATAAAAATCAATGCGGGATTAAGCATGCGGTCGACGGCGAACTTGTCCGCGCAATGGAAAGGAAGTTGCCGTTTAAGTTAACCGTAGACCAGGTTAAAGCGCTCCGTGAGGTTAAAGACGACATGGAAGACGTCCGGCCGATGCAACGCTTGGTACAAGGGGATGTCGGCTCTGGTAAAACCGTAATTGCAGGGATCGCTTTGGCGAAAACGGTAGAAAATGGCTATCAGGGAGCACTTATGGCACCTACGGAGATTTTGGCCGAACAGCATTACCATACGCTCTCGCAGCTTATGGCCCCGCTCGGCATCCGTCTGGCTATCCTTACCGGAAAGTTAACCCGGCGCGCCCGGGAAGAGGTGCTGGATTATATCCGGAACGGCCTGGTTGATATTGTTATCGGTACGCACGCTCTGATTGAAGAGGATGTAAACTTCCACCACCTAGGGTTGGTTGTGACTGATGAGCAACATCGCTTTGGCGTTGTCCAACGTGCAAAACTGCAAGCTAAGGGGCAGCATCCGGATGTTCTGGTTATGACGGCTACACCCATTCCCCGCACGATGGCATTAACCGTTTACGGCGACCTGGACGTGTCCGTCGTACGTCAGTTGCCGCCCGGCCGCAAACCGGTAAAAACTTTATTTTATAGCGGACAGAAACGCCAAGAAGTCTATGCCGGCGTAATTCGGGAAGTGGAGCGTGGCCGTCAGGCATATATTGTCTGTCCGCTGGTAGAAAATTCAGATAAGCTAGATTTGCAGTCAGCTACAGGCTTATATGAAGAACTCACCAGCTCTTTCTTTCACGGCATCCCGTGCGGCTTGCTGCACGGGCGCATGAAAGCGCAGGAAAAAGACGATGTCATGGCCCGCTTTTATCGCGGTGATATTAAAGTCTTAATCGCTACTACTGTTATTGAAGTGGGAGTGAATGTTCCGAACGCGACGGTTATGGTTATTGAAGATGCTGAACGCTTTGGTTTGTCGCAGCTCCATCAGCTTCGGGGGCGCATCGGCCGAGGTGAACATCAATCCTATTGTGTGCTCCTTTCCGACGCTGGGCACGAAGAGGCGAAAGCACGTCTGCGGCTTATGACACAGGTTAGCGATGGTTTTACTTTGGCGGAAAAAGATTTAGAATTGCGCGGGCCGGGGCAATTTTTCGGCGCCCGTCAGCACGGAATGCCAGACTTAAAAATTGCAGATATCATTAAAGATATCGATATTTTGTTGGAAGCTCGCAAAGCCGCGCTTAAGACGGTGAACAGCCCGGAAACAATGTCACAGGTGCGGCGGGCATTGGATGACGCATTCGGCGAGCATTTCCGGATGATTTTCCACAGCTAAAAAAAAGGGGCGG
>JAOACF010000021.1:17841-28855 GCA_026417995.1 Negativicutes bacterium
TGCATCCGAAAATATTCGCCAAACTTCAGGATGTTCTTAAGCTTCGCTTTGGCGAAGCGTTCAATATGATATTTAACAATTAGTAAAAAAAAGGGGCGGCTGCTGGCCGCCAATTATGGGAGAGGAGAAAATTTACATTCTAATTTTGCACATATCCGGAATTTAATATACATGCCGACCCGATATTTTTAAAAATTTTTTTGTCAAGTTTGGCGCACACTAGGAAAAAGAATCCTAAGAGGTGGTGTCGGCATGGAACAATACCGAGAGGAGCAGCTTCGCGGCATAGCCCGGGAATGCCAGGAATTTGAACATGTGATTAATGCTATGGGCTATGGTTATTCGCTGCTTAATGTATCGCCGGAAAACTATGTCCGGAGATGTAATGACTGTATTCATTGGGCCGGAGGCAGCTGCAAAATCTTTCTTGATGAAATTAGCCAGTGGCGGTAAGGATTGCGGCAACTTATTCTGAGTTGCCGCTATTTTTTTGCCTGTCAAATTCAGCTGGGCTGCTAAATAGATATTGTCTTTTGCGTGTTTACAAGTGTACAATTTATATGTATGCAATTACAAATGAATGTGATTTTTTTATGCAATCGCCTGACATTTTGTTTCAGGTGCAATATGTTTTTGTGGGGGAGATTTACATGCGGTCAGATATTATCAAGCTTGGCATTGATAAATTGCCGCAGCGGGCGCTGTTAAAAGGTATGGGCTATATTAACGAGGAAATTGCCAACCCGCTTATTGGGGTGATAGGTTCGTATAATGAAATCAGCCCAGGCCACCATCATATCAATTCCATCGTGCAGGCGGTAAAGGATGGAGTGCGCCTCGCTGGCGGTACGCCAATAGAGGTAAATACTATCAGCGTGTGTGATGGATTGGCGTTAGGACATAGCGGCGTAAATTTTGCGCTGGCCAGTCGTGAGCTCATCGCCGATGGAATAGAGACCATTGTCGGCAGTCATAGCTTTGATGCGATCGTGCTTGCGCCTAATTGTGAAAAAGTTATTGCGGGCATGATGATGGGCGCCGCGCGGGTAAATGTACCGGCGATTATGGTATGCGGCGGAGCGGCCAGTCCGGGAACACTAAGAGGTAACAGGACGGACTTGGCTTCGGTGTTCGCCGGGGCGGAAGCGATCAAGCGCGGTACGACTGCTCCGGGAGCCGCCGCGGAGCTTGAGGATGCGGCTTGCCCTGGCTGCGGCGCCTGTGCCGGCATGCCAAATGCTCATGTCATGGCGGTTGCGGCCGAAGTTCTTGGCATGACCTTGCCGGGAAATGCCACTTATCCGGCGCAGCACGCCGGACTAATCCGCATGGCGAAGCAGGCAGGAATGAAAATTATGGAACTGCTGTCACGCAATTTAAAGCCGGCAAATATTCTTACTGAAGCGGCTTTTGCCAATGCGCTGGCTGTAGATGCTTCCCTTGGCGGCTCGCCCAGCATGCTGCTGCATCTGCGGGCAATTGCACATGAGCGTGGGCTAACACTGTCACCACAATTGATTAATCAAATCTATCAGCGAACGCCGGTGCTGCTGAAACTGCGTCCGGAAGGTGAATGGCAAGTGGAAGATTTACATGCTGCCGGCGGTATTCCGGCGCTACTAGCTACATTGACCCGCTTGGGGATAGTGGATGAAAAAGCAATGACTGTGACTGGCAAAAAACTGCTGCAAAATACGGTTAATACGGCAAGCAACAATCGCCTGTTTTCGGAAGCTGGCAGCGAGCGGGCGCCTATGGCCTGCATCAGTGGCAATCTGGCTCCCGACGGAGCGGTCGCGCGATGGGTTAATCCACCTCCGTCTTCCAGTTTTACCGGACCGGCACGTGTTTTCGACGGTGAAAAAGACGCGTTGGAAGCTCTAAAAGTTGGTAAAATACGGGCGGGTGATGCCGTGGTAATTCGTTACGAGGGTCCCCGTGGGGGACCGGGTATGCAGGAACTGGCATCTCCTTTGAGCCCTTTTCATACCCATCCTGTTTGTTCCCAGATAGTACTGATTACCGATGGGCGTTTTTCGGGCTGGTATAAAGGATTATCAGTGCAGCATGTCTCCCCCGAAGCGGCAGCAGGGGGACTATTGGCACTTTTGCGCGACGGTGACATGATCACACTGGATATTGCCAACCAGACGATTGATGCAAAACTCGATCCCCAGGAAATAGCCACTCGAATGCGAAACTGGACGCCGCCCGAGCTGAAAGTCAAATCGGGCTATTTAGCCAAGTATGCCCGACTTGTTTCTTCCGCTGCCAGCGGTGCAGTAACCCGCTAGCCTGCAGGCGTCAAAACCTAAGGGATTATATTTTAAAAGCTGACCGAATACAACGCAAGGCGTACGGCCCGTTCACATTGAACGGGCTTTTCAAATTATCAAGTATAGGCGTGAAAGTGAAAGCAAAGAGCAGAAAAGTTTACATAATATTAAAATTGAGTTCGTATATGGCTCAATTAGCTCGTTGCTTAGTGCCGGACAATCGGATACAATTTACTGCGTGCCGAAATTCTACGAATGCGGGGGAACCAATTGTGGGGTGAATTCGCACTGGCGATAGGGATTTCCCTTATCCCGAACCCGTCAGCTAACCTCGTAGGCATTAGAAAGGGTGATTCAACATGAATTTTAAAAAGTTGATTATTGCGTCTCTGACGCTGTGTTTTCTGGCGGTTACAGCCGTCTCGCCGATTGTTTCTGCGGCATCTTTGGGCGAACGTACCTTGAGAATGGGCAGTATCGGTGAAGACGTGAAAGAACTGCAGGCAGCTTTAAAAAAGGCTGGAATGTATAATGGTAAAATCGACGGTATTTTTGGCAAAAATACCGAGAAAGCTGTTGCCGCTTGGCAGCAAGCCAAGCAGCTTACAGTAGACGGCATTGCCGGAGAGAAGACGCTTGCCATGCTGGCAGGTGCGTCGGCGGCGAAAGTTTCCCGCGGAGCAACTCCTGACCGCTACGCGAATGTTTACGAAGTTGTTGCAACCGCATATGCGCCGGGGCCGCATGACAATGGCAAATGGGGCAACTTAACCCATATCGGAACAACCGTGCGTCCTGGCATTATTGCAGTTGACCCTAAGCTAATTCCGCTAGGATCGAGAGTTTATATCGAATTTGCTGACGGTAGCGGCGTTTATGTTACGGCGGAGGATACCGGCGGCGCAATTAAAGGGAAACGCATTGATATTGCCATGTCTACTGTGGATGAAGCTTATAAGTTCGGCATGCAGAAGGTAAAGGTATATGTCTTGCCATAAAAAATAGCGATACCCCGGATTTTCCCAGGGTATCGCTATTTTTTATGGCATTTCCGGCGGTGTATACGGGCGCAGGTATACTGAAATGCCGTCTTTGAAGGTTACGCCAAAGCCGCCGTTAGGATAGCAAAACTCAATATTGTTTTTCGGGCAGATCAGGCGGCATGCGCCGCATTCAATACACTGACGGTAATACACCAAGACCGGTGGCTCGGTCTCGTGCTGATAATTCCAGCGGAATACCGCGGAAGGACAAAGCGTCAAACAAAGGACTGCATCACATTTCCGGCAAAGTTCCGCATCGAGGATGCGGACATGCTGGAATTCTCCGTCAGGTAGGAATTCCAACAGTTTAAGCTTACAGTCAACATTCATCAGCGTATCACCTTCAAAAAACTCCAGGCATCCTTAAGCATTTTGCCGATAGGCTGCATGCTGGTAATTTTCTTAAATATATAATGCCGTTTGGCCTTTTTGGGTATAGTGTATACCTTGGTAATATGATAGGCAGCTTCGTTGGCAACCCTGCTATATAAATCAAAGAAGTAGGGTACATCGCGTAACCACTTGGCCTGCGGCGCGTTTGCCCGCAAATCTTGCATGACAAAACTCTCGTCCAGCAGTTGCTGATATAATCTTAGAAATTTGACGCTGAAATCCCGGTGTTTCTTCGCTTTTGACGCGGCCTGCGCCGCGAAAAAACCGCTCCACATAGCAAGGCTGAAGCCATGAACGCCGTTGACCAGCGAAGCGGCGTCGCCAATAATCATACTGCCAGGATGCACGAGTTCGGGAATGGAAAAATAGCCGCCTTCAGGGATCACATTGGCCCCATACTCGGTCGTTATACCATCCTTAATCAGCGGCTTAATATACTGATGTGCTTTTAACCGATCAATCAGATCATGCGGCGTAATGCCCGCCTGGGCAATGTCGGCTACAGCCAGTCCCACGTTAATATTGATGCTGGTGCGAAAAGTATGAATGGACGCAGTTCCGTTAAAACCGGCCGTGGGATAGCCAATAAGGCCAATTATTGCTCCATGCCCGGCGGGAAGGCTAAACCGCTCTTCAATTACTTCGGCAGGCAGGGCGATGGTTTCTTTGGCGTACAAACTTAAGTCATGCGCCGAAACTCTTCGGGACAACCCTGCCTTTTCGGCCAGCAGTGAATTGGCCCCATCGGCAAGGATAATGATATTGGCTACATAGATACAGTCTTGTGGCTTAGAAATACGCACCCCTACTGCCTGGTTGCCTTCATACAGAATTTCACTTACATGATGATTGAAGCGGACGGTCGCCCCCGCTGCCGTTGCTTTTTTCACCAGCCATTCGTAAAGTTTAACGCGCCTGACTGAAAAACGGTTGTAAGGAGCGTCGGACAAGCGAGTGCTACGGTAAGCTATTTGTATGGCGTCATCCTCAGTCATTATCCAATAAGCCTGATGCGATATGAGACGTTCATATTCCAGTTCTTCCCAAAAGTTGGGAAATAGTTTATGGACATGCTCGGCTATAATAGATGAGCCGCCGCAGGTTTTGGCGCCCGGATACGGTCCGCGCTCAAGCAGCAAAACGTCCATGCCTTCACGTGCCATAAAGTAGGCGGCAGTTGCACCGGCAGGTCCTGCACCGGCGATTATAGCATCGTATTTTTTAACAGCTGTCGTGTAATATTTTTCGGCAATGATTTCCTGGGAAGTGCCTTTTTTTACGCCGGCAAACCAATCTTTGAGCATGCAATCACCACATATATTCTTTGTCGTCTGCTTGTAAATCATGCCTTAACAAAATTAGCGCAAAGAATAAAAATATGGTAGATTTAGTCAGTTTAATTGTGGTAAAATAGTTGAAATACTAACTTTGAAGTGGTAGCGAAAGGAGTAAGCGGCATGTTTGACAACAAATTCGGACCTGAGGGACTGACCTTTGACGATGTACTGCTTGTGCCGGGAAAGTCGGAGGTTCTGCCACGCGACGTTGATGTATCTACATATCTCACGAAAAATATCAAGCTGAATCTTCCGATTATTAGTTCCGGCATGGATACCGTAACCGAAGCACGGATGGCAATTGCCATGGCGCGGGAAGGCGGGTTAGGGGTTATTCATAAGAATATGTCGATTGAACGGCAAGCTGATGAAATCGACAAAGTGAAACGCTCGGAACACGGCATTATCGTAGACCCGATTTTTTTATCGCCTGAAAACACCTTGCAGGACGCGCATGATTTGATGGAAAGATATCGCATCTCCGGTGTTCCTATTACTTCCAATCATAAACTGGTGGGGATACTGACCAATCGCGACCTCAGATTTGAAACCGATTTGAGTAAAAAAATTCATGAATGCATGACTAAGGAGCATCTTATTACCGCGCCGGTTGGCACTTCGCTCGAACAGGCAAAAGAGATACTGGGCAGGCATCGGATTGAAAAACTGCCGCTTGTGGATGCGCGGGGCGACCTCAAAGGCCTGATTACAATTAAAGACATTGAAAAGGCACAAAAGTATCCTAACTCCGCTAAAGATTCCAAAGGACGACTATTAGTAGCCGCAGCTGTCGGTGTGGGCGCGGATATGATGGACCGGGTGGAAGCCATTGTCGCCGCTAAGGTGGATGTTATCGTTGTTGATACTGCACATGGGCATTCCCTGGGCGTTATTAACGCCGTCAAAAAAATTAAGCAGGCATTTCCGCATGTGGAACTGGTGGCAGGCAACGTAGCAACCGGGGAGGCGACACGAGACCTGATTGAAGCCGGCGCTGATGCGGTTAAAGTCGGCATCGGCCCTGGCTCGATCTGCACAACACGGGTAATCGCCGGTATTGGCGTGCCGCAAATTACTGCCGTCTACGATTCGGCGGTGGTGGCCCGGCAATACAATGTGCCGGTTATTGCCGACGGCGGCATTAAGTATTCCGGCGACATCACCAAAGCCATTGCCGCCGGTGCGCAAGTCGTTATGATTGGCAACCTACTGGCAGGCACCGAGGAAAGCCCGGGGGAAACGATCATTTATCAGGGACGAAGCTATAAGGTATATCGGGGGATGGGTTCGCTTGGCGCCATGGCGGAAGGAAGTAAAGACCGTTACTTTCAGGAAAACATGGACAAGCTGGTTCCGGAGGGCATTGAAGGGCGAGTACCGTATAAAGGGTCTGTCGCCGATACCCTCTTTCAACTGGTTGGCGGCTTAAAAGCCGGCATGGGCTATTGCGGCGTCGCCACTATCCGTGATTTAATCGAAAAAACGCGGTTTATTCGTATTACAGGTGCAGGATTGAAGGAAAGTCACCCGCATGATGTCAGCATAACCAAAGAAGCGCCTAATTATAGTTTGTAACAGGATCCGCACCGTCGCTTAGCCGGCGGTGTTTATTTTTCCGGACAGCCCCTCGCTAGTAAAGCCGTTAACATTGGACATACTAATTTTAAGGCGAGGTGCATGAATATGGAAGAACGCCGGAGCAAACGGAAGTTCCGCTGGCGCAACTATATTGTCAACGGCATTATTATTTTTATAATTTTGTTCCTGCTCGGCGGCATCAGTTATGCTTTTTTTGGACTGCCCCGGACGGATGATTTAGACAGCTTACAAATGATAGCGGCAACGCAAGTTTTCGATATTAACGGTCATGTTATTTCCAAACTGTTTGAAGAGAACCGTATAGTCGTGACATTGAATAATATATCGCCTTATGTGCAACAGGCAATCATTGCTAATGAAGATGTGCGCTTTTACAGCCATTTCGGGATAGATCCCATCGGACTTCTGCGCGCCACTTGGGTAAATTTGCGCACCCGGACGATTGCCGAAGGCGGCAGTACAATTACCCAACAGTTAGCCAGGGAGTTGTTTTTAACCCAAGAGCGGACGCTTATGCGCAAAATCAGGGAGGCAATGCTGGCGCTGGTTATTGAGCGCAAGTTTTCCAAGCAGGAAATCCTCCAGGCCTACTTAAATCAGGTTTATTTCGGCGAAGGTGCGTACGGCGTGGAAGCAGCCGCTCAAGTCTACTTCGGCAAGCATGCCAGCGAACTCTCTTTAAGTGAAAGTGCGCTTGTCGCCGGAATGCCCAGAGGTCCCAATCTCTACTCGCCCTACGCTGATCTTAATGCTGCGCTCAAACGGCGCGCGGTTGTGTTAAGCGGCATGGTAAAAGGCGGCTATATAACGCAGGCGCAGGCCGATGCAGCCAATGCCGAGCCGATTGTGCTTGCCGGCAAAAAGAAGCGGGCGGTGCAGGCGTCCTATTTTATTGATTATGTTGCCAATGAACTGGTTGGTCGCTATGGAGCCAACCGTGTTTATAAAGGCGGTCTCAAGGTATATACGACGCTTGATATCAAAACTCAGCAGGCCGCTGAAAATGTACTTGGACAATTTCAGGGAGCCGTACTGGCGCTTGACCCCCGGACAGGTCATATCCGGGCAATGGTAGGGGGCCGGAATTACCAGGAAAGCCAGGTTAACCGGGTGATTTCCGAAGTAAGGCAGCCAGGTTCGGCATTTAAGCCGTTTTTATATGCTGCGGCCTTAAACGCCGGTATTCGGCCCAACGTGGTAATTGTCGATGAACCGATTAATATTGGCGGATACAAGCCGCAGAACTATGACAAGAAGTACCGGGGACCGGTTATTATGCGCAAAGGCCTGCGCTGGTCGGTGAATGTCGTGGCCGTCAAACTAGGTCAGCAGGTGGGAATGAAAAATGTTATCGACCTTGCCAAAGCCTGCGGTATTACTACACTGGTGCCGGAAGATGACAACCTGGCCACTGCATTAGGCGGACTTACCCAGGGAACAAGCCTGATGGAACTGACAACCGCCTATACACCTTTTGCCAATGGCGGTATTCTGTCAAAACCTATCGCTATTTTAAAAGTACTTGATGAAAACGGTCAAGTTTTGGAAGAAAATCAAATATCGCAGCAGACGGTATTGAAGCCGGAGATTGCCTACATCATGACTGATATGATGAAAGGCGTACTGGAAAACGGAACCGGGACGCCAGCAAATCTTGGCCGTCCAGCCGCCGGTAAAACTGGTACAACTGATAACTATGAAACGGCCTGGTTTATAGGTTATACGCCCGAATTGCTTGTAGGCATTTATGTAGGCAATGATGATCGCAAGCCGGTTGGCATATCAGGCACGGAAGTTTCCGCACTTTGGGGTAAAATGATGGTTCAGGTGCTGGCGGGAAGTCAGCCGCTCAGCTTTACAGTGCCTGCCAATGTCGTGACCGGCATACCGGTTTGTTCTGATTCCGGCAGGATAATCGCCGGTTGCCCGGAAATTGAGTACATGGCTTTTGTCAGGGGCACAGAGCCGCTGGCGGGCGGCAGGCTGGGGCAATCGGGGACGCCAGGCGCAGCATCGGACCGCACCGAACAGGCGGAAGATAAAAAAGAGCGGCCCAGATGGAAACTTCCTTGGCTTCGATTGCCGGGATTTTAAGATTGTGGTAAAATTCTACTAGGATAAAGTAAATACTGGCAAGGGAGAATACAAACTGAAGGCGCATAATCGAATCACCGTGCTCGGTATTCCTGTGGATCATGTAACAATGGCTGAAGCAGTTACTAGGTGCGAACGCTTTATCCTGGACGGACAGCCTCACTTGGTAGCGACTGCCAATGCCGAAATGCTGATGTTAGCTCAAGAAGACGAAGAACTTGCGGACATTTTGCGGCAGGCTGACCTGGTAGTGCCGGATGGAGCGGGCGTTGTTTGGGCTGCCCGACAGCAGGGACAGCCGCTGCCGGAACGCGTGGCGGGCTTTGACCTCGTTCAGCGGCTGCTAGAGTTAGCAGCTGCCAAAGCATATTCTGTTTACATGCTGGGTGGCGCTCCCGGTATTGCTCAACAGGCAGCCGCGCGGGCGAAAACCCTTTATCCGGGATTACACGTTGCCGGAATAAACGACGGCTATTTCTCGCCGGAACAGGAAGACACCATATTATCGGCTATCCGCGAGGCGAAGCCACATATTTTACTGGTGGCATTGGGAGTGCCCCGACAAGAAAAGTGGATTGTCAGACATCGGCAGGAGCTTAAGACGCCGTTGGCAATCGGAGTGGGCGGAACATTTGATGTTATGGCCGGCGCTGTTGCGCGAGCGCCCCTCTGGATGCAAAATTCCGGTCTGGAATGGCTGTACCGTCTGCTGCTTCAGCCAAGCCGGGCTAAGAGAATGCTGGCTTTGCCCCGCTTTGCCCTCAGGGTGATGCTGGCAAAAAGTATTAGACAAAAGTAAACTTCGTATATTATAATGAGTGGAGAAAACAGGGGGGCAAGTGTTTGGGCTTGCTTTTGTTTTTTTCAAAACAGGGAAATAAGGGGGTGGATAGATGGTAAAAGCGCCTGTCGTTAAAGAAGGGTATATGTATATCGCGATTTTAGCCGTGATTACAGCGATAGTCGCGGTAGCCGTTGATCCATACTGGAGCATTGTCCCTGGAGTTTTGATGGCTTTTGTCACGTTTTTTTTCCGTAATCCCAACCGGAAGGTTCCGGATGACCAGACACTTATTCTTTCACCGGCAGACGGTAAAGTTATGGGTGTGTCCGAAGTGTATGAAGATCAGTTCCTCAACCAAGAGGCTGTTAAGGTCACAATCTTTTTATCGGTCTTCGATGTCCATGTTAACCGTAGCCCAATTGCCGGCGAGATAAAATTCCAGCAGTATACCTGCGGCAGGTTTCGTCCGGCCTATAAGGAGACGGTCGGTTGCGAAAACGAGCGACATACCATTGGACTGGAAAATGAGCGCATCAAGGTGCTTGTGACGCAAATCGCCGGTATCCTTGCCCGACGTATTGTATCCTGGGTGACAGTAGGCAATGTTTTGGCCCCGGGGCAACGTTACGGTCTGATTAAGTTTGGCTCCTGTACTGAACTGATCGTGCCCAAGCATGTAGAGATATTTGTGAAAAAAGGTGATCGGGTTAAGGGCGGGGAGACGATTATAGGGAGGCTAGAGAGTGAGAAGTCTTATACCTAACGCGTTAACGGCGCTTAATTTAGTTTTGGGTGTTTTTGCTATCATCACTACATTTCATGGCGATTACTTTACAGCCTCGCTGCTGGTGTTCTCCGCGATGATCGCCGACGGACTTGACGGCAGGGTTGCCAGGGCTTTTGGCGTGAGCAGTGATTTTGGCAAAGAACTGGACTCATTGTGTGATTTAGTTTCGTTCGGGGTAGCTCCCGCATTCCTTGCGTATGTTTTTTTGCTTAAAGATTTCGGCTGGACAGGCGCTGTTTCTGCCGCCGCATTTGCTACTTGCGGCGCATTGCGTCTAGCCCGGTTTAATGTAAATACAGGCAAAGTAAAGGGTTATTTTATGGGCTTGCCTATCCCCGCATCAGGTTGTGTCGTTGCCACCTTCGTGATGTTGGGAGTGAAGCCCGGCGGTTATTTATTTCCTCTGATGGTTGCGATTTTTGCCTATCTGATGGTAAGCACCATACGGTACCCTGATTTCAAGGGTAAGGGGGGAGAACCGGTTCGAGTGATACCGGCAGTAGTCTCTTTGGCAATAGCTGGATATATAATCCTGACATATAACAACGCGTATTTGTTTGCGCCGTTTTTTGCTTATGCCGTGTTCGGCATCTTAAATACCGCATTCGGATTGCTTGGGAGTAAGTAAGATTAGCTGGTTATGAGTGTATCCTGCCGCTTTAGGATACTTATTTTTTTGTGGGTTATGCTATGCATAGGAT
>JAOACF010000211.1 GCA_026417995.1 Negativicutes bacterium
GAGCAGTTGTCTCCAGCCACTGCGGACCGCAGACGATCGGCATTTTGTACTTGTTGAAATAAATCATATCTCCAAGTCTGCCGATGCCCTTTGAAAAAACGAATCCGTGCACCACGGCATGAGCCATAGCCAGGTTCGGGTGTTAAACATGAACAATCGGCGGCAACATGGGCTTGAACAGTTATAAGGGCGCGCCAACTTGACGAAATTGGCAAGCTGCGTATAATACAGGGCGTAATCAACGCGGGGTGGAGCAGCGGCAGCTCGTCGGGCTCATAACCCGAAGGTCGCAGGTTCGAATCCTGCCCCCGCAACTTTTTATGGGGCGAGGTAGCTCAATGGCAGAGCAGGGGACTCATAAGCCCTTGGTTGTTGGTTCGAATCCAATCCTCGCCACCTGAACTCCCAAAGCAAAGCCGCGGTATCCAACCGCGGCTTTTTTGTGTTTCATTAACCATGAACCCGAAACCTTTATGACATAAACCGCACCAGCTCGCTGCGCCTCAACGCAAGGATAAGGGTAGCAGCCGAAGCGTAAGTGAGTTTAAAATAAGGCACATGCTCTACGTTGAGAGCCATTTCGACAATGCGATCG
>JAOACF010000212.1 GCA_026417995.1 Negativicutes bacterium
GCATCCTTAATCATGGCAAAACCGATGCGGTCTTTGACACTGCTCAGCGGATTAAAATATTCCAGTTTAGCGATCAAGGATGCTTCAAGGCCATTGGCTTTAGCATAGTTGGCAAGCTGAAGCATAGGGGTATTGCCAATCAGTTCCGTCAAATTATTGGCTATCTTCATAAATACAGCGCTCCTCCTATCCTGAAACAGAAAAAGGCTAAGAATACACACGATGTGATTTCTTAGCCTTCAGTATTTCTGATCAGCTCAATTTTTATTTTTGTATTTATAATTAGACTATCACAAGTTGCTAAGAGAGTCAAGATGTTTACATACAGCAAAAAGTTCCCCGAACGTCCGGAGAACTTGTGTATTCTTGGAGCGGGTGATGGGAATCGAACCCACGCAGCTAGCTTGGAAGGCTAGGACTCTACCATTGAGCTACACCCGCGACAATATGAAAATGGCGACCCCGGCAGGATTCGAACCTGCGACCTTTTGATTCGTAGTCAAACGCTCTATCCAGCTGAGCTACGGAGTCTTAACTCAACACTGATATAGTATACTCTAACTTTTTTCTATTGTCAAATGTAATTTTTGGCACG
>JAOACF010000213.1:0-279 GCA_026417995.1 Negativicutes bacterium
GTTCCATAGCATCTGCCTTTGTGGACAATATTCCCTTTGTGGCTACGATAATTCCGATGGTAAAAGATATGGGTACTCTCGGCATACAGAACTTGGAACCGCTATGGTGGTCACTGGCTTTGGGTGCATGTCTGGGGGGGAATGGTAGCCTAATTGGCGCTAGCGCCAATATCATTGTTGCTGGATTAGCTTCCCATGATGGCTATCATATATCTTTTAGCCGTTTCCTCTTGGTAGGATTTCCGTTGATGTTGCTATCAATTTTGATATCCACTATTT
>JAOACF010000213.1:289-583 GCA_026417995.1 Negativicutes bacterium
ATCTTAGATATCTAGTTTGATACTTCGTGAGATGAATATATGTCAAAAAAACAGCCGGTTTTCCGGCTTTTCTATGTTTTATGACTTCTAATGCCTGTTTATCCCACATTCCGCAGTCTCGTGAGAAAATACATAAATTTTTCTGGAAAATACAAGGATGAAATGATTTTTCAATGCCAATAACGAATCCATCTATTAACATGAATTTCGGAGTGGAGACAATGTTGCCTGATGTTTTAGCGAAAAACCTTTTACTTGTAATCTGCGGGACGGCCGTAGCCAGACATTCGGCAA
>JAOACF010000214.1 GCA_026417995.1 Negativicutes bacterium
GTGGACCGAATAACGGGAACCAATGCTATGGCGGACTTATTAAGTTTGCTTGATGAGTCCGCCTGAATTTTAGAAATCGTCCCATTAAAATCCATTGGTTAAGGGTTAGTGTAAAGTTATTGTAGGAGTTTTTAAGAGCAAAAAAGAAGAAGACAGCACCGTCCTAGCTGGGACGAGTAACCAAAAATGATTACTCAGAGGTGTTGTCTTCTATGAATATTATTCGTGTTATCATGCCTATTTTCCTCTCTATAGTTGAAATGGTTTTAGATACCTTATCAGGGAAAGTGGACTATCAGCAGTTTCAACAACAATTGGCCAACAAGCTTAATGAAGTCGGCTGCGAGATTATGAAACTAGTTCTGCAAGAGCTTGACGAGCAAATTAAGCAGGACAAAAGTAAACGTCCTGGATGGCAAGTATGCCGTACGGGCGATCCTAAAGAGATTGTAACTTGCTTTGGGGTCATCAGTTATGAAAGAACTTACTATCGTCATAAAACAACCCGGCAATACGCATATCTCGTTGATGAACAGGCAGGCTATACGCCGCATATGCGTGTCGGTCAAGAAGTAAAGG
>JAOACF010000215.1 GCA_026417995.1 Negativicutes bacterium
TCCTTTCATAACTGTATTTGATGCTTCCGCTGTTTGAAGAGTTGGAGGTAGATGGTGACCATGGATGACATCGTCGGTGGTAAGAATAACAGCACGCTCGATAATATTTTCTAATTCGCGAACATTGCCGGGCCAATGATAGCTCATCAGCATATCGATAGCGGGTGTTGAAATTCGTTTTACATATTTATTGTTCTCACGGCTAAATTTTTCGACGAAGTGATTGGCTAATTCCAGAATATCTGTTTTTCGCTCTCTCAAAGGTGGAATGAAGATTGGAAACACATTAAGTCGGTAATAGAGGTCTTCCCGGAATTTTCCTTCTTTGACAAATTTTTCTAAATCGCGATTTGTGGCGGTAATTACGCGGACATTGACCTTGATGACTTCCGTACCTCCGACACGTTCAAATGTTTTGTCTTGGAGGACGCGAAGAAGTTTTGCTTGAATACTTAAAGGTAGGTCTCCAATTTCATCTAAAAAAATAGTTCCACCGTGTGCCATTTCAAAGCGGCCTTTCCGTTGTTGATACGCACCGGTAAAAGCGCCACGTTCATGACCAAAGAGTTCACTTT
>JAOACF010000216.1 GCA_026417995.1 Negativicutes bacterium
TTCCCAGACACTTTAGGATTTGGGTCCCTCATAGCAATAACAACTTTACTTACTTTACTTTTTATAATTGCATCAACACAAGGAGGTGTTTTTCCATAATGACAGCAAGGCTCTAAATTTACATAAAGTGTTGCTCCTTGTGCATTAAAGTTAATTTTTTTCAAAGCATCTACCTCTGCATGTTCACCACCATAGTAACCATGATAACCCTCTGCAATAATTTCTCCATCCTTAACAACAACTGCCCCTACTAAAGGATTAGGGTTTGTATTTCCCCATCCTAATTTTGCTAATTCAATAACTCTTTTCATGTACTTTTTATCCATAACCCACCTCTTTAAAAATTTATAAAAAATGCCCTGAGAAATTATCTCAGGGCATTCAAATCACTTTAAACTATTATTTTCAAAAAATAATAGCAATTGCACTTTCTCCCATCCAGACTATACTGTCGGCTCTGGAATCTCACCAGATCTGCCTAAAAAGGCTCGCGGGCTATACCGCCGGTCGGGAATTACACCCTCCCCTGAAAGTACTTAAACATTACTATTTACTTTTATAAAAC
>JAOACF010000217.1 GCA_026417995.1 Negativicutes bacterium
CCGGTAATTGGCAGGGATAACGAGATTGAGCGGGTTTTACAGGTAATCAGCCGCCGCACTAAAAACAATCCCGTTTTGATAGGTGAGCCCGGGGTGGGAAAAACCGCCATTGCAGAGGGGTTGGCGCAGAGAATTATTAACGGCAGGGTACCCGAAACCCTCCGCCATAAAAGGGTGGTATCGCTTAATATTGCCTCTGTTGTAGCCGGAACTAAATACCGCGGTGAATTTGAGGAACGCCTTAAGAAGATCGTAGATGAAGTTAGGAAAGCCGATAATATAATTTTATTTATTGATGAGCTTCATACTCTCATCGGCGCCGGTGCAGCCGAAGGAGCCATTGATGCGGCCAATATACTAAAACCGGCTTTAGCTAGAGGGGAATTACAAGTTATAGGCGCTACTACGCTTGATGAGTATAAAAAGCATATTGAAAAAGATGCCGCATTGGAGCGCAGGTTTCAGCCTATCTTAGTGGGTGAACCCAGCGTAGAAGATGCTATCGATATACTGCGCGGCATACGGGACAAATATGAAGCATTTCACGGCGCGCAGATAACC
>JAOACF010000218.1 GCA_026417995.1 Negativicutes bacterium
GCCTTGAGGTGCTGCGCATCGTTAATGAGCCGACTGCCAGTGCGCTGGCCTACGGCCTTGATAAGAAGGGGAAAGATGAACTCGTCGTCGTCTACGATATGGGTGGCGGCACCTTCGATGTCAGCATTCTCGAGTTGAGTGAGGGCGTGGTTGAGGTTAAGGCCACTAGCGGCGATACCCATCTCGGCGGCGACGATTTCGACCAACGGATTATTGACTGGCTGGCCGAGGAGTTTAAGAAAGAGCACGGCATTGACCTGCGCGAAGATCGGGTCGCGTTGCAGCGCCTGAAAGAGGCGGCGGAAAAGGCGAAAATGGAGCTTAGCTCGCTGATGCAGACCGAGATCAGTTTGCCGTTCATCACCGCCGACTCGAGTGGACCCAAGCACCTGAGTGCAACCCTGACGCGCGCCCGGCTCGAACAACTCTGTGCCGATCTGATCGAGCGCAGCATGGGGCCGGTGCGGCAGGCGCTGCGCGATGCCGGTCTGCAACCCAGCCAGATTGATGAGATTATTCTGGTTGGCGGCCAGACGCGCATGCCAGCAATACAGGCC
>JAOACF010000219.1 GCA_026417995.1 Negativicutes bacterium
GGGTACTGCTGGCCGGCATGCGCTATGCCGGTGAAATGAAAAAGGCGATGTTCTCCGTACAGAACTTCCTGCTGCCGGAGAAAGACGTACTGCCGATGCACTGCTCGGCCAATGTAGGTGAGGACGGCGATGTGGCTCTGTTCTTCGGCCTCTCCGGTACAGGCAAGACAACACTGTCTGCAGACCCTGACCGCTACCTGATCGGCGATGACGAGCATGGCTGGGCAAAGGGCTCTGTCTTCAACATCGAAGGCGGC
Organism: Negativicutes bacterium; assembly: GCA_026417995.1. Classification (GTDB taxonomy): domain Bacteria; phylum Bacillota; class Negativicutes; order Sporomusales; family JAOACF01; genus JAOACF01. The sequence continues at coordinate 258 of JAOACF010000219.1, forward strand.
TGCTATGCCAAGTGTGCGAATCTTTCCGCCGAGAAGGAACCCGAGATTTTCCAGGCCATTCGCTTCGGTGCCGTGCTGGAAAATGTCGTGGTCGATCGCGAAACCCGAGAGGTCGATTACTCCGATATTTCGCTGACGGAAAACACCCGGACGGCGTACCCGCTCGAATCCATCGCTCATGCCAAGATCCCGGCCATTGCGGGCCATCCCAAGAATCTGATCTTGCTCACCTGTGACGCCTTTGGCGTGCTTCCGCCCGTGAGCAAGTTGACGCCGGAGCAAGCCATGTATCAT
>JAOACF010000220.1 GCA_026417995.1 Negativicutes bacterium
CGTATACGAGGCCCGTACGTACGGTTCTGTGAGAGCAAAGAAGTCGGGAAATTACTCCCGACTTCTAGCTACTCGATAAATATACTAGAAACTATAAGTTTTGTGTCATCGCGAGCGCTAGCGTGGCGATCTTAAGACGCGATTGCTTCACTCCGCTGGGCTTCGTTCGCAATGACACAACACTAAAAAAGACCGCGTCAGCGGTTTTTTTATCGCATTAATCTATCACGGAAGCGATTTGTAAAAATGTAGAAAAATGTGAAATAATTAACTATAAAGAAGGAATTTTGTGGAATAAGGAGAAAAATTTAGTTAGTATGAGGGGAGGCGCATCATGAGTTCAATTCTTTTTATCGCATTGTCATCTAATATGGCAGAAATGGCTGCTCAAGTCTCCCGGCAGATGGGAGTTAACTTTCCTATAGAAATTGCTACGATCCATGAGGCGCAAAATGTCGCCCGTAATTATCCCCAAGCCAGTATTCTGATTAGCCGGGGAGGCACAGCAGCAGTGCTGCGCCAAATGCCCGGCAAAACNGTTGCTGAAG
>JAOACF010000022.1 GCA_026417995.1 Negativicutes bacterium
GAACCTCGGCAACGGTTTTCTTCGTGCCCGGGAAGAGGTCATCGCATTCGAGCTGCGCCTTACGGAAAACGACGGCGCGGGCCAGCGAATAGCCGTTGGAGTGCAAACCGCTTGACGGCAAGCCGATGATCGCATCCCCCGGCACTATCCGTTCGCCTGTCACGATTTTGGCCTTGTCCACAATACCGACGGCAAAGCCGGCAATATCGTATTCGCCTTCAGGATAGAACCCGGCCATCTCGGCGGTTTCACCGCCAATCAGGGCGCACCCCGAATCTTTACAGGCTTTGGCAACACCGCTTACAATATCTGCCACCTGCTCGGGGCGCAGCTTGCCGACAGCCAGGTAATCGAGAAAAAACAGCGGTTCGGCGCCCTGCACCAAAATGTCGTTGACGCACATGGCAACAACATCCTGGCCAATCGTATCATGCTTATCCATCAGAAACGCAATCCGCAGCTTGGTGCCTACCCCATCCGTCCCGGACACCAGCACAGGCTCGCGGTATTTAGCAAGATTAAGTGCGAACAAGCCGCCAAAACCGCCAATATCGCCGATAACCTCCGGTCGGTAGGTGGAGCGCACGCTTTGCTTCATGAGTTCGACCGCACGATTGCCGGCGTCAATATCCACCCCGGCCTCACGGTAAGTCAGTCCTTTTTGCGTCATATACCCTCCTCGTCGCGGCTCAGCCGCGATACTCCTGTTTCTGCGGCTCAAACACGTATTTATTGCCGCAATGGCTTTCACACGGAATGGCTGCGGGATAGTCGGAAGTAAAACAAGCATAGCACATGCTTTCATATTTGACAGCGCCAAGCGAACGGTAAAGTCCTTCCAGCGACAAATAGTATAAGGAATCCGCGCTAATGAACTGACGAATTTCTTCGACTCTTTTACTGGCGGCAATCAATTCCTTGCGTGCAGATGTATCGATCCCGTAATAGCACGGGTAGCCGATTGGCGGCGAACTGACGCACATATGCACCGCTTTTGCTCCGGCCTCTTTCAGCATTTTGACAATTTTTCCGCTGGTTGTGCCGCGAACAATGGAGTCGTCCACCATTACTACCGACTTATCCTTCACCACGGAGGCAACAGCGTTCAATTTGACGCGTACGCTCATCTCGCGCTTCTTTTGTTCAGGCTGAATAAAAGTCCGGCCCACATAGCGGTTTTTTATCAGTCCTTCTACAAAAGGAATGCCTGACTCGCGGCTAAACCCAATGGCAGCTGTTGTGCCCGAGTCCGGTACCGAGATTACAATATCCGCCTGCAAACCGCTTTCACGGGCAAGCTGCCGACCCATCTCAAACCTTGCCTGATAAACGCTTTGGCCGTCAATTATGCTGTCCGGGCGGGCAAAGTAGATATATTCAAATACGCACAGCGCTTTGGCGTCTTTGTGGCCGAACTTGAGCGAAGATATTCCCTGATCATCGATGACCACCATTTCTCCCGGCTCGACGTCGCGAATCATTTCGGCGCCTACCGTATCGAGCGCGCACGACTCGGAAGCGATTACCCAGCCGCCGGTACTCATCCTGCCGATGCACAGCGGCCGGAAACCGTGGGGATCACGAATACCAAACAGTTTATTCTCGGTCATGACTACCAGGCAATACGCGCCCTGAATTTGCGCCAGGCTTTCCAATATCTTGTCTTCAATGTTCGGTTTGGCGGAACGTGCGATCAGATTGACGATTACTTCGCTGTCGATAGAGGTCTGAAACACGCTGCCGCGCTGTTCCAGATCAAGCCGGAGTTCCCGCGCATTCGTAAGATTGCCGTTGTGCGCCAGGCTGATCTGCCCGCCGGCAAAACTCACCATCAGGGGCTGGGTATTGGCAAGAAGGCTCGAGCCGGTAGTCGAGTACCGCACATGGCCGATGGCAATATGGCCCGGCAGTTCGGGCACGCCGTGGCAGAACACTTCGGGCACTAAGCCCATTCCTCGCTGGATATCCATCTGCCGGCCGTCAGTCACCGCGATGCCGGCGCTTTCCTGCCCCCGGTGCTGCAGGGCGTACAAACCCCAAAAAGTCAAAGCCGCAACCTGGTCCTGACGGGAATATATACCAAAAACCCCGCATTCTTCCCGCAGTTTGTCTGTCTCCGGTTCATACACCATCGAGCAGTCCTCCGTTAAAGTTAATTTACACGCTCACCGGTTAAGCGGTACAGCACTTCCTTATAAGCCTCTTCTACATTGCCAAGATCACGGCGGAATCTGTCTTTATCGAGTTTTTCCCCGGTTTCAACATCCCAGAACCGGCAGGTGTCCGGCGATATCTCGTCACCCAGCAAAATTTCGCCGTTGTGCACGCCAAACTCCAGCTTAAAATCAATCAGTTCGAGCCTCTTGGCTTTGAGGAATTCGGACAGGATTTCGTTGATTTTAAGCGCATAGTCCTGAATGGTTTTGACCTGTTCGGGCGTTGCCAGCCCCATGGCTCTGACATGGTATTCATTGATAAGCGGGTCGCCTAATTCATCATTCTTGTAATATAGTTCCAGAACAGTAGACGGCATCTTGCGGCCTTCTTCCCAGCCAATTCGTTTGGCCAAGCTGCCTGCGGCAATATTGCGCACCACTACTTCGATCGGCAGAATTTGCAGTTTTTTGACAATCATTTCCCGGTCGCTGACAAGCCGGACAAAGTGATGCGGTATGCCGTGCTGCCCGAGCAGGTTGAAGAAAAAGGCGGAAATTTTGTTGTTGAGAACACCTTTGTTAAGAATTGTGCCTTTCTTTACACCGTTAAAAGCCGTGGCGTCGTCTTTGTAATAAACCAAATATTCATTGGGATTGTCAGTAGCAAATACTTTTTTGGCTTTCCCTTCATATAGCGGTTTTTTTTCCATGCTGTTTACCCCCTTCTTTTTATGGAAATGTGACATTGGCGGCTTTTTGCTCCACTTCCTCCGCCATGGCCCTGCGGTGCGCCGCTAACTTGGCTTCCAGCTCCGGATTGCCGACGGCTAAAATCTGTATGGCGAAAAGCGCCGCGTTTTTGGCTCCGTTGATCGCCATAGTGGCCACCGGTATGCCTGACGGCATCTGAACAATGCTCAGTAATGCATCCAGCCCCCCCAGCGATGTACTGTTTACCGGAACACCAATGACCGGCAATGTGGTAAAGCTGGCAACCACGCCCGGCAGGTGCGCCGCGGCGCCGGCGCCGGCGATTATCGCGCGGATGCCGCGCTCGCGGGCGGAGGCGACAAATTCATGCACCTTGCCGGGAGTGCGATGGGCCGAAGCCACCAGCACCTCAACGCCTATGCCGAATTCAGCCAGTACTGTCGCCGCCGGTTTTAGCACCGGCCAATCGGAATCGCTGCCCATGATAATTGCGGTTTTCATCAAAGATACCTCCATTTTTAGCGTTATGAACTGTTATAGTGTTTTAAAACCCAGATACTGGCTAAAGTATCTGGGTTTTTCTCAAGCGTTATTCATTTAGGAAAACAAACCGCAGCACAACAAGAACAGCCAGAACATACACGATCCAGTGTACCTCACGGCCGCGACCGCTGATCAGTTTGAGCAGCGGATACATGACAAGGCCTGCGGAAATGCCGTTGGCGATGCTGTAAGTAAATGGCATCAGCGCGATTGTCAGGAAAGCAGGCAAGCCTTCGGTGAAATCGCTGAAATCAATGAACCGCACAGATTCCAGCATCAGCGCGCCCACAATAATCAGGGCAGGAGCAGTTGCGGCATCCGGAATCAGGCCGGCCAGCGGCGTAAAGAAGAGCGCAAGTATAAACAGTATGCCGCATACAACGGCAGTCAGGCCGGTTCGTCCGCCTGCGCCCACTCCCGCTGCGCTCTCAACATACGCAGTAATCGTACTGGTGCCGAGCATGGCGCCCAAGCTGACGCCGGTAGCGTCAACAAGCATGGCTTTGCCGATACCGGGGAAATTGCCGTCTTTATCCATCAGTTTTGCCTTGGTCGCAGTGCCCACTAGCGTGCCCATTGTGTCAAACAGTTCAACGAAAGTAAACGTGAAAATAATTGTCAGCAGTCCCATATGCAGGGCTCCCCAGATATCCAGGGCGAAAAAGGCATTTTTGCTGAAGTCAGGCATAGCGATGGGGCTAAATCCGGCGGGAATTTTTACAATACCCATAAAAATGCCGATCAGCGTAGTCGCCAAAATACCAATAAGCATCGAACCTTTAACATTGCGAGCCATCAGCACGCTGATCAGAACCAGGCCGAAGACGGCGAGAAGGACATGCGGCTCGGCCAGTTTGCCCATCTCGATGATGGTTTCAAAGTGCAGGGGCGTGCCATTGCCTTTGGCGGCGATAATTTTTTCCAACGTCGGCGGAATAAGCGACAGGCGAATGCTAAGAATGCCCGACAGCTTCAGGCCGATAATCGTGATAAACAGGCCAATACCCACGGTAATGGCATGCTTGAGCGAAGTCGGCATCCCTTCCACCAACAGTTGGCGCACTTTTGTCACCGTTAATATAATAAAAATCAGGCCAGAGATGAATACGGCGCCAAGGGCTACTTGCCAGGAAACACCCATACCAATAACTACCGTGAAAGCGTAAAAGGCATTCAGACCCATGCCGGGAGCAAGTGCAATAGGATAGTTGACAAACAAGCCCATCATCAGGGTTACAATGCCCGCGCCCAGTGCGGTCGCGAGCAGTACCGCATTCTTGTCCATGCCGGCGGCGCTAAGAATGCTCGGATTGACAAACAAAATGTACGCCATGGTCATGAAAGTGGTTATGCCGGCTACTACCTCGGTTTTGACATCAGTGTTCCTGTTGGAAAGCTCAAAAAACTTTTCTAACATTTCCGTCCCCCTACTTTGTCTGAAATCTTTTCCAGTATGTCCACAACCGGCAGGATACATCACGCACAAAAAAATAGAAACCCGGCGGGAAAATTCCTCTCTTATAACAGAGCGAAACTTTCCCGTCCGGGTTTTTATCCCATCGGTGTAGCGCCTGGAAAGCGCTTGCGCCGCTCGGTCGCTGCCATGCCCGGACATATCCCGTGTGTGCGGGAAATTTACCGGCTTGCGGAACCCAAGGCGCACTTTCACTCGTAGTCAGGTAATTTACGGCTACCTGGTAGAAACTTCTGAGCCCTATCCTCAAAATTATACGAGCAGTATTGGTTTGCAACTATATTGTATCAACAAATCTCCGGAAGTGTCAATGAAAATCTGAACTATTCTTTTAGTTTTCTCCTGAACGTTCGGAATAAGAGCGCTAAATTCTGATAATTTGTCTATTTTCAAAGGCATATAAGCACTTTTCCCGTACGGGCAGCCGCAGGATGCGTTCGATTGCCTCGGCGTAAACAGTAAGCTGCACGCAATACCTAGCCGCAAGTTCATCAGGCGCTGCCCCGCGGTCTGTCTTGTAGTCCACAAGCACCAGCCCGTCCTGCTCCTTAAAAAGGCAATCAACCACTCCCTGTACAAACACCTGCTCCGCCGGGTCTAAAGCGCCGGGATAAAACCGGGCAGCCGGCAGCATCAGGCTGAATGGCATTTCCCGCCTTACCCAGCTCGCCTGGCGCAGACGCCGGCCCAGCGGCGTCTCAAAGAAAGCGGCAATAGCCTCGTAATCCACGGCTTCGGCCTGAGACGGCAGCAAAAGTTCCCTTTCTGCCATTTTCCGCACCTGAGCCACAATGCCCGGCGTATCCAGCGGACCGGAAAAGTCCAGGTGTTGCATAACGGTATGCATTACGGTTCCCTTTTCAGCTGCAGTCAGGCGGCCCACGTCCTGCAGAAAAGCCGGACGGTTCGCCAGACTTCCCCGGCCGTACCAACGCTCCCCGTCTTCAGCCGCCAAAACATCCAGCCGCCGTTTGATCTCGGTTACGGTGAGCTTGGCCGGGATGCCGGCAACATCCTGAAACGGATACTGCCAGCCTAAAACGGCGTCAACCCAAGCCACATCCCGTCCGGTCGGCACAGGCGCGGCTGCCTCGATACAGCGCAAAAACGGATCATCTTCCGCCCGGGAGGAACGAAGCCCGCCGACCTCCTCCCGCCGTCCAATACGCACATCCCAGGTTCCCGGCCACGCAGCAACAACCGGGTGGGGTTCCTCGTCGCAACTGCAATAATCGCGCAGCGGCCAGCCGGAGGCGTGTCTGGCGACCGCCGGGCCGATCCAGTCCAAATAGCTGTTGGCCGCTGTTATCAGCGAATCCGGCAACACTGCTTCCCGTCTGCCGGTTTCGCGGCACCATGCCGCGCATTTTTGCGCCAGTTTAGGCGCGGAACCGGTTAAAATCAGTTTTTCCCTGGCCCGGGTCAGCGCCACATACAAAATACGCAGTTCCTCGGCTTTGGTTTCCATATTGATTTTATGTTGGACAGCTAAACGCGCCAAGGTCGGATAACGGTAGCGCAGTTCGGGATCAATCAGGTAGGGGCCGACCCCCAGTGATTTGTGGCAAACAACCGGCGCTTTACTGTCCTGGAGATTGATGCCTTTGCCAAGGTCGGCGATGACCACGACGGGAAACTCCAAACCTTTACTTTTATGAATACTCATAATCCGCAGTACATTTTCATTTTCACCCAGCGTTCTGGCTACCGACATATCAGACCCCTTGTCGCGCAGCCGCTCAATGAAACGGAGAAAACGGAACAAGCCGCGGTAATTGGTCGCTTCAAACTGACGCGCCCGGTCATACATCGCCCGCAAATTCGCCTGTCTGAGCGCCCCTCCCGGCATTCCTCCCACATAATCATAATAGCCGGTATCGCGATATATGGTCCAGATCAGGTCGGCGACCGGCGCCCGCCGGGCCAGGCGCCGCCAAGCCTTCAGTTGCGCGATGAAAGCCGACACTTTCGCGGAAAGTTCATCTCCCTTAGGCGGGTACGCAGTCAGGGCATCCCATAAGCTGCTGCCCGGCAGCGAAAGACGGATCTCTGCCAGCTCAGCGGCGGAAAAGTTACCAAGCGGCGAACGCAGCACGCCTGCTAGCAGAATATCCTGCAGAGCGTTGTCAATAACACCGAGCAGCGAAAGAATTACCTGAACTTCAGTTTCCTGAAAATAGCCGCCGTCAAGTTCCGCATAACAGGGAATATCCTGCTGCCGCATAGCTTCCGCCAGAATATGGGCTTTTCCTTGCACCGACCGCAGCAATACGACCACATCCCGCCACATTACCGGCCGGTAGCGCTTTTCATTTTTATCGAATACCAGGCTCCCGCTGTCCACCAGGCTGCGAATGCGTTCAGCGATGAGCGCCGCCTCTTGCTCAAAGCCGGTAAGCTTGGGGTGCGCAATAATCTCCGCTCTTTCCGCGGCGCAATCCTCCGCAGCCGCCGCCTCCTGATTTTGCTCTGCCTCAGACGCCGTGACATCGTCCTGGTCAAGAATATAAAGCTCAACCGGCCCTGCCGCGAGCATCCCGTCAGCAGGCGGGTAGTCTGGTCCGGGATGCAGCTTTTCTGCTTCGCCATACTCCAGTTCGGAAGCGCGAGCGGTCATAAGTTGTGTGAACAGGTAGTTGACCGCGTCGAGTATCTCCGGCCGGCTGCGAAAGTTGCGCGACAAGTCGACACGGTATTCCCGTCCGGTTTCGCCGCTCCGATACGCGCGATACTTGTCCATGAATAAGCTTGGTTCGGCCAGCCGGAACCGGTAAATACTCTGTTTCACATCGCCAACCATAAACCGGTTCGGCCTCGCCGCCGATGCAACAAGCTGCAAAATTGCTTCCTGTACATTATTAATATCTTGATATTCGTCTACCATTACCTCGGTATACTTTTCCTGCAGCTTAAGGGCAATCGGAGAAGGCTGCAGCACTCCCGGAACTGCCGTATCGCTCAGCAATATCTTCAGCGCATAATGTTCCAGATCGTTAAAATCCAACAGGCCTTTATCCAGCTTAGCCTGGCTGAAATGCCTGCCGAACTTCTTCACCAGCTCTGCCAGACTGCGAACCACCGGCGCTGTTTTCCGGAGATCTTCCAGCCAGCCTTGAGCCGTCTGACAAAAATACGTGTCTCTTAGCTTGCGGATCTTATCCTTTAGCTGATTGCGCTCCTTTTGCAGCGCTTCTTTGACCTCTGGGGCAACCTCATTGCCTGTTTTGGCGATTGTTTCAAATTTTATCGTTTCCATCACCCCGGCCAGGGCTTGCCAGGAAGTCGCCGCTGCCTGCATAAGCTCTTCAAGCACCATTTTATCGGCCCGGAACGTAGCGGCGTAGGGCGCCGGAGCGCCAGGGCGCAGCGCTTGTCTGATTAGAGCGTCCAGCCGGCGCTGCCCCTCTTCCGCTTCCAGCATTACCTTTTGCCGGATGAGTGGCGACCATGGCGTATCATCGATATCACACCCCTCCGGCACCTCAAACCGCTCCGTCAGGCCATCCAGCCAATAATCGGGCCAGGGTTGGCTGCGCGAAAAATCATACAGTTCCAGCACCAGATTATAGAGAGCAGTGTCGCCGTCCTCGCCGCCATAACGTTCGGCCAGCCCGAGAAAGGCTTCATCGCCTTGGGCATACAGGTTTTCGAATAATTTCTCCAGCACATCCGCCCGGATTAACTCAATTTCTGCCTCGCCGGCAATGCGAAAATTGGGGTCAATGTCTAATATATAAAAATACTGCCGGATTAAGTGTTGGCAAAAAGCATGCAGGGTTGAAATCGGCGCTGAATTAAGCAACGCCAATTGCCGTTCCAAATATGGATCTTTGTCGGCGGCGGCCAGGGCTGCGCTTAAGGCCATGCCAATGCGGGATTTCATTTCCGCCGCTGCGGCATTGGTGAAAGTCACGACCAGAACACTGTCAATATCCACAGGCTGATGAGGGTCGGTAACGCGCCGGATAATCCGCTCCACTAATACCGAGGTTTTGCCAGAACCGGCAGCCGCTGCTACCAGCAAATTCCGATCCCTCAGCTCTATTGCTGCGAGTTGCTCTTCAGACCAGGACATTAGCCTTCCCCTCCTTCGCCGCTAAGTTTGGCCCATATTTCATCGTCGGATAGGGCGTCAAGCACCCGGTACTCATTTCCCGGCACCAGCTTGTCAAACTGGCATACACTGCGGTATGGGCAATAGCCGCACGGAGTCATCCGATTAAACCAATAAGGACGAATACTGACATCTCCCGCCAATATCGCCCGCGCGGTCGCCAGAAATATTCGCTCGGCGTGGCCAAGCAACCGGTCAAACTCCTCGCGACTTTTCAGCTGCGCCAGGCACGTGCTGACAAAATCCTGTTTCTTGCCAAACCCAACCTTGATAAACTCCGACCAGCCGTTGATATTGGCGTCCAATAACCGGACAATCTCCGGCTCCTTTAAGATCCATCCCGGCATTTTCAGTTGCCGGTTAATCTCACTCATAATCTCGTCCGCATTCTTGGGTGAATTTCCCGCAACACTCGGGTTCTTTAAAAAATAGTACAGCATGCCGGCCGGTTGTACGGTCTCTCCGGGAAACAACTGCCGGCCCGCTTTTAAAGCGGCCAGAAGATAGGTAAGAAGCTGCAGCCTCAGTCCATAATAAACCTCAGGCAGGCTAAGGTGCGCCTGACCTGATTTATAGTCAAGAACCAGCAAGTAATTGCTGCCGTTATGGCGGACGATATCCAGCCGGTCAATTTGGCCTACGATCTCCAGCTCATCATCGTCCAAAGGATAGACAAGCGCCGGAAGCGCTGCGCCATCGCCACTAAAAGCGGCCTCCAGCGCAATCGGCTTAAAGCAGGTGGCCCGGTCAAACTCTACCAGCCGCGCCACCGAGCGCTCCACCCGGCGGCGAAGGCGCTTCAGCATATGCTTATACTGTTCGCTGCTCAGAAGAATTTCATTTTGCAGCTTGGGCGCCAATTGTTCCACAATACGCCCGCATAGTCTGCGGCTTTCTTCGTCGGTCAGACTGCCCCAGTGACGTCCCTCAGCAGCCAGTTGGTCGCCGAATTCCTTTAGCACGGCATGCAAGAATTGGCCAAGGTCAGGCGCCTGCAGCCGGAAAACGGGACGCTCTTTCAGGCCCAGGCCATATTGGACGAAATGTTTAAAAGGACAAGCCCGGTAACTTTCAAAACGAGTTACGCTGCCGCGCAGCCGCTTTTGCCGGCAATAGAGCCGCTTCGCCAGTTCCGGCGGCAGCCTGTCTCCCGCATTATGATGAAACAGGCCGGCGAGCGCTAATTTTAGATGCTGTTTAAGTTCAGGCCGCGCCTGCAGCCAGTTGTATACGTCCCACCAATCATTGCTGATCTCTTCACCGTTCTTATAGCGGCGTAAGCTGACGGCAAGCGGGGACAAGCTGCGGCGCGGGTGCGCCAGATAACTGCGTTCCTCGCCGTCCGGAGGATCAACAGCAAGTGAGCGGATCGCCTTGATACCCGCCAGCTTGCGTATTTTGGCAATCTCCAACGAAGGAAGAAGCGCCTTTCCTTCTTCATCGGCCAGGGGATAACTCATCCACAGGTAATCGCTGGCTCGCGTCACGGCCGTATATACCAAGAAAGCTTCGGCAAATACGTCTTCTTTGGCGCTTGGCGCCAGTTCAAGCCCCCATTCCCGCAGCTTGCTGCGATCATCACCTGTCAGCACGCCTTCACTCCGGGCTTTCATGGGGAAGACGCCGTCGTTCACGCCGGGGATATAAACGGCGCGTACATTGTCAATACGCGTTCTCTCTAACGAAGAAACGGCAACATGGTCTAGCCCCGGCGGAATGATGCTGAGCTGAAGCCCTTCCAAACCTTCATTCAGCGCCAAACTGTAGTCTTCCAGCGTTATAGGTTGACTGCCGCAGGCTTCCACCAGTTGGTCGAACAAGTCCATCAGTCCCGCCCACACCTGGCGATGCTCCCTAGCCTCTTCCAAGTCACCGGCGCATTCGGCTTCTTCCGCCCATGCTTCCAGCGTTGCCGTGACATTCAATTCTTGCAAGAGCTCAAACAAGCGCCCGGTAATATCCGCTGCCGTCTGTGCATCAGCCAGGCGCTCCGCCATCTTTACCAGGGGAGCTACGGCCCGGCGGCGTATTGCGTTAATCCTGTCGAGCGCCTGGTTTTCACCGTCGTTTAATTCGCTATCTTCACTGAGCGAAAGCCGCCGCGTAAAGCGCCACGGCTCCTCTTTCGTCCAGCGGGAGCCGCGTATGCCAAATTCTAGCACATAATTCTCCAGGCGTTCGATGTCATCCATGGATATTGGCAATAGCCCTGTCTTCAGGCAGCGAAAAACAGGCTCGTAGCTCCAGTTCTCCAAATATATCTCAAACAGCGAACGTAAAAATTCGGCGAGCGGGTGGTGAACCGCCGGCCGCTTACGGTCACTAAAGAATGGAATGCCATAATCTGCCAGCGTCCGCTCGATAACTGCCGCGTATGTCTCGGTATCGCGCAGGAGTACCACCATATCCGACCAGCGGTACCCATGCTCGCGGCAGCGGCGGATCATGTCGCGCGCAATCCCTTCTGCCTCGGCACGCCTGTTGGCCGCTTCCACAATCTCCAGTCCCTCGGCTGTTTCCGGCAGCTTCCCTGCAGGCAAGCCGGCATAAGCGCTTTCGATGCGCAGAAGTACGGGTCGCGCCGCCAGGCGGCGGCATTCCTCCAGCGTGAACTGCCTCACCTCGCAGCCACATGATTTTGCCATGTGTTTCAGTTTCAGCAGCGTCTGGTATTGGCGGTAAAACAGGGCTGTTTCCCGGCCGTGCCTGTCCGCCTCCGGCTCAGGCAGGCAAAGAGTGACGGTAACATCCTTTGCGCAGCGCAGCACTTGCTCTAATACCGCATATTCCGCCGGTGTAAACCAGTGAAAACCATCTACCCAAACCTGGGCATCCCGGAAAATTGCCGAATGGGGAATCTTCGCGGCCAGCAGGCTGAGGTAGTCCTCGGACGCCAATCCGCTAGCGGCCAGGTAAGCTTCAAACCCTTGATAAACAAGTGCAAGATCGCCGAGCTTCTGGGCAAGGGCGGTTTCTCCCGCCGCCTTCTGTGCCGCGAATAACTCCTGGGGGGTGATATTGTAATTCTTGAACTCCTGTATCAGGCCGGCCACGGTATCGGCGAAACTGCGGCGTCCCGTCGCCCCGGTAAAGAGCGCTAAATCATCCTGGTACTCGGCAAGCAGCCGGCTGATGATCAGCCTTTTACCCAGATCGGTGATCTGCGGCCGCAACGCGCCGCCGGTCTCGGCCAGCACCCGATGCGCCAGGCGCCGGAAGCCAAGTACATAGGCTCTGACAAAGCCGCCAAGTCCCGGAGTCTTTGCCAATTCCCGCTCCATCTGAAAGGTTGACTGTTCCGGCAGCAAGAGCACCAGGGGAGCACCGTCAGGCTCACGGCGCAAAGCGTCACGTATGCTGTCCAGACAGTGCCGGCTCTTGCCGCTGCCGGCCCTGCCGCAAACAATTGTAAGGCTCACCGGTATTTCCTCCCTATCACGTATACCTACTATTTCGGCGCCTAACGCTATAACCCTTGTACCCCGGTCAAATACCAGAGCATAGCTCAAAGCGGCTTCAGCGCAAATATTCTTAATGCTTTGCCTGTTATATAAACTGAGATGCGAAAGAACGTGGGACAATCCGCGTTCTTTCGCATCTCAGCTTGCCAGCCACCTAAAAGCCAGCATGAAGCCGGTTCCGCCGCCGACAGCAATAACAAACTTGCGATATTTCCAGGCTAACCATATTGTGAAGATACCTGCAAGCAAGTACTGATTGTCAATCGAAAGTTGGATCTGACCCTGAGGCATGACTAGCGGCGGCACAATGAGCACGCTAAACACTGCAGCATGGTAATCGTCACAAACTGGGATGCCCCGGAAAAAACAACCAGTGACGTCAGCGCTACCTCCGCAGGTTAAAGCCTGCCGCCACACTTAACATGCCGCACGTAAGGCCGAAGGGCACGCCGCCGATCATCAGCGGCAGGCAATCCCGGCATCCTTCCCAGAATTCTCTGCGGGCCGAAGCATCCACTCTGCATCTCTCCTTTCTGCCGCTAACCACTTTTAAAGTTCTGCTTCCCACTTTTCCTCAATCAGACCGTTGGCCCATGCGTCACCCGGAACCTGTTCTGTCAGGTGAAAGCCATAACTCTTGTATAAGTGCCGCGCTGCATCCAGACCCTGAAATGTCCATAAAAAGACCTTTTTAAATTTTTGCTGCACGCAGTAATGCATAGCCTTATCCATCAGGCGTTTGCCAAGTCCCATGCCGCGATACTCGGGTTCAATTAAAAACCAGCGCAGCTGCGCCGTTTCCTCTTCTGCCCGGACAATGGCGATAAATCCGGCGATCCGGTTGCCGTGCTCGGCAATCCAAATACTGCCCCTCTCCAGATGCTGCGCATGTTTTACCAGGCTCTCCAAAACATATCGTTCGAACACTTGACTGAGACCATATTCCCGGCTGTACAGCACACCGTGCCGATAAGCTATATACCCCCAGTCTCCCGGCTGCTGCGCACGGATGATGAATTCAGGTTTCTTCCGGTGTGACAGAATATCTTGGATAGCGGCCATATGCTCCACCAGCCTCATCTGCGCATTATCCGGCATATCTTGCAATAATGAAACAATCTGCCGGGTGGAAGCATCTGACAATTGACGGAACGTCTGACGGCCTTTGTCAGTCAGGGACAGGACGTTTGCCCGGCCGTCTGTAGTTGATGCCGTTTTTGTAATCAATTTTTCTTTAACAAAGCGCTGCAGCATCCGGCTCAGGTATCCGGGATCAATATCAAGCAGTTTTACAAGATCGCGCGCGGTGCACTGGCCGGCTTGATCGATTTCCAGCATTACCCGGACTTCCGCCAGCGAGTACGGACTGTCGAGAATGGTTCTATTCACCAAACCAATGATATTGGTATAGAACCGGTTAAATTTCCGTATCTCCATCGCCCTTTTCTCTATATCGTCGGCCATACTTCCCCCTCCACTTTTTGGCAATACTATAGCAAAATTATTTGACCAAGTCAAATAATTTTGCAATTAAACTCCCGCCGCTGCGGGCGGGATTTTAATTTATCCTTTGATCGCCTTTTCAATCCGCGTTAGCCCTTCTGCCAGCAAGGATCGGGGACAGCCGAAATTCAACCGGGCAAAGCCTTCTCCCTGTGTGCCAAAGGTCGTGCCGTCATTAAGTCCAACCTTAGCCTTATAGATCAAAAACCTTCTGAGTTCAGCGCTGTCCAAACCTAGTTCGCGGAAATCGAGCCAGGCAAGATAGGTTGCCTCCGGCCGCACTGCCTTTACCTGCGGCATGCGCTCGCTCAAATACCGGATGAGAAAGTCCGCACTTTCTTCCAAATAGGCAAGAAGGTCGCTCAGCCATGCTTCGCCATGATTATAGGCGGCTTCGCAGGCGGCGATGCCAAAGACATTGCCTTCATTCACCGACAAAACTTCCAGCAGTTCGTTAAAGCGTTGCCGCAGCGCCGGATTGGATATGATGGTCGCCGATGTATAAAGTCCGGCCAGATTAAAGGTCTTGCTCGGCGCGGTAAACGTCACCGTGCGCTCGGCGACCTCCGCCCCCAAGGTTGCCAGCGGAATATGACGGTGTCCGGTAAAAATGAGGTCGCCATGAATTTCATCGGCTAATATCAATAAATTATGCTTAATGCAAATTTCAGTTAACCGAATAAGGTCTTCTTTCGGCCAAACCCTGCCTACCGGATTGTGAGGATTGCATAGGATTAACATTTTGACTGTGGGGTCGAGCTTACGTTCCAGGTCGTCGAAATCAATCCGGTATTGCCCCTCTTCAAACTTTAAGGGGTTTTCGACAAGCCGGCGCCGATTGGCCTTAACACAGCGAAAGAAGGGGGGATACACCGGCGGCTGGATAACAATGCCGTCCCCGGGCGCGGTGAAGGCCTGGACTGCGATGCTGATAGCTGGTACCACGCCCGGCGTCACCATGATCCACTCTCCCTTCACATCCCAGTTGTGCCGCCGCTTCATCCAACCAGTGATAGCCTCATAAAAAGACCGGGGAAAGGTCGCGTACCCGTAAATACCATGATCCGCTTTAGCCTTGACGGCCTCAACTACTGCCGGCGGCGCGGCAAAGTCCATGTCGGCTATCCACATGGGCAGCAAGTCAGATGTTCCAAACACCTTGTCGAGTTTATCCCATTTCCACGAAGCGGTATTCCGGCGATCAATGATATTATCGAACGGCTGCGCTCTCAATGCTTCATCTCCTCACTGAATTATGATTAACTATATATTCTCCTTTTCAGTATTTGCACCTGCCGACAAGGGAAATAATTCCATTTGACGAAATACTTTTTTACGCTGCATAAACCGCCTACCTTGTCACCCGGTATTAACCGGCACCTTCATGCCGACTGAAGCGGTCTTTTGAACGGCAAGCGCGCCACAACCTATGCCTATTAGCTGCCATCGATGGGCAAAGGCCGTTATAAAACGCGCAGATGAGCGTCTCATAACGGCCTTTTGCTTTAGCGCATTGCCCAGTATACTCCGGCGATAACCAGCAAGCTTCCGCAAAGGAACGAGACGGTGAGCGTTTCGCCGAGCAGCAACCAGCCCAGCAGGCTGCCTACCAGCGGCTGCAAAAAGAAAAACAGCCCTGCTTCATGCGACGGCACCAGCGCCAGCCCCTTATTCCAGTAGAGATAAGCCACTGCGGTCGAAATTACCGATAAATAGAAAATACTGAAAAGCATCGTTCCGGAATACAGAGCAGTTGCCTGCCACTCCCCCCACTCCCAGAAAACCGTCGGCAACGCCAGCGCGGTTGCTACAAGAATTCCCCAAGCGGTAATTTGCAGGGGCGGAAAGCTGGCCGACGCCTTGCGGGACAAAACAGAATAATAGCCCCAAAATAGGCTGGCCAGCAGCAGGAATACACTTCCCGCCAGCGGCACCGCAGTATCAGAGCTGTCAGGCAGCCCGACAATAACGAAAACGCCGCTAAAAGAAACCGCGGTTGCCAAAGCTTGCTTCAGCGACAGTTTCTCCTGCAAAATAACGATGGCGAATAACGACTGAAAAATCGGCGAAAGCGTGGTAATTACTGCGCCCAAATGGGCGGAAGAAAGCTTGGTGCCGATAAACTGGGCGGCTATAGAAAGAAAATAACCGGCAAAGCCGATTAAAAACATGATGCCTTTAGCGTGCGCGGGCACAATAGCAATACCCTGCCTCCGGCATAGCCATACCAATACGATGCCTGCCAGCGCGTACCGGATAAACAGCAGTGTAAACGGCGGCACGGCATCCAGCGCGTATTTGCTGGCAACATAGGTACCGCCCCAGATGCTGGCGGCAAGCGACAGATATAGCGCCCCCCGGCAGACGGCGTTCATTTCGCCTCTCTCCGTGAAGTTTCTGTGATCATTGGTCATCCCCTCCCCGGTAACCGCCATCGCCAAAAGAGCGGCCGAAGGGGCGATTACCGTTATCAGCTTCATTTTGCTTCCGCAGTCGCAGAACCGCCAGATTGCTCTGGCGGTTGTTGGTTATTCCCATTCAATTGTTGAAGGCGGCTTGGAGGTGATGTCATAAACCACCCGGTTGACGCCTTTAACCTCATTGACTATACGGCGGGAGATAATATCCAGCACTTCATACGGCAAGCGTACCCAGTCGGCAGTCATGCCATCTTCACTCGACACAATCCGCAGGCCGATGGTATAAGCGTAGGTGCGCTCATCCCCCATCACGCCGACACTCTTCATTGCCGGCAGCACGGCAAACGATTGCCACACCTTGCGATACAGCCCGGCAATTTTAATTTCCTCATAGACAATTGCGTCCGCTTCACGCAGAATATCCAGCCGTTCCTGGGTTACTTCGCCAATAATGCGTATGGCAAGGCCCGGACCTGGGAAAGGCTGACGCCAGACGATTTCTTCCGGCAGATTGAGTTCCCGGCCTAACGCGCGCACTTCATCCTTGAATAATTCCCGGAGCGGCTCCACCAGCTTAAACTTCATGTCTTCAGGCAGGCCGCCGACATTGTGATGGCTTTTAATTACTGCTGCAGTTGCCGTACCGCTCTCAATTACATCCGGGTAGAGCGTTCCCTGAACCAGGAATTCGATATCACCCAGCTTGGCTGCTTCGGCTTCAAAGACGCGGATAAATTCCTCGCCGATAATTTTACGCTTCTGCTCAGGGTCAAGCACATCTTTCATCCGGTTCATAAACCGCTCGGTAGCGTCGACATACACCAAATTCATATGAAAGCCATCGCGGAAGGTTCTGACGACCTGCTCCGGCTCACCTTTGCGCAAGAAACCGTGATTGACAAATACACAGGTCAACTGGTCGCCGATCGCCTTGTGCACCAACACCGCCGCGACGGAAGAGTCCACCCCGCCGCTGAGCGCACACAGCACTTTCTTATCGCCAACCTGTTCACGAATTGCTTGTACGGCGACATCGACATAGGAGCCCATGTCCCATTCACCGTGACAACCGCAGATGTCAAATAGGAAATTGCGGATCATCTTCAGGCCTTCCGGCGTATGCACAACCTCCGGATGAAACTGTACGCCGTAAATGCGTCTGGTTTCATCGGCCATGGCCGCAACCGGGGTGTTGTTGGTATGCGCGGTAATGATAAAGCCTGGGGGGGGCTCGCTTATATAGTCGCCATGGCTCATCCATACCGGGGTTTCTTTTCCCAATTCAGCCAAAACGCCTATATTCCGGTCAATGTAAAGGCGCGTATTGCCATACTCCCGCGCATCCGCGTGGGCGACTTTTCCGCCAAGCACATGTGCGGTAAGCTGCATTCCGTAGCAAATGCCAAACACCGGAATACCCAGAGCAAAGACCTGCGGGTCGCACTTCGGCGCATTGGCGCCGTATACGCTGGAAGGCCCGCCGGAAAAAACAATGCCCTTAGGCATGGCACGGGTAATTTTTTCGATACTTGTGTTATAGGGAATAATTTCGCAATAAACGCCGCACTCGCGTATTCGCCGGGCAATCAACTGGCTGTACTGGCCGCCGAAATCCATAACCAGCACCACTTCTTTTTGGTTTACATCCATCCTGTCAATTCCTCCCTTTAGAGCATCAATATACCATAGAGGATTATTGGCTGTAAATACCTTTCAGCAGCGTCTCTTTGCGCAAGCTAGCGCATTCGCAAGCCCCCGTCTCGCCGAGAGCACGGATGGCATCAAGAATAACCCTGCTGATCATCGGGGCGTCGTTGTAGAAAATGTCGCGCAATTCCTGGTGCGACCAAGCTTGCACCAAGCCTTCCCCATAGTTGACCACAAAATACAGGCCGGCGAAACAGGCTCCAATTTCCCGCGCCAAATATACCTCCGGACACAGACTCTGCCCGACGATATCAGCATGACCCTTAAGCATCGCGATCTCAGCCGGGCTTTCAAAGTGCCTGCCGTCGGTTACCGCATATACGCCGCGGTTAAAAATCCGGCCGGTGAAGCGGCGGCGCGTACTGTCAAGCAGCGCCTGCCGCATTTCCGGGCATAATGCCTCACGCATGACCAATAAATAGTGTCCCTCAAGCTGCACGTCTTTACGCAGCGAAAGATCAATGTAATCATGCGGTATGACAAAATCGCGGGGATCAAGCAGCGGGTTGACCGAACCTACGCCGCCTTCAGCGATAATACGCTTAACGCCGGCTTCCCGCAGTACCCAAAATACCTGTTTGGAAGCGTCGGCCCGCGAAACCTTTTGACGCCAGCCGTGCATGCGACAAGTAAGCACAGGTGTGTCATCAACAGCAAACAGCCGGAATTCCGGACTAGTTCCATAAGGCGTTTCAAACACCAGTTTATCAAGGATAACACGCACCCCTGCGTCGCCCGCTCCCAGCGGAAAGTCGGACGAAAGGGTGCCGGAGCCGCCAATTACGGCGAAACGGCAAGCTGGAATATTCATATCATCATTCCTTCCTGTCAAAACGCCGCAGGACGTTATACGCGGTATCGCGCTGCGCGGGGATAAAGCCGGCGCTTTCGATCAACGCGGTCATTTTGGCCAGCGACATTGCATGTGATGTACCCGCAGCCCGGACAACATTCTCTTCCAGCATAATGCTGCCAAGATCGTTAGCGCCAAAGGCGAGCGTGAGCTGTCCAACCTGTTCACCTTGGGTAACCCAGGAACCCTGTATGTGGGCCACATTATCCAGAAACAGACGGGCGACGGCCAGCGTCCGCAAATAGTCCCAGGTTGAAGTCTTATTCCCGCCTAATTCGGTATTGCCCGGCTGATATGACCACATGATAAACGCTCTAAATCCGCCTGTCTCATCCTGCAGCTCCCTGATCTTGCGGAGATGATTAACCCGGTGTTCCATTGTTTCGCCCATGCCGATCACCATTGTCGCCGTCGAGCGCAGGCCAATTTCATGGGCGGTCCTCATCACCGCCAGCCATTCACCGGCGCTGATTTTACGGGGGCTGACCCGGCTGCGGACTTCATCATCGAGAATTTCCGCGCCGCCACCCGGCAGCGAAGCCAGTCCGGCGTCTTTGAGGCGCAGCAGCACTTCATGCACGCTTTTTCCGGACAGGCGGCTCGTGTATAGCACCTCAGCCGGCGAAAATGAGTGGACGGCTACCGGATAGCGTTCTCTGATCGCCGTAATTATTTCCAGGTAATAATCGAAGCCCAATTCCGGATTGAGCCCTCCCTGCAACATAATTTGCGTCGCTCCCGCTGCGACCGCCTCTCCCGTTTTTGCCAAAATGTCATCAAGGGAGAGAACATAAGCGCCGGGCTCGCCGGGCCGCCGGTAAAAAGCGCAAAACCGGCATTGACTGTCGCAGATATTGGTGTAATTGATATTCCGGTCAATGATAAAGGTCACCAGGTTGCCGGGATGCAGCCGCTGGCGCACCGCGCTCGCCTTCCGGCCCAGCTCAAGAATATCGCCGCAAGTCAAGAGCTTTTCCGCTTCCTGGCAGCCAAGCCTGCTATTCATGCCTTCACCTCAAAAAATTCCAGTGCAGGGACCTGATCAATCAGGCCTATTTCCCAAGCATACCGGTAGTAGTTAAGCAGCGCCGCCTGATGCGCCGACGTCATATCGTAATTTAAGAGCTGTAAATAATGACAAATTTGCTGCACGGTGAACGGGAATTTGCCAGTTAAGGTTGCCGCAGCATCTTCCAGCCTGCTTAGGCCGTACTGCAAACCTCCCTTCAGAAGTCGCCATACAGTCGCAACTTGCTCGGCGTTTGCTTCGGCATATGTGCGGTTTACCACCCATACGGCGTAAACCATAGCGCCGCCGGTCAGTTTTTTCCACTCCTCGCCAATGTCATAATAGTGTAAGCCGTCCTGGCGGTGATGATACGCGTAAAGGGCGTCATCGCCGATAAAGAGTGCCGCCTCGGCATCATCCAGCACGCCGCCATCTAAGGAAAGCGTACTGATAAAATATTCCGGCCGGACGCCATACAACCTGTCGAGGATAATCTTAAGCAGCCCATGCGAAGTGGCCGACTTAGCGGTTAATGCCGTCCGGCAGCCGCCGAGGCTGTCAATCGGGCGCTTTGTGACAAGCAAGATGCTTTGCAACGCCCCATTGGCACTGATCGACAGGCCGGGCAGCAGCAGGAACTTATCCGCATGCTGCGCATAGATAATCGAAGAGACCGGGCTGATGTCCAGTTCTCCCGCCACTATTTGCCGGTTTAAACCGGCAGGGACATCATCATGTACCGCCAGCATGCGAGCGTAGGGCCCGTGGGCAAAACTATAAGTGAGCGGCAAGCAATTTATAAAACTGATATGACCAACGCGCGGTTTAATCATCATTTCACACTCCAGGGCAGGTTATAACGACAAGTTATAGCGGCCGGTAGAAGGTATCCCGTTCTACGGGAATATAGCCGGTCTCGGCAATAATGCCGGTCAGCGCCTCCTTGGTTATGCCTGTTTCTGTTTTTGCACCGGCAGCATGAATAATCTTTTCTTCGGCTACCGTTCCATCAAGGTCATCCACCCCAAAGGCCAGCGCTAACTGAGCCACCGGCAGGGTCAGCATCATCCAGAAAGCTTTGATATGGTCAATATTGTCCAACACCAATCGCGCCAACGCGATCATCTTCAAGTCTTCCCAGGCAGATACGCGTTTTAGGTGGGACATCCCGGTATTTTCGGGATGAAAGGGAAAGCCGACAAACGCCTGGAACCCTCCGGTTTCATCCTGAAGCGAGCGCAGGGTGATGAGATGCCGGATACGCTGCTCAACAGTTTCAATATGACCGTACAGCATGGTCGCATTGGTCGGCATCCCCAGCTTGTGCGCGGTGGTAATGACTTCTATCCATTGTCCGGCAGTCGCCTTGTTGGGGCAAATGCGCCGCCGCACCTCATCGTCGAGGATTTCAGCCCCGCCCCCTGGCAGCGAGTCAAGGCCCGCCGCTTTGAGCGCTTGCAGCACACCTTTGACTGATAACCCGGAAAGGCGCGCAAAATGCACGATTTCGACCGGCGTAAATGCCTTAAGACGAACCTGAGGCAAGATTCTTTTTACGGTTCTGACGATATCTAGGTAAAAAACAAAAGGCTTGTCCGGATGAAGCGCGCTTACCATGTGGATTTCACTCAGGCCGGGCGTATTGGCCGCATCCCGGAGAATTGCCTCGACATCCTTTTGGTCGAAAGCGTAAGCCCCCGGCCGGTCCGCAGGACGGCCAAAGGCGCATAGCGGGCAGCACGCCTCACAGATATTGGTTAAATTAATATGCCTGTTGACATTAAAAAAAACCTGGCGGCCCGATTTTCGTTCTTTTACGGTGCGAGCCAGGCTGGCAAGCAACAGCAAATCGTCTTGCTCATATAAAGCCAATGCATCCTCAAGCGCAAGACGCTCGCCACGCTCGGCTTTTTTCACCGCTTTTTGATAATCTTTCGCCATATAATGACACTCCGGATAAATTCAATAACTTTCTTTGTTCGACTTAATATGCCCATTTCCTGCTTAAACACGATTAGGGCCGTTACATTAAGAAAACGCATGCAGAGGACTTCCTCTGCATGCGTTTTCTTAATGCCTGATTAATCCGTTCTCACTGTATTTGTTGAGCAGTTCACCCACCGTAACAATCCGATAGCCTTCGGCTTTGAGTTTTTGCAGCAGTATGGGCAAGGCATCAGCCGTTTGTACCGGTGTGTCCGAAGCGTGCATCAAAATGATCGCGCCCGGCTTGACGCGCTTCATCACCCGCTCAATTATGACGTCGCGGCCGGGATTTTTCCAGTCAAGCGAGTCCACGTTCCAGATAATTGTTTTATAGCCCATTTCATCGGTAGCTTTGAGAGACTTCTGGCTGTAATGACCGTTGGGAGGACGAATAAGGTGGGGTTCAACCCCGGTGACTTCTTTAATTAGCTCATGTGATTTTTGAATATCCTCCTTCACCCATTCCGGTGTCATATCGCCGTAATTCTCGTGGCGATAACCATGACTGGCGATTTCATGCCCATCGGCGACCATGCGCTTTGCCACTTCCGGAAACTTTTTAGCCCATGGGCCCATGATAAAAAAGGTAACCCTTACATTATTTTGCTTCAGCGTATCCAATATTGACGGCGTAAACTTGTTGCCCCAGGAATGATCGAAGGTAAGAGCTACCACTTTATGGTCGGTGCGTGTTCCGGCAATCGCAATTGGCCCTGAGTTGATGAGATCGGAAACCTGCACATAAAGCGCTCCAATGGCGAAAAGCCCAACAATGCTGTAGAAGATATGCCGGTGGCCGATTAATTTTCGCAAGCTGATTATCATATCTTCACCCCTTACCGCAGAGTACAGTAGTATCTATGCGGCGAAAAGGCGAATTATGTGTAAAAGCGTCACGCCCGCCAATGAATGTATGGGTATTTTGTCAGCGCTTTTTTGATCATAAAGTCGGAGAGATACTCGCCCAGCTTAAGAGTCGCCACAACCGTACCGGCGGAAATCCACCAGATATATTCACTCCGCCGGATCGTTCCCGGAATGACAAGCGCGGCGGCAACCAAGACAATGACGCAGGCGAGAGTCAGCGGCGCGACCGATTGCAGCACGATTTTTCCCACACGGCTGTATAGCCGGCTAGCCGCGGCGTCAGCCGCTGCCGTAAAAAGATTTGCAATAGCGCAGAACTGTTCATCGACCCACTCTTTATTGCCGCATACCGCCAATATGCCGCCTGCCGGGTGGAAATTTTGAAAGGCAACCGATATAACTCCCGCTCCATCCTGGTATTCGGCGATTATCCTCAGTTCACTAATGCGGGGCAGTGACGCAAGCTTATATTTTAACTGCTGCCAGTCATGGACTACTTCTTGCGGCCGCTCCTTATCCTTACCCAACAGGTCTCCCTCGCCGCTGATGACCGCATTCCAGACAAAGTCGCCGCCTGCCAGGAGCCTGTCCCGCAGACTGTCAAGCAAAGCTTCGGACAATGCGCACGCAGGCAGCCTGCCCTTACGGGTAAACTCATAGTGCAATTTTCTCTCCTCCTCCCGTTCGTTCTTTGTATATTCTACTAAAGAGAAGAATACCCTGCCTGCCGTGCAACTGTGAAATTCAAAGCCTCGGCTCTGTTGATCCGGGCAATGATTTATAAATCTGAATATATTTGTTTTTTGACAGGATTTTTATTGAATATTCCAGAAATTATGAACTTAATCTCTGAAAAGCAAGTGGGGTAATAATCTTTATGCCTAATGTCAATCTGAATATCTTAAACCTAGTATCCGATCCATTATTCCATCTTGTCATCGATCAGCTTAGCGACGGTGTTCTGATTACAGACCATAATGGCGTTATAAAGTATGTTAACTCTGCCTATGCCCGCATTGTGGACATTGTAGCAGAAGATATACTGAATAGAAAAGTTCAGGAAGCACGTAAAGGTTCCCGGTTGCCGGAAGTTCTGCAAACAGGGAAACCCCTTCTGGGGATTCGAAGAAGCGTGAACCAGATTGACTATGTAGCCGACATCAATCCGATTATTATCAACGGAAATATAGCCGGAGCGATTTCCATTGTTCGCGATATCACGCAGCTTGAACAATTAAGTAAAAAGCTCCGTATTTATTCACATCGAGTAACTGAACTTAAGAATATAGTCAACGAAATGCATCAAGCCATTTATTCGTTTGAAGATATCATTGGTTCAAGCAAACGGATAGAAAAGCTAAAGGGCATGGCTCGACGAGTGGCTGAAAGCAGTGTTCCTATACTAATATTAGGCGAGAGCGGTTCCGGAAAGGAGCGTTTTGCTCATGCCATTCACCGATCCAGTCCAAGACTTGCTAATCCCTTCGTTGCCATAAATTGTGCTGCATTCCCGCCGTCTCTCCTTGTCAGCGAGATTTTCGGCTATGAAGAAGGATCGTTTACAGGAGCTTCCAAAGGCGGGAAACTAGGCCTTTTTGAAATTGCTAATGGCGGCACCTTGTTTCTTGATGAGATCGGAGATATGGATTTTGAACTTCAGTCAAAACTGCTCAGGGTCATTGAAACCGGCGAGTTTCTCCGTATAGGCGGTACTAAGCCAATCAAAGTGGACGTCCGCATTGTTTCCGCTACAAATAAAAATCTGGAAACTTTGATGCATGGCGCAAAATTCCGGGAAGATTTGTATTACCGGTTAAATGTCGCCACGCTTAGAATTCCGCCGCTCAGGGAACGAATGGAGGATATCCCTGAACTTATATCCTACCACCTTGACTCAATAAGCCGTAAGCAAAAAAAATTGTTCAACATAGCCGATGAGGCTTTAGCCCTGCTGTGCCGATACGATTTTCCCGGCAATATACGTGAATTAGTAAATATCCTTGAATTTGCCGCCAGTACCTGCGAAGGCAATCTAATTCAGCCTTCAGATTTACCGATACTGGCGAAATTGAAAAATTCCGCTTCGCCCGAAAGCACACTGTCCAATGCTGCCAAAATGTCGGAAAGAAACGCTATTATCCACGCGCTTGAATGTTATGGAACAACCGTAAAGGAGAAACGTTTGGTAGCGAAGCATTTAGGCATTTCACTCGCCACCCTTTATAACAAAATAAAACAATATAACATTGAGCAGCGCCCTAATCTACCGGAAAAATAAGTTGCACCAAAGGCATTACTTTTCGCGTAACGCTTTGGTGCAATACAAACCTCACTAACAATTAGAACTTGATGGCGCCCGTAGCAATGGCTACAACTGTCATAACGATCGTTGATCCAAATGCCCACTTAAAAATAAAGTTCTGATGATCCCCGAGTTCAACACCGGACATGCCGACTAATATAAAGGTCGAGGCCGTTAGCGGGCTTAGTGGGAAACCGGTCGTCATCTGGCCCAGTATTGCCGCGCGCCCGATATTAATTGGATCAATGCCGAGAGCGGAAGCTGTCTGAGTTAAAATCGGGAGTACGCCAAAGTAATAGGCGTCCGGCGTAAACACTAAGCTAAGCGGCATACTTGTAACAGCCACTATGACTGGCAAAAACTGAGACAAAGCATCTGGTATCAAAGTCACTAATGTCTTCGACATAGCGGCTATCATTTTTGTCCCGGTAAGAATACCAGTGAATACGCCAGCAGCAAAGATCATGGAACATACAAATACCACGTTACTTCCTTGAGCCGTAATTCGTTCCATTTGCTGCTTGGGATTGGGGAAATTGACAATAAGCGCAATTGCATAAGCAGCCATAAATAGAATCGGCAGCGGGAGAATAGCAACAATTAACGCCCATACCAATACAATAGTCAGCAACGCATTGAACCAAAGCAGTTTTGGCCTGCGCAAAGCCGCTTCCTCGTCAGTCAACCCTCTTGCCTGTATCACATCGATATTCAGAATACCGACCCTTGCCCTCTCTCTTTTGCCGAAAATATAGGCTACGAAAAACACCCAAACAAGACCTGCGATCATTGCCGGTATAACCGGATTAAACAAGGTTAAAGAGTCTACATTCAATGTTGTCATTGCCCGTGCGGTAGGCCCGCCCCAAGGAATAATATTCATGACGCCGGCAGCCAAGCATATCGTGCCGGAAAGCACCAGCCTGCTCATATTGAGCTCATTATACAGCGGCAACATAGTAGATATGGTGATCATAAATGTAGTCGCGCCATCTCCGTCTAATGCCACCATGCATGTTAGAAAAGCCGTACCTAACACTACTTTTAAAGGGTCGCCTTTAACAATTCGGAGTAAACGATTAACAATTGGATCAAACAAACCGACTTCCAGCATCAATCCAAAATAGAAAATTGCAAACATTATCATAACGCCAACAGGTGCTACATTACGAATCCCCGTTAGTATCATCGGCCCCATTTGCGAAGCAAATCCCCCGATTGTAGCCGTTACTAGCGGCACAATGATCAGAGCGATGGATACTGATACGCGGCGTGTCATAATTGAGAAAAGGAAAGTAAATACCGTTAAAAATCCCAGGAATGATAACATACCGTCTGACATACTATCCCTCCTAATTTCCCCTTATAGTTTATACTTGGGCTAAAGACAAACTTCATAGCCCAATAGCACCTGAAACCTTTAATCTGGCAACCTCCTCTTCTGACATCCCCAGGAAATCTTTTAAGATTGATGCGGTGTGTTCTCCCAAATGGGGCGCAGTACTTCGAATCATCGGTTTGGTATCTGAAAACTTAATCGGGCAATTAACAACCTTCATCTTTCCTTCCACAGGATGATCCATTTCTATAATCATTTCTCTGGCCACCGCTATATGCGGGTCATTTACCACGCGATCGATTGTATAGATTGGTGCGCATGGTACGCTGTGGCTTAACAGAAGCTCCACTATACTGTCTACTGTACGTATTGAAGTCCATTCCGTAACTGCCTGTTTTAGTTTCTGATGGTTTTCTACGCGATCCCTATTCTTCTCCAGGGAAGTATCAGCAAGTAAGTCTTCCCGTTCAATCGCCTTGCAGAATCGCCGCCAAACCTCATCGCCACCTACACCTATGACTACCCACCCATCCGCTGCCTGGAAGGAATCGTAGGGGTAAATAAATTCATAGCGATTGCCAATCCGGGTCGGTATGCGTCCTTCTACAAGATACAGCTGAATGATGGTTTCCATTGAGCTGACAACGGAATCAACCAAAGATACATCCACATACTGTCCCTTTCCGGTATTATCGCGCGACTTTAACGCCGCCAGAATACCAATACAACAGTTCAAGCCGCCCAGAATATCACCCATAGCCGTTCCGGAACGCGTTGGCGGCGAATCAGGCCAGCCGCTTACACTCATCAGCCCTCCCATTGCCTGACCGATTATATCGTACCCCGGTCGGTCTTTATATGGGCCATACTGACCAAACCCGGATATCGACGCATAAATAATTCGCGGATTAACTGCTCTTGCTTTTTCATAGGATAACCCGAGTTTTTCCATCGTGCCAGGTTTATAATTTTCAATTACAACGTCTGCATTGGCAACCATCTTCCAAAAAATTTCCTTGGCTTCGTCCTTTTTTAAGTCAAGAGCAATACTCTTTTTGTTTCGGTTCAGGTTCGTGAAGTAAGCGCTATAACCATTGAGGAAAGGGGGATAGCCACGGGTGTCATCCCCTTTTCCCGGCTCCTCGATTTTTATAATATCGGCTCCCATATCTCCCAAAAGCATTGTGCAGAACGGACCGGCCAGAACCCTAGTTAAATCCAGTATCCGCACCCCATACAAAGCCCCTTTGGTTACAGTATCTTGAATAATGCCCATATAGTTTCCTCCTCTGCGAATTCACCGGGTTCTATACCGGGAAAACTTGATCAGGAGCTTCGCCAAGTCTTTCTTTTCTTTCCTTAAGTCCCTTACGCTTATAAGCTTCATTCGATTCTTTGGGAATTCTGCCATGCAGAATTGCCGAGGACCGAAGACGGCGCCCAATAGTTTTTTCAAACAGTATACCTAAACGAAGAATATGATCTACATCAATACCTGTTTCGATGCCCATTTCATCCATCATAAGCAGCATATCTTCCGTACTGACCAAACCAACCGAGTTGGGATCTTTATAGTAATATCCGCCTGTTCCCGGTACAGGGCAGTCATCCATAAAGTTCGCAGGCTGACCACCGATGCCGCCAAGGGTGCTCTCGAACATGCAAATGCCTGCTTGCAGTGCTGCCAGTACATTGGCCAATCCCCACCCTCGCGTTGTA
>JAOACF010000221.1 GCA_026417995.1 Negativicutes bacterium
AAGTGAATAAAATAACAAAAGAAAATTATTATTGACAACAAGCGATTATGTACGCTATAATAACTCATGTCAGCAGGTTAATTTAAAAAAAGCCAATGATATAACGAATCAAACGAAAAAATTGGGGGTATAGCTCAGCTGGGAGAGCGCTTGAATGGCATTCAAGAGGTCAGCAGTTCGATCCTGCTTATCTCCACCAGTGAAAAACAAGGCTTCGCGGAGTTCCCGCAAAGCCTTTTTTGTTAAACGCTGACCGGTGTGGACTGTATCCGAATTTTTTCTGTATTTAATGATTCGTTCTATTGGCATGTGTAATAAAAGTCACGGTGTTAGCGACAACATTCCTCGACATCCTGCATCGCTTACGCACTTGGATTTTCGTATTCAAGGATCGACTTAATGATGATGGCTTGTGGTTGGGTGTTGTCTTGCTTGTTTGCTCGACTACGATGTTAGTTTTGCCTAGGACAGTCTGTGTATCTAGCCAAATCTGGTACAAGCTCGCACACAGCGGCATTCAAGAATGCGTCTTCTGCTGACCTTTGCCA
>JAOACF010000222.1 GCA_026417995.1 Negativicutes bacterium
CTTATTAGCTTGACCTACGATTATCGCGTCAGCGTATAATCTTCATTACTCCGCTGCGCAGCAATCTACTTTTTGATAACGATCTCTCGATATCTGTTTGGTTCTCATTAAATAAAAATAAAGTGTTTGTCTTTTCCGTCTTATTACGATTGATCCTAAGAGTCACTCTCGTACCTGGGATTATCGCGTCAGCGTATAATCTTCATTAATATGCTGCGCAGCAATTCCATTTGATACTTTAGTTACCCTTTTTGTCTTCTCATCATAAAACTTCACTTACATTATTTAGTTCTCAAGGTGCAAATCTCTTTTCTTGAATACACACTACTGTTTTCACAGTAGTGTGTATGGTGGAGATAATCAGAATCGAACTGATGACCCCCTGCTTGCAAGGCAGGTGCTCTCCCAGCTGAGCTATACCCCCATCATTCAAAACCCAATGGGCTCTGAAAGCTAAACAGTGTAAAGAAAAGGAACTTCAGTTACCAAGGGAACCTTGGTAATCGACCTTGGAGTAGTGACACAGAAACTGTATCACGG
>JAOACF010000223.1:0-243 GCA_026417995.1 Negativicutes bacterium
CTGGCGTTGGCCGTGGTGTGCGAAGAGCTAGAGCGAGTTGACAGCTTTCTGCGCGTAGTGATGAGCGTGCATACCGGCCTCAACTCGCTCTCACTATTGCAATGGGGCACCGAAGAGCAAAAGCAACGTTTCCTTGTCCCGCAGGCGCGGGGCGAAAAATTAGCCGCTTACTGCCTCACCGAACCGAACAGTGGCACCGATGCGGCAGCGATGCAGGCCACCGCGCGCCGCGATGGCGACCAC
>JAOACF010000223.1:253-538 GCA_026417995.1 Negativicutes bacterium
TTCATTGTCGAACGCACAATGCCCGGCGTGAGCAGCTACCCCATTCACGGCAAACTCGGCGTGCGGGCCGGCAACACCGGCGGCGTCGTCTTCCAAGATGTGCGGGTACCACTCTCGCACCGGCTCGGCGAAGAGGGCGAAGGCTTCAAGATCGCGATGGCTGCGCTTGATAATGGCCGCTACACGGTGGCCGCCGGCGCGACCGGCCTGATCCAAGCTAGCCTTGAAGCCAGCATTCGCTACGCCCGCGAACGGCAGACCTTCGGCGTGCCAATTGGCGAACAC
>JAOACF010000224.1 GCA_026417995.1 Negativicutes bacterium
ATATAGTATAACGTAAGTTGTACTATCGATAGTTCCTTTAAATTACACTGTTTAGTTTTCTGAGCCCATTTTTAAGGCTTAGAAATATGGGGGTATAGCTCAGCTGGGAGAGCACCTGCCTTGCAAGCAGGGGGTCATGAGTTCGATTCTCATTATCTCCACCAAGGATTTTTGCGATAGCAAAATATCCTACACTGAATTAATTTGCACCTTGAAAACTATATAATGTAAGATAAAAAAAGATGAGAAGACAAAAAGGGTAACAAGTATCAAAAAAGATACAAGTGACTCTTAGGATAATCATTGATGGAGAAAGACATATCACTTTAAGAGAACTAAAAGATATCGAGAGATCGTATATCAAAAAGTAGATTTATGTGAACGCAGAATATGGAACGATATTTTGCTGGCGCAAAAATCGCAGGTCAAGCTATTAAGAGCATAGGGTGAATGCCTAGGCACCAGAAGCCGATGAAGGACGCGATAAGCTGCGAAAAGCTACGGAGAGGCGCAAATAGCCTTCGACCCCTGGATGTC
>JAOACF010000225.1 GCA_026417995.1 Negativicutes bacterium
CACCGCTGTAGAATATGCGGCGCTCGGGCGTTGCCAGGGCAAATCCGGTCCACAAAGTCTTGTTTCTACTGAATAAGCGGCCGGAAAAATGCCGTGCCGGCAGTACATGGATGGTAAAGTCATTCTCCAGTTCTAATGCGGTAAACCAGTCAGCTTCCAGTATATGTTTTGTATCAAATCCCCATTGTTCAAAATACGACCCTACGCCTAAACCGCAGATCACATTTTTGATTTTAGGTTTGAGCGCAGTAACTGTGGGATAATCCAAGTGATCCCAATGATCGTGAGAAATAAGCAAATAGTCGATTTCCGGCATGTCTTCCGCCGTGTATGGGTTTGTTCCGTCAAAAGCCTTATTGGCAAAAGAAACAGGCGCCGCCGAAGGACTAAATACAGGATCAATTAGAATCCTTTTGCCGCCAAGCTGCATAAAATACGAAGAATGGCCAAGCCAGACAACTATGTCCTTGTCTTTGTCCAAGGTCTTCAAATCGGTTTTTACTGTAGGTATGGAAGTTGTCGGCGTCAGC
>JAOACF010000226.1 GCA_026417995.1 Negativicutes bacterium
TTGCCGGCGCTTTGTTTAAGCCAGCCGCCGCGCAGACCGACAGCACCGCTGCGAGCGTGGCTGAATTGGCAGCGGACTTTAATGCCCTACTTGCCAAACTGCGCGCCGCCGGCCTTATGGAAAGCCATGGCTGAAGTGCTGACTATTGCCGAAATAAAGGAATACCTGCGCATTGACGGTGAGGAGAACGCTCTTCTCACCGCTCTTTACGCCGCGGCCAAAGAACACTGCGAAAATTACCTGCAGGCACCTTTGACGAGTGAAGTACCCATGCCGGTCAAACAAGCCTTGCTCATTTTAATCGCCCACTTTTATGAAGAGCGCATAGGCGAAGATATCCCTAAGGTTGTATATACCTTGCTTTCGCCGTACCGCGCGCATATTTGGTAGGTGAGGACATGAATCCGGGAGAACTGAACTGCCGCGTTACTTTGCTAAAGGAAGTAAAAACAGAGGATGGCCAAGGCGGCTATGAAACGATTTATATGACGCGAACTGCCGTTTGGGCTAAGATCGTGGCATTGGCCGCC
>JAOACF010000227.1 GCA_026417995.1 Negativicutes bacterium
ATATTGTCCGCAAGGTAAAGCTTGATTTAACGAAAAAATAACCTGGTAATATTCCACCTTAACCGACAGCAGAAAAGGTTTAGGTGGATTTTTTTACTTTGGCAGTAATTTTTACTGTTTTTCGGCGTTTAATTAAATGCTAAAATATACAAAAAGGCTATACGGGAGGGAGCAAAAGTGAGGAAAGCGCTTGGAATGCTCGGCGTGGTTTTGTTGGCTTGCCTTATTGCAACATATAGCTTGCCCGCAAATGCGGCGGTACCAGACAGCGAAAATGACCTGAAAGCCGATTGCCTGGCGGCAACGGTTAAAGCCATCAAACTGGAAATCGAACGCCATCAGCAATGGCTTGAAGTCCGCAAACAGCAGGGCGACAAGCAGGGAGCGGCGGCGATGGAGGCGGCTTTGGCACGTCTTAAAGCCGACCTTGACAGGTATCAGGCTATGGATGCCAAGGATTACATACTGCCTGATGAGAAAAACACCGTGGCTTGGGTTGGCGAAAAGCTAAAGGAAGATCCCATTTTAAC
>JAOACF010000228.1:0-263 GCA_026417995.1 Negativicutes bacterium
GGATTATCAAGCGTCTTGCTTCGCTTTTGGAAGCTACGATATTGGTTTCGGCCAATACGTCAATTAATTTAGAGCCCAATTTGTCGGCTGAGATGGACGCGGTAGGCGCATTATCTAAGGATCCTGCTCCGGCGAACAGGGCCAAGGCTGCCTGCTGAGCCTTGTCTGCTTCTTCTTGGCCGTGGATTAGTTTGGTCACTTCGTAGGCCAGCACTTGCTTGGCGGTATTGATTTCTTTGTCCTTGAGCGATCCCAGGCGTCTT
>JAOACF010000228.1:273-529 GCA_026417995.1 Negativicutes bacterium
GCGCCAAGCATTTTTCGACGTCGGCATCATCTATATTGCGCCAGTATTGGTAAAACTCGTAGGGGGAAGTTTTGGCCGGATCAAGCCAGAGCGCTCCCTTTTCTGTTTTGCCCATTTTACGGCCGTCGCTGGTAGTGAGCAGTGTAAAAGTCAGGCCGTAGGCCGAAGCGCTTTCTTTGCGGCGGATAAGGTCGACACCGGCCAATATGTTTGACCATTGGTCGTCGCCGCCGAGCTGCAGGACACAGTTGTAGCG
>JAOACF010000229.1 GCA_026417995.1 Negativicutes bacterium
GATTGAAACCGTGTGTTTCATTAAACCCCCTCCTCATTAACAAAAATAATTTTTTAAAATAAAACCGCCCCTGCCGCACGGCATAAAGCCACTTGCGACAGGGGCGGAATATTCCGCGGTACCACCCTGCTTTTGTTCTCTCACCACCGGCCAATCACCGGCTCCCCCGCTAACGTGGGGGTTACGCCTTAGCTTACTGGCGTCCGCTATCGGCGAACGTTTTCAACCAGGAGTTCATGGGTGACTTAGAAGCATCGCGCCGCGCCGGTTCGCACCACCCACCGGCTCTCTGCAGCGGATTTGGCAACACTCCCGATCCCAATCATCACTTTTTCGTCCCTGTTTATATTTAGATATAAAACGAAAACCCTGCGAAAAGCCCACTTTAAAAATAAAGCGAGAACTTTCCGCAGAGTCTTTTATCCTCACGGTGTAGCGCACCATTGCGCCCGGCATCGCTCGGCCCAGACCCGCGTTCGGCGGCGGAACCCTAGATGCCCTTCTGCCTTAGCAGTATTTTCT
>JAOACF010000230.1 GCA_026417995.1 Negativicutes bacterium
ATAAATCCCATGAAGGCGAAGGTCAAGCTCTTTTTTCAAATAGCTGCGGCTCTTGCCGTAGTTTTCTCAGGAACAACAATTGACAACTTTACAAACCCATTTTCGCCAACAGGAGTTTCACAGCTTAGCCCGTATATATCCTATCCATTGACTGTGGTGTGGATTGTAGGTATTACCAATGCTATAAATCTTATTGATGGGCTTGACGGGTTGGCTGCGGGTGTTTCTTCCATTTCATCCCTGTCGCTGTTTTTGGTATCGGTCATAATGAGGGATGCAAACACAGCAATAATAACGGCGGCACTGGCCGGTTCAACACTGGGCTTTCTCCCTTATAACTTTAATCCGGCCAAGATTTTTATGGGTGATACAGGGGCGACTTTTCTTGGGTTTACCCTCGGAGCTTTGTCGGTGCAAGGAACCATGAAGTCCTATACGGCTATTGCCATAGCTGTTCCCGTTCTGGTTTTGGGACTTCCTCTGTTTGATACCGTGTTTGCCATTCTGAGGAGACTTGTAC
>JAOACF010000023.1 GCA_026417995.1 Negativicutes bacterium
AGTTAGGGCTGGCGGTTTATACTGATGCAGCGGAAGGCAAGGAACGGGCAAAATTGAAGTGGACGCAAAATACCGGCGCGGTAGTGTCTGATGTCATTGCCAACAGTCCGGCAGCCGCTGCCGGTCTTCAGGCAGGGGACATTATCCTGACATTTGGCGGCATGGAAGTTACCGGCGGGCGGAAACTGCTGGAACTGGCCGCCGCGCTTGTGACTGATGCTGACAAAGCAGATTATGCCGTTGATGTTTCGTTTGTGCGTAAAGGAGCAAATAATGCGGGTCAAATCAAACTGGTCAATCCCAATTACAATATCGACCGTATTGTGAAAAATGCTGCTGCGCCGGCGCCTGTTGCCGATAAGCCTGGCTTTGGCATTTCCGTGCGCGCTGTTACTGCGGAAGATGTGAAAACGATGAGCCTTTCCGCCGTGCAAGGGCTGCTGGTAACTGAAGTGAAGAAAAACAGCCTGGCGGAAAAAATGAATATCCGGCCTGACGATGTTGTTATTGAAGTCAATGGCACTGCAATCAATACCACCGAGCAATTAAAGCAGGTACTGGCGGCCGGGGCGGTGACAGCGGTGAAAGTTGTCAGGGCCGGAAGCACGCTGCTGTTAGAAGCGCCGGTCAGTTTTTGACGGCAGGAAATAAAAAAATGATGCGAAAATAAAAATCAAAAATTTGCGGATTTTCTCTGATGGCGTTGAAACTTTTCTTGTATATTGGGTCGGTACAGTAAGCGAAATGCATTATGTGGGACTGTTTACCCTGTTGATTAACGCCGATGTGAAAGGTATTGTTTATACCGGTACCGGTAACGGAAGTATTGTTAAAGCCGAGTATCCCGCGATTGAGCAGGCTTGTAGTCTCTTGAAAAATACGTGTCAGAAAGGCCGGTCCTTGTTGACACCGAAGTAAAAAGCCCAAAACTGACGGTATTGCCTGACCAGAAGTTGACGGATATAATGACCATATCATGGAAAAAGAAAAGACGCCCTGTTTTTATGTGCTACAGCCGCAAACAGCAGTGCCCGGGTGTTGGCGAAAGGAACAGACGGCATAACAAGCATTTCGTTAAAATAGAAAGCGCTATTTGTCTGATCAGGACAAGTAGCGCTTTCTGTTATCTAATTATCACTAAACAGGAGCTATGCTGGGAGATAGTGTTATTTATGATGGCGCTTAATTTGCAGGAAATTCGAAAGACGATAAAATCAGAACACAGTTATGTGGTTTCAAAAGATTTAAATTATTCTTTACAATAGTCCTAGCAAAGAGTATACTAAATGTAATAAATATTTCATTTATTAAATACATGTAAAATATATAACAAAACATAGAGGGCAGAGATGCTTCTTTAGGCCAATCCAATCAATTAAGGAGGAATGTTCATGAGAAAAGCAATTCTCGAATTGTTACCGGAGATTAACTGGATCCAAAATTTACAACTATGCGAAGCGGTGGTAGATAGTTATGTTGACGCTTTAACCGAGGGGGGCTGGGAACCAAGTGATATGGATAAAATTCCTTTTGCACTGGCATTTCCAAACTGTCCTACATCATATCTTTGCCATGTCAAGGCAGTGACGCGGATGTGCCGCATGATATTGGAAGAATATAATTCGATATATCAGGGACAAGGTGATTTTTTGCTTGATAATGATAGGCTGATTGCTGGTGCATTATTGCATGATGTTGGTAAATTTGTGGAGTGGAAAAAAGGTGAGGACGGAAACTATGGTAAATCACAGACAGGTAAAGATCTGAGGCATCCCATTTCCGGAACAGTAATAGCGATGCGAAATGGCATTCCGTCAGATATCGCTCATATTGTCGCTTATCATGCACATGAGGGTGATGGAGTTAAACGCAGTCCGGAAGCCGTCATCGTCAATAAAGTCGATATGATGAATTTTGATAGTATTAGATCGCATCTTGGTCACTTATAAGAGGCAATGTGTATGTATATAAAGGACGAGGAGGATTATCATGAATGAAAAGGTGATCTCAAGGCGTACGTTCCTTAAACGAGCTGGTTTAACCATGGTGGCATTAAGCGGCATTTGCATACCAGTGGGGAGTGCTGCGGCCGATTCCATCGAACAGCCAGTGCCTTATTCGACGGGTACTGAGCGACCACGTATTAAGGTTCCTCCGAATGCGACCGACTGTCATCATCATATTTACGATTCTCGCTTTCCAATTGACGCGAAATCAGCACTTAGGCACCCTGATGCCACAGTTGCCGATTATAGGCTTTTACAGAAGCGACTCGGCACTACTCGCAACGTGATCGTGCAGCCTTCCACCTATGGAGTGGACAATAGTGGATTAATTGAATCGCTTGATCAGTTCGGTTTGGAGACAACGCGTGGAATTGCGGTGGTCAATACTAGCGTAACTGAATCAGAACTGGAAAATTTAAATGCGGCCGGAGTGCGTGGCATCCGCTTCAACCTGTCACAACCAGGAGGGGCGACGAACATGGACATGGTCTTGCCTTTGTCCGAACGCATCAAAGCTTTGGGATGGCACATCCAGATCGTCGCCACCGCTGATCAGATTTTGGCTGGCTCGGATGTCTGGCGGCGTGTTACATGTCCGGTAGTATTTGATCATCTGGGTCATGTTCCCAGTGTTTATCATCCAGCTTTTGATGTCATTGTTATGTTGCTGCAGCAAGGCAATACTTGGGTAAAGCTATCCGGAGCCTATATTCTCTCTAAGGTTGGCCCGCCAACCTATGATGATAGGGCCGATATTGCAAAGTCGTATATAAAAGTCGCGCCGGATAAAATGCTCTGGGGTAGTGATTGGCCGCATCCGACATCTAAACCTGGCAATAAACCTAATGATGCTATCCTGCTTGATCTGTTGGCAGATTGGATACCTGATGAGGCAACGATTCACCGAATCCTCGTGGATAATCCGGCAAAGCTATATGGTTTTTCCTAAGTTCAGTTCATGGTTAAGAGATTTGAAAAGGTATTAAATAATTGATCAATTGGGGGAAGAATTATGAAAAAATATTTTAGTGCTATAATCCTACTCCTTATCTCCCTTACAGTTCTTACCGGATGTGGCGGGAAAGAACCTGCAAAGAAAGATGCTTATCCCAACAAGCCGATAACTTTAATTGTCTCATATGCTGCCGGAGGCGGGACAGATCTAGGAGCTCGACTCTTAGCGCCACACCTTGAAAAGGAATTAGGTGTTCCGGTAGTTATTGTAAATAAGCCGGGTGGCGGGGGATGGGTTGGCTGGTCGGAAATGTTAAAATCTCAGCCTGATGGTTACACGCTTGCTTATGTGAATGCACCGGCCGTCTTTGCAGGTTACTTGAATCCGTCCGCCAAGAGAAAAGAGAACATAGACAATTTCAACCTTATAATCAACCATGTTTATGACCCAGGGATCATTGCCGTACGTGCGGATGACAAGCGTTTTACAGATATGCAAGATTTGATTGAATATGCGAGGAAGAATGAGCTGACGGCGACCATCAATGGTGTAGGTTCCGAACCTCATCTTGCTGCGCTGCAGATTAACCAGCAACTGGGAACAAAGTTGAAACCCGTTCAGTTTGCTGGGAATTCGGAAGCTTTAGTTAATGTGCTTGGCGGTCATATCGATGTATTATTAGTTAAGGTTGGGGAAGCACTTCAACCGGCGAAAGAAGGTCAGATCAGGATTCTGGCTGTCATGGTGCCGAAACGTGTTTCGCAGCTGCCGGATGTGCCTACATTCAAAGAAGCTACTGGGGCTGATATACAATACCACTCCTTTAGAGGGATAGCCGGTCCTAAAGATATTGATCCACAGATCGTAACCAAGCTGCAAACTGCCTTTGAAAAGGCTATGAAAAATCCGGAACACATTAAAAAAATGCAAGAAATGGGCTTGGAAATTGACGGTACAAAAGGAGAAGCCTATAAACAGATGTTGAAAAAAGAAGAAGCAACTATGAATAGTTTGAAGAGTTTGTTAGGTTGGTAACCAAAGCTATAGATATGGGATTACTCTTTGTCTGAATAATCATTTACTAAACATAGTCATTTGCAGATGCGTAGCTCTAAAGGAAAAAAAGGAGAGAATCATGGCCATTAAAGGCGACTTATTGATTCGTGGTGGGACTGTAGTTGATCCAGCTAGTGGTTTATTTAATAAAGCAGATATCTTGATACGGAATAACAAGATTGCTGAAACCCTCGCAGGCGAAGACGTTGAAGCTGAAAAAATAGTTGACGCTGCTGGTTGTCTCGTATTACCGGGACTTATTGATTACCATACTCATCTCTTTCACGGTGGAACCGAAATTGGGATACACCCCGACGCTGCTCTTCTACCTCAAGGAGTAACAACTGCCATTGATCAAGGCAGCGCCGGTGTCACTAACTTTAGTAGTTTTTTCAAGTCGGTTATTAATAATAGCCAAATCAGGATATTCTCGTATTTGCACGCGTCACCGGCAGGGCTAGCAACTCTACCTCGTTGTTTGGAACCTGTAGACCCTAAATTATTTGATTTAGGGAAAGTACGCAAATTGTTTGAAAAATATGATACGCAGCTTGTTGGCCTGAAAATACGGCAAAGTAAGGAAATCGTTGGTGAATGGGGTTTAGCTCCGTTAAAAGCTGCCGTCCGGATCGCAGATGCAATCGGTTGTAGGGTGGCCGTACACACTACAAATCCACCGGCAGATGTAGAAGAGCTGGTATCCATATTGCGCCCGGGAGACATATATACCCATATGTATCAAGGAAAGGGCAGCACCATCATTAATGACAAAGGAAAGGTATGCAGCGCTATTCGCGAAGCAAGAGCCAGGGGTATATTGTTTGATACTGCCGATGGTAGAGGCCACTACGCATTTTCTGTTGCCAAAGCCGCAATTGCCGATGGTTTCGAACCGGATATCATTAGTACCGATGTTGTTAGGAGCAGCTTGTATGAGCGATCTGTTTTTGGGTTGCCTTTGATAATGACAAAGTACTTAAATCTTGGCATATCTTTGCATAACGTGGTTAAGGCCTGTACTTCGGCGCCTGCGAGTTTAATCGGAATGGATGGCAAAATAGGTACTTTGGCACCGGGCGCCTATGCGGATGTTGCAGTCTTTCGTATAAAGGAAATGCCTTTGCAGATTGAGGACGTTTTTGGCGAAGTGCTCACTTGTAATCAAGTCTTCATACCGCAGATGACTATCCTCAATGGCAAGGTGGTTTACCGTAGCTTAGAGTTTTAGCATAGTGAAAGCACACTAATGTTACTACTTGCTTGGGGCTTGTTGTGACCGCCAAGCCTACATTGCAATTAAGGTTAGATCAGTCGACCCGATGATTATTTTGAATATTAAAAAGTAATTGACAATCAATAAACTTTTGCGCTACATTAAAAATGTAAAAAAAATTACCTCGAAATATATATTGAAAAAAATATTTCAACGAAGAGGTAATGATTTTCCTAGCTCGCGATAATGTCGCAGTGGAGCAGCTTAGGCAAATATATTTATTTTTTTGGGAGGGATTTATATTAAACTAGGGTTTATTGGTTTTGGCGAAGTTGGATTTGAGATGGCAAAAGGATATAAAGCAGAAGGGCTTGAAGGAATTCTGGCCTATGACGTAATGCAAGAGCATCCTGTTTACGGAGACCTGGTGAAAGAACGGGTTCAGAATTCTGGCGTGACGTTGGTTCCTTCGCCGGAGGAAGTGCTGCAGAATGTAGACGTTGTTATCGTGGCAGTACCCGGTTCCAAGGCTTTGGAAACTGCTAAAGAGTTAAGACCTTTTTTAAAAAAAGAAACGTTATATGTTGACGTATCCGCTTCTTCTCCGGAAATCAAACGAAATATATGGGAAGAGATCAAAGAGACAGGGGCATCTTTTGTTGATGGTGCAATGCTTGGTCCATTAACTGTGTATCAGCATAAAGTGCCAACTCTCTTGAGCGGGAATGGCAGTGACAAATTCTTGGAATTAATGCTTCCGTACGGAATGGATCTCGAAAAAGTTAGTGATATTCCCGGGGAAGCTACAGGAATAAAATTTGTTCGCAGTATCTTCATGAAGGGGTTGCCGGCATTGCTAGTCGAGGTCCTGGAGGCTGCATCCATCATGAAAGTCGATCATCTGGTACTGAAATCATTAGCAACTACCATGAATGCATGTACCTTCGAACAAACACTTAACCGCCTGGTAACAGGGAGTGCCGTCCATGCAGAGAGACGGGCGCATGAGATAAAAGATGTTATTGCAATGCTGGAAAGCATCAACGTCCAAGCGACAATGTCAAAAGCAACGTATGAGAGGTTAACGTGGTTAGCATCTAAAAAACTTAAAGAGAAATTTGGCGGCAAAACGCCCAAAGAGTGGCAAGAGGTTGTCAAGGCCTGGGAGCAAGCCGGTAATTAGTATGTAGGAATGTACAAAGTCTAAAACGAACATAAAGAAGAGGTAATTATTATGTCAAACGTTGGTTTTCGGATTTATACTAAAATTAATCGTCCAAGCAAAGAATTGGTAGAAAGCTTCAGAGGATTGCCCGTTGCTAATATCGCTGATGAAATGAATCGGTTCTTTTGCATGGATGCACGCATTAAGCCGGTCAATAAAACTCCATTGCTGGGAACGGCCTTTACTGTGAGGGCAAGAACTGCTGACAATTTATTATTCCATAAGGCGTTGGATTTGGCGCAGCCTGGCGATGTTATTATTATTGACGCGCAAGGAGATACCGTGAACTCAATAACGGGTGAAATCATGATGCGCGAGGCTCGTAAAAAGGGACTTGCCGGTATTGTTATCGATGGGGCTGTGCGAGACTTTGATGCACTAAAGGAAATGGATATGGCCATCTATGCAGCTGGCATTACACCCAAGGGTCCATATAAAGATGGTCCGGGAGAAATTAATGTTCCGGTCAGCTGCGGCGGGGTAGTTGTTAATCCTGGAGATATTGTAGTAGGAGACAGTGATGGCATTGTCATCATTAACCCTAAAGATGCGCCTGTTGTCTTGGAAAAGGCTAAAGCCAAGTATGCTAAAGAACAAGCTATCTTTAAGGCCATTGAGGAAGGTACGAGAGACAAATCCTGGGTTGATAAGGAACTGAAGGCGCGAGGCTGCGAGATTATTGATGACTATTATAAACAGTAAATAAATTATTATTTGTTTGGAGGGGTAGCACAATGAAAAAGATGCTTTGTGTTATAATGGTTCTTATTTTGGCAGTTGGACTCGTCGGATGTGGCAAAGGAGCCAAAACCCAAGAAGGAGCGAAGGTAGATTTTCCGACTAAGCCGATTACCCTAATCGTATCGTTTGCCGCAGGTGGCGGTACTGATTTAGGCGCTCGTCTCTTAGCTCCCTATTTGGAAAAAGAATTAGGAGTACCCGTAGTTGTAGAAAATAAACCGGGAGGCGGCGGCTGGATCGGTTATTCGGAATTACTCAAAGCCAAGCCGGACGGGTACACGATCGGATACGTCAACACCCCTGGCCTGATTACAGGTTATCTAAATCCTTCTGCGAAAAGGCAGCAGAATCTGGATAGCTTCACATATGTTGCAAATCATGTTCTCGATCCCGGCGTTATTGCTGTAAGAGCAGACGAAAAACGCTTCACCACCATTCAAGAACTGATTGAATATGCAAAGAAACAAGAACTGACAACGACAACCAATGGTGTTGGTACCGGCCCGCACATGGCTGCTTTGGATATTAATCAAAAAATGGGCACCAAGTTCAAACCAGTTCATTTTAATGGTACAGGGGAATACTTGGCTGCTGTACTTGGCGGTCATATTGACGTATTTATTGCCAGGGTGGGCGAATCGCTCGAGCCAGTGAGAGATGGCCAGTTGAAAGTTTTGGCAGTTA
Organism: Negativicutes bacterium; assembly: GCA_026417995.1. Lineage (GTDB taxonomy): Bacteria > Bacillota > Negativicutes > Sporomusales > JAOACF01 > JAOACF01. The sequence goes on from JAOACF010000023.1 coordinate 7,881, forward strand.
CGACGAAAGAACGGGTTCCGCAGTATCCTAATGTTCCGACAATGAACGAGACTGTTGGTGAAGTGCTAAACTATTCATCGAGAGGGATAGCGGCCCCCAAGGGCATTGATCCCAAAGTATTGGAGAAGCTTCAAACGGCCTTTGAAAAAGCGATGAAAAACCCTGAGCACGTCCAAAAAATGGAGAAAATGGGACTTACCGTTCACTATCTGAAGGGTGACGACTATAAAAATCTTTTAAAAGCAGAAGAGAAAGTAATTCAGAATCTCAAGCCTTTACTGGGATGGAACTAATGCTGAGTACCGCTAAGCAATTATCTATAAAAGAGGGGGCTTTATGTGAAAAGTATTGAGGTATACGTGAGCGGTTTCTTCATCCTGGTTGGCGGTGTGATTTTTTGGCAGGCAGCATTGTTGCCATATAATAGTCAGTATGGCCCAGGTCCCGGACTTATGCCGATATGGGTTAGCGGATTGATGATTATCCTTTCTGCAGTAAATCTCGTAATAGCGTTCAAAAACAAGGGCACCCAGTTTGCTGATCTGATACCGCAAGGAACTGGATTAATCAACTTATTGGCGTGTGTAGGATCTTTCGCTTTATTTATGCTCATTGTTAAATATGTTGGATTTACAATTTCCAGTATCTTAATGCTGTTTATCTTGTTTTCCCGGGGATATAAGTGGTACTGGGGACTGGGAATGTCGATCGCGGTAACAGCCATACTGTTCTTCGTTTTTAGTTCGATATTAGGCGTTCCGTTGCCCGTAAATGAATTTGGATGGTAAAGGAGAAGTACTATGGAAAGCTTAGGGTATTTACTGCAAGGATTTGAGACGGCGGGCACATGGGCAAATCTGTTACTCTGCTTGATTGGCGTGACTTTCGGTATGTGTGTCGGTGTATTGCCAGGGCTTGGGCCCACAGCCGGCACCGCGCTTTTACTGCCGCTAACGTTTGGTTTGCCGCCTGTTTCAGCGGTGATTATGCTATCCGGTATCTACTACGGCGCGATGTACGGCGGAACGATCACCTCGGTTTTGATTAATACCCCCGGCGAATCCGCTTCGCTAATGACTTGCATGGATGGCTACCCCATGGCCAGACAGGGCCGGGCAGGATCGGCGCTGGGGATTGCCGCCATCGGATCATTTATTGGCGGCATACTTGCCCTTTTAGTGCTCATCCTTGTCGGGCCTATAGTAGCAAAGCAAGCGCTGAAATTCGGACCACCTGAATATTTTGCGCTGGTAGTCGTCGGATTGTCTTTATTGATCGGTTTAATGGGCAAATCGCTGCTTCGCGGGCTGATTGCCGCGCTATTTGGTTTTGCTTTGGCCTTAATCGGCATGGACCCGCTAACGGGAACAATCCGGTTTGCTTTCGGCATGGAAGAGTTGGAGGATGGCTTTGAATTTGTTTCAATCGCCATGGGGCTATTTGGTTTATCAGAGATATTTATTACTGCGGAGGAGAACTTAAATGCTCAAGCCCAAAAACCTCCCAAAATTCAGAACATGCTACCCAGGCGCGAAGAGTGGGGGCCATCGATCAAGGCAATTCTTCGGGGCAGCGGTATTGGTATGATACTCGGATTGGTTCCGGGAACCAATTCTGTTATCCCCACCATACTAAGTTACACCATAGAGAAAAAAGTCGCGAAAGATCCGTCGCGTTTTGGCAAAGGGGCCATCGAAGGGGTTGCTGGTCCGGAGACCGCGAACAATGCGTACGCCGGAGCCGCGCTAATCCCTCTGTTTACATTAGGCATCCCGAGCTCTCCGTCTATCGCTATCTTGTTAGGCGCCTTTATTATGCACGGACTTACGCCAGGTCCGACGTTATTACAGAAAAACCCCGAATTTGTCTGGGGCGTCATTGCCAGTATGTTTATAGGCAACCTTATCCTGCTGATCATGAACTTACCCTTGGCGAACGTATGGGCAAGAATTACGATGGTTCCGTTTAAAATTCTTCTGCCTAACGTTCTCATCATTATGATCCTGGGAGCATACAGCATAAATAACAGTATGTTTGATGTGGGAGCCATGTTAGCGTTCGGCATCCTAGGCTATTTCATGAAAAAGGTAGCATTTCCGTTAGGGCCGGTTTTATTGGCTTTTGTCTTAGGGAAAATCATGGAGACTTCCTTGCTCAAATCCTTAACTATTTTCAGCGGAAGCTTTATCCCGTTCTTCCAGCGGCCAATTTCCGCAACCTTGCTAGTGGTTGCTTTTGCCATTATAAGTATCAGTCTGTATTTTGCGTACAAGGAAAAAGGAATTGACGCCGATACGGAAATCTGATACCGATCCGATAGTTATTGCAGTCTTGGAATGGAATCGGAATGTGAACAATAATTAAACCATGAGAAGGTGAAACTAGGCATGCGGAAAACAATAAGTTTGGTGTTAGTGCTACTGATGCTGGGAGTTATATTAGTTGGGTGCTCTAACTTTGCTGGCAAGAAACAGGCTGCTGACAGTACCTATCCCAATAAGCCCATTACTTTAATTGTACCTTATTCGGCGGGTGGAAGCTCTGACATCGGCGCTAGATTGGTTGCCAAGCGTTTAGAGCAGGAACTTGGTCAACCGGTCGTAGTCGAAAATGTGGTCGGTGCTGCGGGCTGGGTAGGTTGGCAAAAACTGGCCAAGGCTAAACCGGACGGATATACACTCTCGCTGTTTACCCTTGCCTATATTACATCATATTTGAACCCGGATAATAAACGGGATATGAATTTGGACAACGTTACGCAGTTAGTAAATCATGTCTGGGACGTAACAGCTTGGGCCGTCAAGCCGGATTCGCCTTTTAAGGATGCAAGAGAGCTCTTGGCTTATGTGAAAGCCAACCCTGGAAAAGTAACCGTTGCTACATCGGGGGTTTATACACAGCACCACATTGCGGTGCTTGCGCTGGATAAACTGGGCTATAAAATGAAACCTGTGCATACCAATGGATTGGCAGAATCTCTTACGATGGCTCTGGGTGGTCATGTAGACGTTGTATCCATGGGTGCCGGTGATGTTAGAAATCAGGTTAAGGAAGGTGCGCTAAGAGCTTTGGCAGTGTTGGATACTAAGCGTTCAAGGTTCCTTCCGGATGTTCCTACGTTTGCGGAAAATACCGGAATTAATTTGAATGCGTATGCGGCACGGGGCTATGTAGGACCGGCTAATATGGATCCGGCAGCAGTCAAACGTTTGGAAACGGCCTTTAAGAAAATCATGGAAGATCCCCAACACGTAGCTGAAATGGAAGCTATGGGGCTGGATGTACGCTATATGGATTCAAAGGCTTATAAAGCTTTTCTGAAACAGGAAGAGGCAGACCAGAAAAAAGCATTGGGCTGGTAAGTGTTTTATTGCCTTTATAATCCTGTAATAATGTAGGTTGTAAAGTAAAACGAGTGTGGCTGACCATTTTCGCGTGGTAAAGCTTTTTCTACACTCGTTTTCTTTTTTATGCAGTCATTAACGCCCGTTGGGCTGAGGATGGTATGACGTATATAATCATAATCAGGCCTGATGTTGATGGCTTGTTTGGATGGGAAACAAAATTGAAATATATTTTACACTGCTCTTTTCGATTGGTATAATGATTACCAAGAGTAATTTGAAGTAAATAATACAACATTGATGAATGGTGGAGATTGCCAATGGAAGCAACTGTTCTGCAGTTGTTGGAAGAGAAGATGGAAGAGTTTACGTCCGCCCAGCGGAAAGTCGCCGACTACATTTTAAAACACCCCACGGAAGTAGCGTTCCTTACTACCGAACAATTGGCAGGAATTATCGGGGTCAGCGTCGCTACTGTTATGCGGCTGGCTTATAGTGTAGGATATACCGGCTATGCACAATTCCAAAAAGATTTGCAGGAAATGTTACGCAATCGCGTTGCGCCCCCGACCCGATTGGAAGCTAACGTTAAGAAATTGGGAAAAAATAAGCTCTTGCTTGAATGCGCTGAAACTCAGATAGCTAATATCAACAATACTGTAGAATTTATGTCTGATGAAGCGATTAACAGTGCATTTGAACTTATTTTTGCTGCAAAGAAGATATATGTTATCGGGGTTAGAGGAAGTTCTTCTGTAGCTAATTATTTGAATGAAGGGCTAAACCGCCTGGGTGTTGACAGTGAGTTGCTGATCCCTGACTCCGGACGACTACAGGCTGTTTTAGTAAAAATTACTTCAGACAACCTGATTATTGCGATTAGTTTACCTAGGTATGCAAAACGAACTGTTGAAGTTGCTCGGTTTGCAAAAACCAAGGGCGCGAGAATGCTGGCAATTACAGATGGATATTCGTCACCATTGGCGCTATTATCTGACGTCTTCCTGCCATGCGCCTTTGAAAGTTTATCGTTTCATAATTCCGAAATTGGTGCTATGTTTGTGGCTGATTTCTTAGTTACCGGCGTAGCTATTAGAGATTCCAAGAAAACTAAACATAACTTGGAAGAAATCGAAAAAGTCGCAACTGCATTTGACGCTAACCTGATAAAATAGATTTCTTTTTATAATGAGCCCCAATGTCAAGACACGACTTAATCATCAAAGCTCGATGCGGTTTTACTAATAGAGAAACTGTTCAGCAGATTACCGAAAATCCCGCTGGTGCACAAGTTGAGTCGAGTATCAGCGTCCCCTATTAGGATTGATCCTATGCACTGAATACGTTAGGTTTTTCCGCGTTTTGCTCAGTTTTTATGGTATTGGCGTCTTTCACTTTGCCGGAGATGGTCTCATGATTATCGTCGTTACGATCATCATGCTCATTGATCAGTTTTATTGCAGCGATTTATACGTTTTTTCCGCTATTAGGATTCGCTTGGGTTCCGCGGCGTTGTATTCTCCATTGCCAATTCCGGCAGGTCGCGGCAAGAAAAAATCAGGGATTTTCGCTTGCTGACGCCAGCCGGTCCAGGGCTTGGGCGAAGTCGGCGGGAAGGGGGGCGTTGACGGTGATTTTCCGCTTAGCGGCAAGATGCGTAAAGCTTAGAGAAGCGGCATGCAGAGCTTGCCGGCTGATCAGCGGGGAACGCACGCCGTACATGCCGTCGCCGATGATCGGACAGCCAAGATAGGTTAAATGGAGCCGGATCTGATGAGTTCTGCCGGTTTCCAGCTCAAGTTCCAGCAGCGTAGCATTCGGGAAGGTACGGATTGTCCGGTAATGTGTAACCGCCCGTTCGCCTTGTTCATTGACAGCGCGGCGGTTAGGCAGGGTAGGATGGGGGCCAATGGGTGCATCAATTGTTCCCGCAGCCGGGGCGATGGTTCCTTTAACTAAAGCCCAATACACCCGCCGCAGCGTTTTGCTTTTTAGTTGCTGCTCCAGCAGGAATTGACTGCGGGCGTCTTTAGCGAACATTACGCAGCCGGAAGTGTCGCGGTCTAACCTGTGTATCGGGCGGACAGTGCTTACGATTCCCAGTTGCCGCAGATGGTAGGCCAGATAATTGGCCAGTGTGCCGCCGGCCGTTTTGCCGGCGGGATGGACCAATTGATAAGGTGGTTTATTGACTACCAGGAGATTATCATCTTCATAGAGTATTTCAATAGCCCCTTGCTCCGGCGAAATGCCCGAACCGGCGTCTGTGAGCACCATAACGCGCAGCATGTCGCCAACTTTCAGCTTCTTTTGCAGATAGACAGGTTTATTATTGAGCAGAATGCCCTTTAAACGGGTAAGTTTTTGCAATTTCCGTCCCGAAATTTGCGCTATCTGTTTTAAATAGGTTTCCACCGTAAGACCGGCGTGTTCCGTCGTAACTTTATATGTATGAAAAGACTTCATATCCTGGCCTCGCTTAAACAGTATTCCATATGCATTATTATATATAACGATAGTATTATTAAAGCAGAATTGTCATATTAACGGCAAGAGCCGCAATGATTTTTGCCCGGTTATAACGGCAAAACGGTCATGGCTATAATAAATACGGCTGAGCGGTAAGGCGATGTAAGCGCGCATCACGGCCGCTCAGAAATGCATCATCATTGCTGCGGAATTTAATTACGGTTGGGGCGGCAGAGAGACAAATTATCGCCGGTTTACTGAAGATTTGATGTTTTGATGCATCAGATCTTTTTTTATTCCTGCGCTTGCTGCTCGGAAAAGCGAGCTGCCGCACCGTGCCAGCGGCGAACACGGACGGCTTTGGCGGCTGCCCTGACGCCGGCGGCAGGGCGGCCATCCGGTGACACGGTAAGGCATCTTGTCTTGGCACAAATATTGCTTTATTAATTTGCGACTTTTCGGCGGGAATATATTTTCAGATGAAAAAAGGGAGGGGTATTTGTGTTTAATCTTAAGTTTTCGGATGATCAGGAAAAAATTCGGCTGATGGTTAAAGATTTTGCGGAGCAAGAGGTTGCTCCCGGTGCTGCGGCGCGTGATGATGCCGAGGATATTTTTGCCGTCAGGGATCTGCTGAAAAAAATGGGTGAACTTGGCCTAATGGGACTTCCCTATCCCCAGGAGTATGGCGGCGCCGGCGCCGATCAAATCACTTATGCGCTGGCTGGCTTTGAGCTGAATAAAGTGGACGCGTCAGTGGGCTGCGCGTATTCGGTGCATATTTCACTCGCGGGCTGGCCGATTTTTCACTATGGCACGGAGGAGCAAAGACGCAAATATTCCACCAAGATGTTCAGCGGTGAATACATTGGCGCTTTTGGCTTGACCGAGCCTTGCGCCGGTAGCGATTCGGCCGCCAGCCAGTGTACGGCGGTACCGGATGGCGATTATTATATTCTCAACGGAACCAAGTGTTTTATTACTAACGCCGAATTCGCCGATGTCATTGTCATGTTTGCCATGACGGACAAATCCAAGGGCACCAAGGGCATCAGCGCGTTTATTGTGGAAAAGGGCACGCCCGGCCTTAACTTCACCAAGCGGGAACGGAAAATGGGCATTCGCTCCACCGTGCAAAACGTAATTGAGATGCAGGACATGAAAGTCCCCCGGGAAAACCTGCTGGGCAAAGAAGGCGAAGGCTTCAAGATCGCCATGACCACTCTCGACGGCGGACGGATCGGCATTGCGGCGCAAGGAACAGGCATTGCCATGGGCGCGTACGAATACGCCCTGAAATATGCCAAAGAGCGGGTGCAGTTTGGCAAACCGATCGCCGCGCAGCAAGTCATTGCCTTCAAATTAGCCGATATGTACGCCAAGATTGAGGCCGCCAAACTGCTTACCTTGCAGGCAGCCTGGAAGAAAGATCAGCATATGCCATTCAGCACTGAAGCAGCCATGGCCAAGATGGTTGCTACCGATACTGCCATGGCGGTTACGACCGACGCCGTTCAGGTATTAGGCGGCACCGGTTTTACCCGCGAGCATCCGGTTGAGCGGATGATGCGCGATGCGAAGATCACCCAGATCTACGAAGGCACCAACGAAATTCAAAGATTGGTCATCTCCGGAGCTATTTTACGCTAATTACAGAAGCAGGAGGCCCTGCCGCAAGGCAGGGCTTCTTAGGAAAAACCTGCAATACAGCATTGGCGGGAGGGCGCTTTATGGCAAAAGTCATTTCGATGGCGGAAGCGGTGGATTTAATTCAGGACGGCATGAGCATTATGGTCGCCGGTTTTTGGGGAGTTGGCACACCGGAAAAACTGATTGACGCCCTAGTCGCCAAGGGTACAAAAAACCTTACCGGCATTGCCATTTCCACGGCGCTGGGAGAGAAAGGCATCGGCAAACTGGTCAAAAACCGCCAGTTTAAAAAAGTCATTGTTTCGTATATCGGCCGCAACCCTGCAACCATGCAGCAGTATGAGGAAGGAACGCTGGAGATTGAATTTGTGCCGCAGGGAACGCTGGCCGAAAGAATTCGCGCCGGCGGCTTTGGCTTGGGCGGCATCTTAACGCCCACCGGGGTAGGGACCGAGATTGAGCAGGGCAAGCAGCGCATTACCGTCGATGGCTGCGATTACTTGCTGGAGAAGCCGCTCCGGGCTGATGTGGCGCTTCTCAAGGCAGCGAAAGCGGATCTGTCCGGCAACTTGATTTACCGCAGGGCGGCGCGCAATACCAACCCGATCATGGCTGCCGCCGCTAAGGTCACAATTGCGGTCGCGGATGAGATTGTGGCAACCGGCATGATCGACCCCGATGATGTGATGACGCCGGGAATTTTTGTTGACTATCTGGTGCAGGGCTAGGGGGGATACCATGGATTATAAAGAGTTAATCGCAAGGCGCGTGGCGCAGGAGTTTAAGGACGGCGATTTTGTCAATCTGGGAATTGGCATCCCGACTTTGGTAGGCAATTACATTCCTGCAGGCGTCAGGGTGTTTTTCCACTCGGAAAACGGCTTTACGCATATTGGCCCGATGCCCAAGAATGAGGATGAACGCGACCCGGAACTGATTAACGCCAGCGACCAACATGTTACCATCCTGCCGGGGGGCGCATTCTTTGACAGCGCTGTTTCCTTCGGGATTATCCGCGGCGGGCACTTGGACGCGACAGTCTTGGGCGCTCTGGAAGTCGACGAGGAAGGTAATTTAGCCAACTGGAAAATTCCCGGCAAAAAAACGGTAGGCATTGGGGGCGGCATGGATCTGGTCGCAGGAGCCAAGCGTGTGATTATCGCCATGGAACATACCTCCAAAGGCGTTCCCAAGATCGTGAAGAAGTGCCAGATTCCTTTGACCGGCGTACGCTGCGTGGATTTGATCGTTACAGAATTGGCAGTTATCGAGATTACCGGTCGCGGCCTGATGCTTAAAGAGGTGGCTCCCGGCGTGACAGTTGACCGGGTGCTGGCGGCGACAGACGCCAGGCTGGAGATAGCGCCTGATCTTAAGACCATGACCGTTTAACTGATAGGCATGACATTTCAGAACACTTAATATAAGGAGAAAGCAAGCGTGAAAAATACAGCCTTTGTATTTCCAGGACAAGGAACCCATTATGCCGGCATGGGCAAAGAAATCGCCGCCGTATACAAAGAAGCGGCGGCAGTCTATGAAATGGCGAACGATTATACCGGCGTAGATATTCGCAGGCTTTGCTTCGAAGGCCCTGACTCGGAACTGATCAAAACCGAAAACTCTCAGCCTGCGATCCATACGACAAGCATCGCGATACTGAGTGTTCTGACAAAACGGTTTGGCTTGGCAGGGGATGTTACCGCGGGCTTCAGCCTGGGGCAGTACGCGGCCTTGGTATACGCGGGTGCCCTGCGGTTCGAGGATACGGTAAAACTGGTCAAAACCAGGGGGATGCTTATGCAGAACGCCGTACCGATGGGGACGGGCAAAATGGTCGCCATCGTTGGTCTGGATAAAGAAGAAGTATACCGGATTGTGGAAGAGTGCAAAAAAATCGGCCACATCGAACCTTCTAATTTTAACTGTCCGGGACAGATTATTGTGGCCGGTTACAACGAACCGGTGGAAAAGGCGGCGGAACTGGCGCTCGACCGGGGGGCAAAAGCAGCAAACTTTCTGGCGGTAAGCGGCCCCTTCCATACTGTGCTGCTGCTTGATGCAGGCAATCGTCTGCGGGAAGAACTGGATAAGATTATTGTAAATCATCCCAATATTGCCTATGTTGATAATGTTGTCGGGCGGTACTTTACCGAAGCGGATGATCTCAAGGAACTGCTACGCGAACATGTTTTCAAGCCGGTAGCGTGGGAGCAATCAGTCAATGCCATGCTTGATAACGGGGTGGACACTTTCATTGAAATCGGTCCCAAAGCAGTCTTGAGTGATTTCAACAGGCGCTGCGCCGAGCATCGCAATATACGGATTCGCTGTTTCAATGTCGAGGACTTAAAAACGCTGGAAAACCTGCTGCGAAACTTGGATCAGGAGAATAAATAAAAGGAGTCGAGAGTAATGCAAATTAAAAAAGTTTTAATTATCGGCGCCGGGCAGATGGGAAGCGGTATCGCCCATGTTATGGCGCAGGCCGGACTTGAAGTTGCCGTTCGGGATATCAACATGGATTATGTGAATAAGGGACTTGCTTCCATCGCCAAAAATATTGACCGCCAAATCCAAAAAGGAAAAGCGACCGAGGCGGAAAAGGCCGCTATCCTGTCGCGGATTCAGGGCGGCGTCGAGTGGGAAGCCGCAGACTGCGACGTAGACCTGGTCGTAGAAGCGGTGCCGGAAAACCTCAATTTAAAATGCGAAACCTTCAAAAAACTCGATAAGCTCTGCCCGGAAAGAACCATCCTGGCGACAAATACTTCATCGCTGCCGGTCACGGTAATCGGCGCGGTGACAAGCCGTCCCGAGAAGGTTGTCGGCATGCATTTCTTCAGCCCGGTTTTCCTGATGAAGCTGGTCGAGGTAGTTAAGGGATTAGCCACCGACCAGGCCGTTGTTGATACCATCATGGAACTGGCTAAATTTATCGGCAAGCAGCCGCAGCAGGTAAACGATTATCCCGGTTTTGTCGGCAACAGAATTATGGTGCCGATGATGAACGAAGCAATTTTTACGCTGTTTGAAGGCGTTGCCGATGCCAAGACGATTGATGACATTGCAGTGCTGGGCTTTAATCACCCGATTGGTCCGCTGCGCTTGGTGGATGCCATTGGCCTTGACACCATCCTCTATGTTATGGAGGTATTGTACAAAGAATACGGCGATCCCAAATACCGCCCCTGCCCGCTCTTAAGAAAGTACGTCGAAGCCGGCTGGCTGGGCAAAAAGACCGGACGGGGCTTTTACAACGACTATAAATAAAGGGGGATGTCGCAGTGACGGAATTTCAGAATATCCTCTTTGAAAAAAACGACGGGATTGTTTTTATTACCATCAACCGTCCGAAGGCGCTTAACGCATTGAATAAAGATGTATTTGATGAAATTAGCGCTTTGCTGACCGAAATAGCGAAAGACGAGAGCATACGGGTCGTAATTATTACCGGCGGCGGCGACAAGGCTTTCGTGGCCGGCGCGGATATCGCCTATATGTTGCCCATGTCCAGCCCCGAAGGCAAAGCCTGGGGGGCAATCGGTCAGGGCGTGTTAAACCAGATAGAAAAACTGCCCCAACCGGTAATCGCGGCGGTCAACGGCTTTGCTCTCGGCGGCGGTTGTGAACTCGCCATGGCCTGCGACATCCGGATTGCATCGGAAAAGGCCAAGTTTGGCCAACCGGAAGTGACGCTGGGCATTATTCCCGGTTTCGCCGGCTCCCAACGGCTGCCGCGCCTTGTAGGCAAAGGCAAAGCCAAAGAACTGCTGCTTACGGCCGATATGATCGATGCCCAGGAAGCGCTGCGCATCGGCCTGGTAAATAAGGTGGTTCCCCATGAAGAATTGATCGGTGCCGCCGTAGAAATGGCGCGTAAGATCATGAAGCACGGCCCCTATGCGGTGCGGCTGTGCAAAGAAGCCGTCAACGTGGGCATGGAAGTTGACCTCGAAACAGGCTCGCGCTATGAGGGGACGCTGTTTGGCATTACCTGCGCAACTCACGACAAGCAAGAAGGTATGAGCGCATTCCTGGAAAAACGAAAGCCTAACTTTACCGGTAAATAAGCGCAAGGACCCTCGTATTAAAGTACGGGGGTCCTTGCCGGCATATACCCGTTTTGGAGGGAGACGGTTGAAAATTCAGGTTCTGATGAAAGAAATCCTGGATCAGGGTGGGCGCTATAGCCTAAACCCCTATGACCGGCAAGCTTTGGAAGAAGCGCTGCGGCTGAAGGCAACGCATGGCGGAGAAGTAGCCATAGTTACGCTTGGCAGGGCAGAGGCGGAAGATACCGTTCGCAGTGCGCTGGCTTTAGGTGCCGACCGGGCCAGTTTAATTATCGCCAACTGCAGGGAAGCGGCCGAAGTCAGCAGACTGCTGGCAGAGCATATCCGGCTGGAAGCTGAGTATGACTTAATACTGGCTGGCGCAGTGGCGGTTGATGATTGCCAGAGCCAGGTTCCGGGACGCCTCAGCGTTCTCCTGGGGAGGCCGCTGGTTAACAATGTGAGCAGGCTCGAAATTACCGGCAATATTGTGCTGTGCGAGCGGGAAAGTGCGGGGAGACGGGAAAAGGTGGCGGTGCCGTTGCCGGCGATAGTGGCTGTCGGGCGACCGATCAACAAGGTCCGCCTGCCGGCGGTTTTTAACATCATCAAAGCCAACAGAATGCCGCTGACGATAACGATCGCTCCGAGTCATGCCCAGCCGGAAGGCAACACCAGCTATGAGCTGCGCTTAAAAAAGCGCAGGGGCGTTATCGTAAGGCCGGCTGACGAAGCGGAAGCGGTGGCATTTCTGATAGGCGCGCTAGCCAACGAGAAGCTGCCGTAAACAATCGGTTGACAGGAGGAACTGTGCATGAAAAAGGCGCTGGCAATCATCGAAGCTGGTGGCGGAAGAGTCAGAACGACAAGCCTTAACCTTGTGGCGGAGGTAGTCCGCCATAGCCGGCAGGGAGGTTTTGCGGTGCAAGCTGTTGTTTATGGCGCGGGCGTTGACGCAAATAGCCTGGATTGGCTTGCCGACTATGGCATTGAAGCATGCTGGTGTTTGGCTGACCGGCGGCTGATGGCGCATAATCCGGAACTGATTGTGCCGCCGCTTGGCAGGCTGCTCAGGCAGGAATGTCCCGATCTAGTTTTCCTGGCCCATACCTTCGCGGGAGCGGACCTGGCACCCAGGCTGGCGCAAGCATACTCCTGCCGGATGTTTAGCAATGTCAGCGAAGTTGATTTCCGCCGGCGCCCGTATCTTGTCACCCGGATAGTTCAGGACGGGCGAATATGGGAAAGAGCCGAACTGGCTATGCTTCCGGCACTTATCACCTTGCGGCCGCAGGTTCTCTGCGCGCATACCCCAATTTGGCCGCAGGCAAGCGGCAAAGTAAAGCCTCTTTCGCTAAAACCGCTGACACCGGTCAACTGCCAGCATCTGTCGTATATAGTCACGGAAATTGCCGCGGCAGGCAATAGCAAGAAAGCTGTTGCCGATGCGGACATAATTGTCAGCGGCGGCAAGGGTTTAAAAAGCGCAGCCGGTTTTGTCCTGCTGGAAGAGTTGGCGGAAGTGCTGGGGGGGACGGTCGGCGCTTCCCGCGCCGCCGTTGATACCGGCTGGCGGCCCTTTGCCGACCAGGTAGGGCAAACGGGCGCCAGGGTAAAACCGCGGCTGTACATTGCATGCGGGATTTCGGGCGCCGAGCAGCATGCGATCGGCATTGCCGGGGCAGAGGTCATTATCGCCATTAACAAAGACCCGGACGCCCCCATTTTTAAACTTGCCGACTATGGCGTGATTGGCGACTTGTTTCAGATTATCCCCCGGCTAACGCAGGAATTGAGACGACAGTTGGCGGATCAGATATAAATATCAAAAATATTCTTAATAATAAGAAAAGGTAATTGCTGTAAAAATGTCGAAGCATTTATGTACAGAGGCCATGAAAGCGAGGCGAGCTGATCCTCATGCCCGGACAAAATCATATCATCGAAATTTCCCTGACTTTGGACGCGAATCTGGAGGAAGCGCTGGATTATTTCAAGCGACTTCCCTATATCAACCTGCCGGTAACTGATCAAAACGGCAAGTATGCCGGCATTATCAATCTGAAGGACATTGTTTTCAGCTCCTTGCTGCATAAAGCGGATTCGGTCGCGGCCTTTGTCAAGCCGTTTCCGGCCGTGCAGAAACAGCAGGCGCTGTTTCGCTGGCCGGATGGCATCGATATCTTGCCCATAGCCGACGATGACAATAAGCTGCTTGGCTTTATAACCGAGGCCGGCTTTTTAAATCATCTGAGCCGCAAATATGAAACGCTGGCTCATGAATATTACGAGGTAATCAACGCCAGCTATAATGGCATTATTGTGATTGACAAAGAAGGCAGAATTGTTGTTTTCAACGCAGCGGCCGAACGGATACTAGGCAAGAAATGCTGTGACATTTTTGGCCAGCATATCTCGTTTCTGGATCCGGCAATGGGTTTGCTGGAAACGATGGAAAAGAATGAGCCCGCCATCGGCGTCAGAACCGAAATTAACGGCTCGGTCATTCTCACCAACCGGACGCCGATCGTTGATGCTAACGGCGACATAACCGGGGCAATGGGGGTCTTTATTGATATCTCCGATTTGGAGCGGATCAGCGCGGAATTAAAGCTCAATCAGGCGCTTGCCGCCGAACTTAACGCCATTATTGAGGCCTCCTATGACGGCCTGTATGTGGCGGACAGACACGGCAAGGTCATCCGGGTCAATTCTGCCTGGGAAAAGATTTGTGGTTTTTCCCGCGAGGAAATTTTGGGAAAAACGGCGGCCGAACTGGTTGCAGCCGGGTTTTACGACAATTCTGCCGCGCTGCTCACGCTGGAAAAAAGAGAAACCTCTACCGTTATGCTGGAGATCACGGCCGGGCCCAAGAAAGGACAGAAAATTATTGCCACCGGCACACCTTTTTTTGGCAGTGACGGCGAGCTGAATTTAGTTGTTGTCAATGTCCGGGATATTACCGCACTGGAACATCTGAAAAAGCAACTGGAAGAAACAAAGGCACTGAGCAAGCGGTATGCCAGCGAGTTAAACGAAATTCGGCTGCAGCAAATGAAAATAGATGATATTGTGGCCAAAAGCGCCGCCATGCGGCGGGTGATTGAGCTTGCCATCCGCGTATCGCAGGTGGATTCTACCGTAATCGTCACCGGAGAATCGGGCGTCGGCAAAGAGGTAGTCGTCAAGAAGATTCATCAGATGAGCAACCGCAGGGACAAATCGCTGATTAAAATCAACTGCGGCGCCATACCGGAGAATTTGCTGGAAACCGAACTGTTCGGCTACGAGGGCGGCGCCTTTACCGGCGCCAAGAAAGAAGGCAAACCCGGCATGTTTGAACTTGCTTCCGGCGGGACGCTGTTTTTGGACGAGATCGGCGACTTGCCGCTCAATCTGCAGGTTAAGCTGCTCCGGGTGCTGCAGGAGCACGAAATTGTCAGAGTGGGAGGAGTTAGGCCGATCAAGGTGAATGCCAGGATCATCGCCGCGACTAATAAGGACCTTGCGCAGATGGTTGCCAAAGGAAGCTTCCGCGAAGATTTGTTTTATCGCCTCAACGTCGTGAATATTGTGATACCGCCGTTGCGCAGCCGCAAAGAGGATCTGCCGCCCTTAATCAACATGATTCTGCAAAAAATCAATGACAAGTACAAACTCAATAAACGGCTGGCGCCTTCGGTGGCGGAGCGTTTGTACAACTATCACTGGCCGGGGAATATTCGGGAGCTTGAGAACGTGTTGGAGCGGGTGGCCGTACTTGTCAATGATGATCTCATTCAAGTCGATCACCTACCTGATTTTCTACAAACCAGCGAGAAAAAAACTGCGCCGGTAATTTTGAACCGGATCATTCCCTTAAAGCACGCCATCGAAGAAACCGAACTGCAGCTTATTAAAAAAGCGCTCAGAGAATACGGGACTACCCGCAAAGTCGCTAAAATACTGGAGGTCAACCAGTCGACCATCGTACGCAAAATGCAACAGTACCGCATTGATAAGGATGATGTTGAACAACATCAAGAAGATGCATATGCGCATCTCCTGCGAATATAGCAGGATAGGCGTGCAAGGGAAACGCAACATGATGCGGTGCCGGAGCGATGCAAATGCAAATCGGACGGCGAACCAAATAGCAACCCGTAGGAAGCGGCCCGGCATACCGGGCCGTTTTCTAGTGCCGCTGAAGCCCGGCAATATGTTACTACTTTCACGCGCAGTCGTCCGCTTCACGGGGGAATAGCTAAACCGCTTAAGTCAGAACCGGGTTGGCACAGTTATTGCAATTAAGATTGCTGCAAAACAAAACGGATGAAAGGAGAAGCGATGTGAACAGGTGGCAGGAAATGTACAGACAAAAGCTGGCCAGCCCGGAAGAGATTGTTAGGGGCATTGGCTCCGGCGCCATTTGCGCCAGCACCTGCGCGCTGGGTGAGCCCGTCGCCCTGGCGCAAGCGCTGGCGGAACGGGTGGAGCGTGAAGGGCTGACCGGAGTAACCCATCACATGCTGCTGACGCTGCAGAATCTCAAGTACCTGGAACCGGGTATGGACGGCAAAATGAACCATGTCGCATGGTTTACCAGCGGATTTGCCCGTAAAGCGGTGCAAGAGGGTCGGGCCGATTTTATGCCGTGCTATTACAAGGATGCGCCCATGTTTTGGCGGGAGCTTGTTGCAGCCGACGTCTTTTATGCGACCGTAAGCCCTATGGATAAGCACGGATGGTTCAGCTTCGGCGTATCTGCCAGCGTTGGCCGGGCGCAGCTGTCGCGGGCCAAAAAAGTTTTCCTGGAAGTGAACGAGTATATGCCCCGAACCCATGGTTCGCAATTCGTGCATATTTCAGAAGTGGACGCCATTTGTGAAAACAACAGGCCGCTGGTGGAACTGAAAGAAGCGCCGCTTACCGAGCAAGACAAGACGATCGGCAATTATATCGCGGAGCTTATTCCGGACGAGGCGACCATCCAACTGGGCATCGGCGGTATGCCGAATGCTGTGGCGCAAGCCCTGCGGGTAAAACGGGATCTGGGAATTCACAGCGAGATGTTTACCGAAGGCATGGTGGATTTGATCGAAGCCGGCGTTGTGACCAACCGGAAGAAGAATATCCATGCGCATAAATCGGTAGCGTCTTTTGCTGCCGGCAGCAAGCGCATGTATGACTTTCTCAATGACAACCCGGGCGTGGAGTTCCATCCGATTGACTATGTAAATGACCCCAATATTATTGGCCGGCACGACAATTTTGTTTCCATTAACGCGACGCTGGAAGTGGATCTGATCGGCCAGGCGTGTTCGGAATCGTTGGGCCCGTCCCAGTTCAGCGGCACCGGCGGTCAGGTGGATTTCGTGCGCGGCGCGGGTCTGTCCAAAGGCGGCAAATCGTTTTTGGCCATGTATTCAACCGCGAAGAACGACACCATCAGCAAGATTAAGCCGGTGTTGACCGAAGGCTCGCATGTTACCTGCAGCAAAAACGACATTGACTGCGTCGTGACCGAATACGGGGTGGCGAAATTGAAAGGCAAGACAGCTTCGCAGCGGGCTAAAGCCCTGATCGCGATTGCGCATCCCAAGTTTCGCGAGGAGCTAACCCGGGCAGCCCAAAAACTGCATCTTATACCCTAAGGGTTAGATGACAGAAATTATAAAGGAGTGAAAAGATATGGCATTGATGAATGGCCAGCAATATCGGGAAAGTTTGAAAAAAATGCGCCCCAATATCTATAAATACGGGGAGTTAATTCAGGATGTCACCACTCATCCGGCGACTAAGCTGCATGTGGATTCCGTCGCCCATTCCTACGACATGTCGTTTGATCCGGAAAAAGAAAAGATCTTTACTGCAACCTCGCATCTGACCGGCCAGAAAGCTCACCGCTGGAATACGCTTAACCGTACGGCGTACGATCAAATGGGCAACTCGGATATGAAACGAGAGCAGTACAGATGGTCAGGAACCTGCCAAGGCGCGACCTGCGCCGGCTGGACTGCGCTCAACGTACTGTGGGCCGTCACTTATGACATGGATAAAGACTTGGGAACCAATTATCATGAACGCCTGAAAAAATATTTCCAATACGTCGAAGACAATGCCCTGGCATTGGCCGGAGCGATAACCGATGCCAAAGGCAACCGGTCGCTCAAGCCCTCGCAGCAGGCAAACAAAGACGCCAATTTGCATATTAAAGAGATTCGCGAAGACGGCATTATCATTCGCGGCTATAAAATCCAAATCTGCGGTGTGGCGGCGGCGCATGAAATCATCGCCGTTCCCGGCAGTGGCTATGGCGAAGAAGACAAGGATTTCTGCCTGGCAGTCGCGATACCCAGAGACGTAGAGGGCTTGACCATCGTTGAAACCCGTCGCCCCAGCGACAGCCGCGATGAAGAGGAAGGCTGGGATTCCCCCAAGGTTGGCAATATCACGCAGGCATATCTCTTGTTTGATGATGTTTTTGTTCCCAATGACCGCGTATTTATGTGCGGCGAATTTAAGTACAGCGGCAAACTGATAGGGACTTTCGCCGCTATCTACCGCGCCGCCATCGGCGCTTGCGTCGCCGGCCAGGGTGACATTATGTGCGGCGCCGCTATCAATATGGCCAGAGCCAATGGTTTGTCTTCCAAGACATTCCAGGATAAGCTCAATCAAATGGCAATCAACAATGAAATTACCTATGGCTTAGGTCTCGGTGCCATGCTCAAGGGCAAACAGCATCCGTCCGGACTGTTCGTGCCTGATGCCCTGCTGGCGCACGTTAATAAGACGCAGGTAGCCAAACTGCCGTACGAAACCAAGGTTATTACTCAGGATATCAGCGGCGGCATTGCCGAAACCGGCTGCATGCCTTCGTATAAGGATTTTCAATCCGAACTCTACGGCAAGAAGCTCATCGAGTGCCTGGATGCAGGTACTGACGGTGAATCCCGCGCCCGTGCCGCCCGCTTAGTCGAATGGCTGACAGTCGGCGGTGGCATTCCGGGCTGCATGCATGGCGGCGGCTCGCCTGACGGTGCGAAGCTGGTTGTCCGGGCGCTGACGCAATGGGAAAAATTTGCTGAGGAAGCCAAGCGTATTGCCGGGATTAGCGGCGAGATAGCCGAACCGGCGAAAAAGAAATAATCAGGCCGCCGATAAACCCTCATCTGCGTTGCACCCGCAAGGGGTAGGCCGCAGTTCTAGGGCGCTAAAGCGCCAAGAACTGCGCACTTGGGCCTGCAACGGACCCGGATGGGCCTAGTGGCAAGCGCGCCATGGATGGCTTAGCGCTTGTCCGGGAGCTCGCTTGCCGTACCCTTCGAACGTACTGTCTTCACTCGTTTTCTCGGCCCGCCTAGCATCTGAAGATTTCTAGGCGGCCTGGGTTTAAGCAGAGATTAAACGCGGCCTTTCACCTTCGGGGAGAGGACCGTTCTCTCAAGGGGTTCTCGCCTGCAAGGGCGGGAACCCTGTAGAGAAGGTATATATTATTTTGTAAGGGGGATGTAAATGGAACCTGTAACTCAGGAACGCGCCAGTAAAATGCTGCGCTACCGGTGGATCTGCCTCGGAACCTTATGGTTGGTCTATTTCTTTGTTTACTTCGACCGGGTTGCCCCTGCGGTTGTTGCCCCCGAATTGATGAAAACCTTTAATATCAGCGCTGCCAGCCTGGGGCTGCTGTCTGCGGCCTATTTCTACCCGTATGCCGCCATGCAGATTCCGTCCGGCGTTTTATCCGATTTTTTAGGACCCCGCCTGGCGGTAACCATCTTCTTTGTCATTGCCGGTATCGGCACCGCGCTTTTCGGTATGGCCTCAAGCTATGACTGGGCTATTATCGGACGGGTCATGATGGGTATAGGTGTAGCGGTTGTTTACATCCCGATCATGAAGATACAGGC
>JAOACF010000231.1 GCA_026417995.1 Negativicutes bacterium
AGTCCACTTAAGCCCACCAGATTTTGCGTAGCTTGGACGTTTTTGCCGACTTGCGCAACTGAAGTTGTGTTGTCGTTTCGAGCGCACAAACTACACGAAATTGTCATGAGATGGCTTAAGTGATAAGCCAGACAGGAAACAAGAGATTTTTGGGGGTGTAGCTCAGCTGGGAGAGCACCTGCCTTGCAAGCAGGGGGTCAGGAGTTCGATCCTCCTCATCTCCACCAAAGCAGCATTTTTGTGAAGAGGAAATGTTGCGAAGATATTCTCAGACTGTAAAAAGAATACAGGTTTGTACCTTGAAAACTAAACAATGAAAGAATCAAGACGATGATAGAAGAAGACCCAAAGCGTATCGGAAGATACGCAGAAGGAAAAAACGAAGGTTTTTCCGAAGGGTAAAAGCTTCAATTTTAGAAAATCTCTTATTCTTATATAATTCTAGAGAGCCGAATCAAAATAGGTCAAGCTATAAAGAGCGTAGGGAGAATGACTTGGCATCAGGAGCCGAAGAAGGAC
>JAOACF010000232.1 GCA_026417995.1 Negativicutes bacterium
GGTTGAAGGGGGTAAAATCAATGCCGTAACCAAAGAGGATTTGGTCGAGGTTATCGAACTTGGCGGTGAAGAGTGGCTGTGGTACAAGCCCTTTCCCGTTGATGTTGCGCTTGTCCGTGGAACCAGTGCCGATGAAAACGGTAACATTTCTATAGAGCGGGAAGCGCTGTCTCTGGAGATCCTGCCGATCGCCCAGGCGGCTCACAATTCCGGGGGCATTGTCATTGTACAGGTTGAGCGTGTTGTTGCCAATGGTAGCTTAAAACCAATGCAAGTCAAAATTCCAGGAATTATTGTCGACTATATCGTGGTTGCCGAAAATGCTGCCCAACATATGCAAACATTTGCTGAGCAATACAATCCCGCTTACTCCGGGGAAATACGCGTTCCCCTTTCGGCGATACCGCCCATGCCGCTGGATGAGCGCAAAGTTATCGCTCGTCGCGCCGCTATGGAGCTTATTCCCAATGCCATAGTCAATTTGGGCATTGGTGTCCCGGAAGGGGTTGCGATGGTGGC
>JAOACF010000233.1 GCA_026417995.1 Negativicutes bacterium
ATAATCGAGGCAAAAGTATCCATCATACCGTTTAAAATATGGCTGTACATTTCAACCATCTCGATAGCCTGCTTGTTTTCGATAATTACATCTTCCAACAAATCTTCGTCTTCTTCGTACATTTTGATGAAGTTTTGTACGGTGTTGTTAGATCTTAGGCGCAGGAGTTTTTCCATTACAATGCCATTTGATTTAAGCGAAGCTGAAAAGTAAGTCAGTCCCTTTTGCAGTTCCAACAGTTCGAATATCTCCTCGTTTTTCATTGACTTGCGAAGGTGATGCTCTATTTCATCGGTGCGGCGGTTGATTTGCTTTAGATAACGCAAATAGAGCGTAGCCGATTTATACAGTATTTGAAATAAAAATCTCGTTCGCTTAAAAGTGCTGAACGATTTATCGCAAGCTTTAAGAAAATCAGCCAAAACTTCATTTTTTTCAAGGCATACCGTGATAAAGTGATCCTCGGTTATAATAATGCCCAGCGGCAAGGTATCATAGCGGTCTCTGCCGCGCATGAT
>JAOACF010000234.1 GCA_026417995.1 Negativicutes bacterium
CGTTAATACTCTGCGGCCTTCCATCGAAAAACCTCCATATGTGATCTCATTTTGTTACTATTACCCGCTGGTGCCTAATTTATCCATGACAGTAAAAAGGCCAGGGAAGGTTTCACCTGGCCCAAGTGGTAGCTGCTAGCCGGTTGCTAGCCTGGCAATGATTAAATCGTAAAGCGTGCTTGCCCGGTGTTGCCATGAGTTCTCCCGGGCGAATTGAATGCGGGCTTGCCGGTCTGATCTGCTAGGAGCGAAAACAAAGCCGGGGAACATGTCTTCGGAGACGACCGTGACATATTCCCGGGGGATTTCCGGCAGCGGCGCACTGAGGATGGGAATGCCGCTGGCAAGATACTCCCAGAGTTTTATAGGGTTAACTCCTTGCGTCATTGGCGTTAATTTGAAAGGAATCAGGCTGTAGGTGAAGTTGCTTAAATAACGCGGCAAGGAGGGATAATCGACGTAGCCGAGATAATGCATGTTCGGGCTGGTAAAGGCCAGCCAATTTTGTTTTAAC
>JAOACF010000235.1 GCA_026417995.1 Negativicutes bacterium
GGAAATTTCGGGGTATCGAACACAGTGCTCCCTTGCCCATTGAACCAAACGTTCCTCGCGGATATCGGGATCCAGGTGTTTGTAAGTTTGTAAATCGCAGTATAGGGCTACGTACTTTTTTACTGTTTCTGCGACCAGGGAGTAGGCTGGAAGCTTGCGGATCTGTGTTCTGCATTCTTCAACAAGATTTTTTAAGTAACTGTCATCATTTTTTTAGGGATAATACAGGTAGTAATCATCCATTGGTTTCTCCACATCCACCGCATCCAGCATGGACTTGTGAAGCTGGCGAAAAGAAGCTTCATCCCTTACCCCAGTTCTATCGCATAAATTGTCCAGGTAATCGCTGATGGTCTGGAGAGATACAATAAAACGCGTTGTACTCTCTATATCAACATTAGGGTATAAAGCAAAGATGCTGCCACCCTGCGCGTGAAATTTCTTGAGGCTGATACTTGCCAGAGCTTGTGTGCGGAGGATGTCATTGCTGACCAAATTGCAATGATCGATCCA
>JAOACF010000236.1:0-255 GCA_026417995.1 Negativicutes bacterium
GTCATACCATAAGCTTCCTTGCCTTCCTTTCTTCTGATAAGGTCAACTCCTGCAAGAATGTTTGACCACTGATCGTTTCCTCCAACCTCCAATTTACATCCATAGCGCCTATTCAATTCAAGAAAATCATAGGCCTGCATTAGCATATAATTAAATTCTAAGAAGGAGAGCCCTTTTTCAAGCCTTAATTTAAAACATTCGGCCGTAAGCATTCTGTTTACAGAAAAGTGAACTCCAATATCCCTTAGAAACTCG
>JAOACF010000236.1:265-508 GCA_026417995.1 Negativicutes bacterium
TTACTAAAATAGCCTTCCCATCAGAAAAATCTATAAACTTTTCCATTTGCTTTTTTATATTTTCAACATTGTGCATTATTTCTTCCTTTGTCAGCATTTTTCTCATGTCTGTTTTACCTGAAGGGTCGCCGACCATAGCCGTTCCACCACCGATAAGAACGATAGGTCTATGCCCAGCCTTTTGAAGATGGGACATAACCATAAGCTGTATAAAATGGCCGACATGTAAGCTATCTGCTGTTG
>JAOACF010000024.1 GCA_026417995.1 Negativicutes bacterium
GTATATGATGGAAGACCCGCGCACGATTGGCCAGGCTACGCAACTGATTTTCGCCGGCCGTTATCTGGAGCGGATTGCCGACCATGCCACCAATATAGCCGAATGGACGATTTATCTTGTCACCGGCGAACGCCGCCGCAAAAAGTAACAGAAAACCTTGCAATCATTCAGGTTGCAAGGTTTTCTGCGCGTTTAAGGACAGTTAGGTTAAAAATGTGTTAAGCAGCGTTAAGCTTTCGTAAAGCATATTGGAAGCCTGGCCCAATAATGGTAGGATCGAGCTAGAACATTACTGGGAGGAAAAAACAAATATGCTAAAGCAGGCGTTTGGCTGGCTAACCGGTATGGCGCAAATTAAACAAACAGCTCTTTCTAACGGCAAGCAGGCAGCAAGTTTCATAAAATCTAGGAGAAATATTAACTGGCAGGCTATTCGCTCCTCCCTGTCCATGCGAGCAGCAATATTCACTATCCTTATCTGCATTCTGCCGGTGGCCTGCATCGGCGGATATATTACGCAAGAGACGATCACAAGCTTAACCCAGGCTGCTATTGACAAGAACAATAAAGTTGCGGAACGTGTGGCCAGCGATATCGGTCACTATGTGCTGAGCAAAAAGAACTTCTTGACGGCAGCTTCCGGTCAGGACGCACTTCGCTCGCTGCAGCCGGCAGAGGCGCAAACATTTTTAAAGCAACTTCAACCTTTTTACGGCGGCAGTGATGCCATGTTTATCGCCGATAAATCAGGAATGCAAATCTGCCGCACCGACAGTTCACCTCTGGTCAATATTGGCGACAGAGATTATTTCAACCTCGCACTTCAGGGAAGCATTAAGTTTTCCGATCCTGTATACAGCAAAGTAACCAACCGCTTGACCATTATCGGCGCTGCGCCGATTTACGGCAGTGATAATCAGATTGTGGGTGTGCTTGGCGCCAACCTGGCCATTGCCAACCTGCAAACATTGGTTGAACAAATACTTTCCCAAAATCCCGGCTATATGATTTCCCTGCTTGATAAAAACAGCGTGCCGCTGTATCACCAAATTGACACCCGCGCGGTAGAAGACCGTACTCCGCTTAAAGAGCCAATTTACGCGGAAGCCGTAAAGATTAAGACCGGAAATAAAACGAGCATCCTGCGCGGGCAGGAATTTATCATCTCCTTTCGACCGGTGGATAATACTGATTGGATTGTAGTTTCCCATTATCCGCGTGAGGCAGCCCTCCAGTCAGTCAATCGCATGCTCGACAGTGTCTTACTGGTAGCGTTGGTTTTTGTCGCCCTATTCATGATTATGGCGCTCTTGATAACGCGGCGGGCGCTAAAGCCATTGCAAGCTTTAGCAAACGGCGCAGGCACAGTTGCCGGGGGAGACTTGACTGTCAGCCTAAAGGTTAGCGGCCGGGACGAGATTGGCAACGTGGC
Organism: Negativicutes bacterium; assembly: GCA_026417995.1. Lineage (GTDB taxonomy): Bacteria > Bacillota > Negativicutes > Sporomusales > JAOACF01 > JAOACF01. Next base: position 1,433 of record JAOACF010000024.1, read on the forward strand.
GCAAGCGTTCAATGCTATGACTGCCAGTTTGCGTGATATAGTGCAGACAGTGAAATCTTCCTCAGCCGCGATTATTCATTCGGCAGACAATATTGCTTGCGCAGCCGAGCAATCCAGCCATGCCAGCCAGCAGGTTGCTGCAGCCATCCAGACAACCGCCGGGCAAATTACACGGCAAAGCAGGGAGATAGCTGCTTCGCGAAACTTAATTGGCGAACTGCTTGCTATTAGTACAGAGGTTGCGGCGAGTTCAGGGCGAGTGGCCAACGCAGCTCACGAATGCGCCTCAATTGCGGCGAATGGGCAAAGCGTTGTCGATAAAACGGTTGGCCAAATTAAACACATGCGAGCATTCTTAGAAGCTACCGCGATGAATGTCTCCTTACTTGGCAGCAAGGCCAAAGAAGTGAACCGGGTTACGGACATAATCATCGCAATCACCAGGCAGACCAGCCTGTTGGCATTAAACGCCGCCATTGAAGCGGCTCGCGCCGGAGAGGGCGGCAGAGGATTTGCCGTTGTCGCCGGCGAGGTCAGAAAGCTGGCTGATCAGTCGGCGGCTGCCGTACATAGCATTACGGGTATTATTCAGGAAGTTCAGGGACAGACCGGCGAAATCATTCGCGAAGTTCAGGAGAGTTTTGCTTTGGTTGAAGAATGCGTTCATACTGCCGGTAATCTGGGTGAAGCGTTTGCCGATATTGTTGGCGCAGTTAACCATGTTCGGCAGCAGGCCGATGAAATTTCGACGGAAACAGAGCGCCAGGTGGGTATTTGCCATGACGCACTTGAAGCAATTCGCGCCATTCATGAGGTCGCCGGTCAAAACAGCGAGACCGTCAATGAAATTGCCGCCGTCAGCCAGGAGCAGTCGGCTGCAGCGCAAGACATCGCCGCGGCAATTGAACGGTTTATCGAACATGCGCGCAAATTGGATCGTAGGGTGCAACGGTTTACCGTATAGCGATTGCACTTAAATTTAACAAAAGCATAACACGGCTTTAACAGGGTCCCATGCTCCCTTTGCTACAATGGAGATGGGGCAGTATTTTAAAAGAGGAGATGGGTGCTATCAAGCGCGGTAATGTATTAATCGCGTCAGCCTCAATTGGCTCCGGGCACATGCAGGCGGCTAAAGCAGTGCAGGCGGGAATTTACCGTTCGTCATCCGCCGCCGTGACGGTTGTTGATTGTATGGATGGGCGAAGCTCACCCGGCGCCGTTATGAAAGAAGCCTATCTTAAAATGATTGCAGTTTTTCCCGACGCTTATGACCGCTTGTATCGCTGGTCGCAAGAGCCCAGTCCCGGCTCAAAGGTTAAAGATTTAACGGCTGTTCTTTTGCAAAAGCATATCCTCAGTATTGTAAAGACAGCTAAAGCAGATTGCGCTGTTTTCACCCACCCGTTTCCGTGTTGTGCAGCAGCTTACCTTAAGCGCAAACGGCGAATTAATCTACCGCTTGTCGCCGTCATTACCGACTTCGTCGCTCACCGTTTGTGGGTGCATAATGAAGTGGACCGCTACTTTGTCGCTAATGAAGAAGTGAAGCGGGCGCTTGCGGCAATGGGGATTAAACCAAGCCTTATTGATGTCACGGGCATTCCGATTTCCCCCCGGTTTCGAGAGCATTCCGCTAGAGGCGGGAAGGATCCGGTCGTTCTGGTTATGGGCGGCGGTTTGGGCCTGGGAGCCGTGGAGAAAGCAGTCACAGCTTTGCTTGCCTGCCGGATAAAGCCTAAAATAGTTGTTGTCACTGGCAGCAACGAAAGTCTGAGAAACCGGCTGCAAGATTGCCAAAAGCTTGCTGCCAACCGGCTGAAAGTGATTGGGTTCACTGATAAAATTCCCGAACTAATGGCGGAAGCTTCGCTCTTGGTTACCAAGCCGGGAGCGCTTACTTGCAGCGAGGCGATGGCGGTGGGACTGCCCCTGATACTGTTTGATCCTATTCCCGGGCAGGAAGAGGATAACGCTGACTATCTCACCCGACAGGGAATAGCTGTTAAATGCCAGAATGCCAACCACCTTGCCGCCACGGTGGAACGCCTCTTGGCCGAGCGGCGGCTGCTGGCAGACATGCACAAAAAGGCTTTGACTTTGGGCAGACCACGCGCAGCCGATGCGGTTGCAAACACAATTATTGCTCAATACCTTGATCGCGGGCAGCGCCAGATCAATCGCCGCCTGATGGAAAGCGATCACCTTAACCGAGAAAGGAGGCTGCTATGAATTTTTCCTTTAAGGTAAGAGCGGCGGAGGCGTGCCTCAATCTTGTGCTGGCAACAGTATCGCCACTGCAAAGCATATTTGACCGCCCGGGATTTACCCATGAATTTTGCAACCGGCAGGCATTATCCATTTTAATGAATGACGGCTATAGCGACTATGCCGAATTTCTCTCCCGTTATGCCGCTGAACTTAATTTTGGCGTATACTGGGCGGATAGTGGCTGGAAAAATGTCCACCATTATTACAACCCTGTTTCCGGGAAAGGCTTGTGGAATGTCAGCAATGCGCTGGACACGTTTGAAATATACTATGCACGGGCCCGGTCTGAGGCCAGGCAATATAACTTTTCCAATGCGGTGTTTTTTCTGGGTGCTTCTGCTCACTTGCTGCAGGATTTATGTGTGCCGCATCACGCCAGAGCTAAGCTTTTTTGCGGACACCGGCACTATGAAAACTGGGTTCAGCTCCGGTGCGGCGAGTATGCTGTAATCTCACGCGGCATATACGCCGAGGGACGGCCGATACGCAGCCTGTTGCTGGCCAATGCCAGTATGGCTGCAGAGCTTATTGACTGGGTAAAAAACGAAGACGATGAATCGCGTTTTTCTGATGCTACCGAAATTGTGCTTGCGGTCGCCCAGCGCGCAACAGCCGGATTATTTCGGCATTTTGCCGCCGAAGTTTTTCAACTTGGCTATGTGATCAAATATCCGTGGCTGTTCGGTCTCAACGTTGCCTAATTATCGCATCAGTACAGTGGAGGAATAACCTTGGCGCTACTCGTTTCTGCTCACAGTGAAATCCTCAACAAACACAAAACGGACGAATTGAGTTTGCGAGAAATGAGGGTTTACATGGAATTGAACGAAATTTTGCACAACCGGGACGTCAGTATCGTGTTTCAGCCCATAGTGTCACTGGCGGACGCCGAAGTTATAGGCTATGAAGCTTTAAGCCGGGGGCCGCGTGGTTCGATCCTGGAGCGACCTGACGCAATGTTTGCGGCTGCCGGGCAGTTTGATCTGGCATGGGAGCTCGAATACCTGTGCCGGGCGAAAGCGCTGGAACGAGCGAAAGAGATTATTGCTCACAAAATGCTCTTTCTCAATGTTGATCCCCAAATCATCAATGACCCTCGCTTTCAGAAGGGTCATACCTGGGAAATGCTGCGCAAATTTTGTGCGAATGCCGGCAATGTTATTTTTGAAATAACCGAAAAAACGGCGATTGAGGATTACCGGAGCTTTTGCCGTATATTAGAGAACTACACCAGCCAAGGGTATAAAATCGCCATCGACGACACCGGTTCCGGCTATTCCGGTTTAAAGACACTGGCGCAAACCCGCCCTAACTTTATCAAAGTGGATATGGAACTGGTGCGGGATATTGACAGAGATAACTTAAAGCAAGCTATGATCAAGGCGCTATATGACTTTTCGCTAAATACCAACAGCAATATTATCGCCGAGGGGATTGAAACAGAGGAAGAACTGGCGGCTTTAATCAATATCGGCATTCCTTACGGGCAGGGATATTACCTGCAAAAACCGCATGCCGATTTTCTGGACTTGCCGCCAAATCGCAAACAGAAAATTATCGAGATCAACAGTCGGAAAAAACGCGAACTGTTTTATACGGCGGCGACGATGCCTGTGGGGGAAATCGCGCAGCCGGATGCAGGTTTTCCCTCCTCAACGCCTGGCTATGCAGCAATTGATCATTTTAATAAACATGCGGCCATTCAAGGGTTACCAATAGTTGATGATGGCAAACCGGCAGGGCTGCTTATGAAAAACAAATTTCTCGCTAACCTAGCGACGCAGTACGGCGTTGCTGTTTATATGAACCGTCCGGTCAGCATCCTTATGGATAAGCATCCGCTCATTGTTGACTGCAACACTCCGTTGGAACAGGTTTCCAAACTGGCGCTTACACGCAAAGACGATGATATTTATGACTATATCATCGTCACGAAAGAAGAGCGGTATTTTGGCGTTATCACCGTAAAAAGACTGTTGGAAAAAACTACGCAGCTCGAGCTTAACCGGGCCAAACACGCCAATCCGCTTACTGGTCTGCCGGGCAATGTTATCATTGAAGAAGCACTGGAAAAGATAATCAGCCAACATACAGAATACGCAGTGCTCTACTTCGATTTGGACAATTTCAAGGCATATAATGACGTGTATGGCTTTGAAGCAGGAGATAAGGTTATATGTTTCACAGCGGAAGTTATTCAGCAAGGACTTAGCCTGTTAGGGCATACGAATGTTTTTATCGGCCACATTGGCGGCGATGATTTTATTGCTATTGTACAGATGGCTGACGTGAGGCAACTATGCGAAGAAATTATCGCACTCTTTGATAGCGGTATTGGACAGTATTTTACCGCAGCAGACCGAGCTAATGGTTACATAGTGACTAAGAACCGTCATGGACAGGAAGAACAGTTCCCAATCACCGCGCTGTCCGTCGCTGTCGTTACCAGCCAGGCGCGACAGTTTGCCAGCGTTGCGGAGCTAAGTGAAGCGGCCAGCCATGTTAAGAAAATATGCAAACTGAGCTGGAAAAGCTCATACAACATGTATTAACGCGTTACTCATTTGCCAGCGGCAAATAGAAGGTAAAAGTAGCGCCGCGGTCTGGGGCGCTTTTGGCTTCAATTTTGCCGCCGAGCATTTCCACAATAAACTTTACAATCGCCAGGCCTAATCCTGTACCGCCGGCGCTGCGGGTTCTGGCACGTTCCACCCGGTAAAATCGGTCAAAAATCAGCGGCAGTTCGTTAGGGGGAATGCCTATGCCGGTATCCTCCACCGCCACATAGCCGAAGCCGTCAGTTTTGCCACAGGCAATGACAATTCTGCCTGCCTCGGGAGTGTATTTGATGCTGTTTTCCACAAGATTAACAAGGATATGTTTTAGCCAGTCGGGAGTGGCAATAACCGAAATTTGGCAGGATGCGGCAGCAGTGAGGACGGTCAGGCTTTTGCGACTCCATTGCGGTCGCAGTTCTTCTATCACCGCGTTGATTACTGGCAAAACCGGGGTTGGTTCACACTTGAGCTGCTGGCGGTACTGCTGACTGTCGAGCTTGGCGAGCTGCAGCAAATCTTGCACCAAGCGCTGCATGCGGTCGGCTTCCTCGTAGATGATGCGGATAAACTTCTCGTTTAGGGCCGGCTGCTCCATTGCGCCGTCGAGCAGCGTTTCGGCAAAACCCTTGATGGAGGTTAGCGGCGTGGCCAATTCATGGGAAGCATTGGCGATAAACTCCGACTGCTTTTCATGCATTTCCTTCAGGGCCGTGATATCGTGAAAGACGCAGAGGATGCCTGTAATATCATTCTCCGAGTTGCCGATCGGTTCGACAAATACCTGCAAAAACCGCTTGCTGCCTTTGATGTTGGTTTTCAGGTCGGCCATTCGGCTGGCAGGTTTTTCTAGTGACAACTGGACAAGCCGGTCAAGCTGACTGTTGCCAATCACTTGCATATTGTGCTGGCCCAGCATTTCCGGCGCAATGTTGAAAATTTCCACAGCCTTTTTATTAACCATAGTCACACGGCCAAACCGGTCCAGTAAAATTACCGCATTGGCCATATGCTGCAGCGTGAGTTCCAGTTTTCTCTTTTCCCCGGTAATGGCGCTTACATGATCCTCGAGCCTTGATGCAAGATGGTTTATGGCATGGCCCAGAATTTCAATCTCGTCACCGGTGCGGACGTGAACGCGCTTTTCCAGATTGCCGTCGGCGATCTCTTTGGTCGCCAGCGTAATTTCCTCCAGCGGTTCAGTGAATTTTTTGGCGAGTCTTGCACTGATCACCCAGGCAAGCAGAATAGATAATAAAACGGCGGCAAAAAGTGCCGAGCGTACCTGGTTGAAGCCGGACTCGGCCTCCACCAGCGGCATTGACAGCCGGACAACGCCGACAATCTGCGAATTTATGCGCAGCGGCGAGGCGGCATATACCAAATTGGCGTTAAGTGTACTGCTGTAACGGATTTCTGAAGCCGCAGAACCGCCGAGCGCGGCTACTACTTCAGGACGGGTTGCGTGATTTTCCATTAAGCCGGGGTTTTCCAGGGAATCGGCTATAACCCTGCCGTCTAAATCTATCAGTGTGATTCGGTAGTTGATTTTTGCGCCGATTTCCTTAATCCGGGCATCGAGGTCTGGCTCGGCGCGGGAGTATAGCAGCCCCGGCAGCATTTGTTCGACAGTAATAGCTTCATTTAAAAGATGATTGCGCACCCGCTCCATATTCTGCCGGTAATCATACCAAAGGATAAAACCGCCAAGCGTGGACAGAATTAATATTGACAGTAGAAGAAAGGAGACTATCAGCCGCCGCCGAATGCCTGTGAGCATAGCGCACCTCCCGCAATGTTGGTTTGAACCTATTATAGCAAATATTGCGGCGTTTTTAATTAACATTCTGTTAACAATCCCTTAACACACATCTGAGTAAAATCCGGTACAATCTTACTTGTAAAGATCAAAATTCAAGGAGGTCTGTGACAATGAAAATTATCCGCAATTTAAAATCAGTGCTGCTTCTTGTTGTAATGGCGCTTGCCCTTGCCTTAGTGACTGCCGGTTGCGGCGCAAAGAAAGAAGAGCCGAAGGCTGACGCTGAGCTGCAAGGAACAGTGACGGCATCCGGTTCGACCGCGCTCCTGCCGCTGCTTAAACCCGCACAGGAAGAATTCCAAAAGAAACATGCTAAAGTAACCGTTAATATTGCCGGCGGCGGTTCTTTCACCGGCCAAAATCAAGTAGCCTCCGGCGCCGTTAATATCGGCAACTCGGACGTGCCGCTCCAGAACGAACTCAAAGACAAAGGCCTTGTTGAGCACAAGCTGGTAGGCATTCCGTTCGTATTTATCGTCAATCCCGACGTTGCAGTAGACAATCTTACGCAGCAGCAATATATCGACATCTTTACCGGTAAAATCACCAACTGGAAAGAGGTTGGCGGCAAAGACCAAAAGATCACCATCATCCATCGCGCTAAATCTTCCGGCTCGCGGGCGGCAATCGCCGAAGTCGTGCTGAAAGGCGCCGCCTTCACCGATAACGCGGTTATCCAGGACTCTAACGGCGCTGTGCGTGCGGCAATTGCCAGCACTCCTGGCTCTATCGGTTATGTCGATGCCCCGTATGCCGACCAGACTGTTAAGGTGCTCGCCTATAACGGCGTGAAGTATTCACTGGAAAATGTAGCCGCCGGCAAATATCCGGTATACTCCTACGGCCGCATGTTCACCAAAGGCGAGCCGACCGGCGCTGTCAAAGCCTTCATCAACTATGTAACCAGCAAGGAATTCCAGGAAGCTTATGCCGAAAAGAGCGGCTTTATCCCGGTGACCAAGCTGCCTAAGTAAACCAATCCTCCTTAAGATAAATTTCATCTTGGCCAAGAGAGCCCGGCAACGCCCGGGCTCTCTTGCGCTACAAATATTTAACACAAATTTAACATTCTATTAACAAGTCCGGGCACGCAGCTGACTATAATAAGAGGAGAGTAGGGTAGACAAGGAGTGGAAAAAATGCTTGCAGCCGAACGCGATCATCAGTTGAAACTGCTTTATGACCGCTATATACGCTACCTGTTTATTGCCTGTGCTTTTCTCATAACCCTTATTATTGTATCGATCATTGTCTTTGTCGGGCAGCAAGGAATTTTGACTTTTAAAACAATCAGCCCAGGGGAGTTCTTTTTGTCGGCCAAATGGGATCCTATGGAAAACAAGTTTGGCGCGCTCAGCTTTATAGCCGGCACGTTCTACGTTACGCTGCTGTCCGTAGCGATGGGAGCGCCGCTCGGGCTTGCGGCAGCAGTATTTATGGCCAAGGTCGCCCCGCCGGGGTTGCGGGAAATAATGCGGCCGGCGACTGATCTGTATGTTGCAATTCCGTCTATTGTTTACGGCTTTGTCGGCCTCACGCTCTTGGTGCCGTTCATTCGCGTCTTTTTTGGAGTTAACACCGGCTTTGGCTTGTTTGCTGCCTCCGTAATTCTGGCCATTATGATTCTGCCTACCATCATCAGCATCTCCGAAGATGCCATCCGCGCCGTGCCGCAAACGCTGGAAGAGGCTTCGCTGGCCTTGGGCGCCACACGTTGGCAGACCATCTGGAGGGTGCTGCTGCCCGCTGCTTTGCCTGGCATTCTCACCTCCATTATCCTGGCTATGGCCCGGGCTGTGGGTGAAACAATGGCAGTTCAGATGGTGATTGGCAACACGCCGCTATTGGCAGCGTCCCTGTTTACGCCGACAGCGACGCTGACCAGCGAGATAGTCGTTGAAATGGGCAACACGCCTTTTGGATCGGCCTGGGGCAACTCGCTGTTTCTCATGGCCCTGGTACTGCTGCTGGTGTCGCTGCTTATGATTATAATTATCCGCCGGATCGCGGCAAGGAGGGCGATGTAATGTCAGCCCGATTTACTGACAAACTTGCGGCCGGCGTAATGTGGCTGGCCGGCATCCTGGTTATCGCTATTTTGGCCTGGTTTTTGCTCTTTATTCTCTGGCGCGGCATGCCGGTATTAAGCTGGAACTTCATTACCGGCATGCCGAGTGAGATTCGGGCGGGGGGCGGCATTGCGCCGCATCTGTTTAACTCATTCTATATTCTGCTGCTCTCGCTGCTGCTTTCAGCGCCGCTGGCTATCGGCGCGGGAATTTACCTGGCCGAATACGCAGGGAGCGGCCGCTTGACTGATGCTGTACGGCTCAGTACCGAAAGTCTGGCTACCGTGCCGTCAATTGTGCTGGGCTTGTTTGGTATGATTGTTTTCGTAAACTTATTTGGTTTTGGCATATCGATAATTGCCGGGGCGCTGACCATAACGCTTCTCAACATACCCGTTTTGGTACGCGTAACAGAGGAAGCGCTGCGCACCGTTCCTGCCCATTATCGGGAGGCCAGCCTGGCGCTGGGGGCGACTAAGTGGCAAACCATTTGGCGGGTTGTGCTGCCCAACGCGCTGCCCGGGATCATTACCGGCCTGACACTGACTGCCGGCCGTGCCATGGGTGAAACGGCAATCTTGATATTTACCGCCGGTACGACAGTTTCCCGCCATGTGCCTGACTTTGACATTTTCGCCGCCGGTGAGACAATGGCTGTTCATATGTGGTATGTCATGGCCATGGGCCTTGTCCCTGACAGGGTCGAGATTGCAAACGGCATTGGCGCGCTTTTAATTATCACTATACTGATTTTTAATTTGCTGCTCACCATACCCGCCAAATTGCTGGAGAAAAAACTGCGCGGGAACAACTAAGTAAAGAATTCAGAATACAGGAGTCAGCAGTCAGAATAAGAGATCCTGAAACCAAAATCCCATTCTGACTCCTGAATTCCCAAAACATAATAACGCAATGCCTGGCACCCGTTTTTTCTTTGCATGATGTGACGGCGACAGCGCCATACTAAAGTTGGAGGGATGTATATGCAAAGTAAAAAATTGATGCTCGCGCTTTCTTTGTTGCTAATACCGGTATTCCTAATTACCGGCTGTACGCTGTTCAGGTCGCCGCAGCCCAAGCCGACTCCGGCTCCGTCTCCTGCCCCGGCGAAAAATATTCAAGGGCCTGAGCCGAATATTGTCGTCTTCATGCATGAGACGGGCGAAAAAAAGACAATGAAGATTGAAGACTATATCGCCGGTGTGGTGGCCGGCGAGATGAAGCCTGACTGGCCGATTGAAGCGCTTGCCGCACAAGCGATTATCGCCCGGACTTACACCATCGAGGCCATTGAAACGAAAGGCGGCGTGCCGGAAAGAGGCACCCAGGCATCAACCGATATTAAGGAGTTTCAGGCCTACAGCGCGCAGGCCGTTAATGACAATGTCAGGAAAGCAGTCCAGATGACCAGAGGCATGGTCGCCGTCTATCAAGGCAAGCCTATTAAATCGTGGTTTCATGCCAGCGCGGGTGGGATTACCGCCAATGCCAAAGAAGGCTTGAATTACAAGGAAGAAAACCCGGCATACATTCAGTCCGTGCAATCGCCGGATGATCTTGCGCCGGATGATGTAAAGAATTGGACAGTCAGTTTTTCGCAGCAGGAAGTGATGGCCGCCCTGGCCAAAATCGGCAAAAAAGTGGCTGCGGTGGAAAGTTTCGCCATTCAGGAAAAAGGCCAATCCGGGCGGGCAACCATTTTTGTCGTAAATAACGGTGTTCAGGTACCCGCGCCGGAATTCCGGGTGGCGATTGACAGCACCAAGCTCAAATCGCTGCTCTTGGATAAGGTGGAAATGGCAGGCGATAAGATCACCTTCACCGGTAAGGGCTACGGCCACGGAGTGGGCATGTCGCAGTGGGGAGCGCACAAGATGGCCAAGGAAGGCAGGAAGCCGGAAGAGATCATCACTTACTACTTTAAAGGTGTCACTGTGGAAAAACGCTGGGAATAACAAGAAAGCCGGGCTAAACCCGGCTTTCTTATCTTGTCAGGAAGTATAACTTTTTGACAGCGAAATAAGGGCAACTAGGTTTCGCCGGCGCTGGAGCTTGGCGAAAACCAACAAGTTTTCTTTACATAAATTTGCAAATTTCGTCGGAAACTAGAAGGTGTAAATCATCACCGGAGGCTGCCCATGCACCAGGGGAAAACCCTAAACTTTCATAAGCTGTCAACAGCGATACCATCGGCCGCCTTAGCGGCGACCAATGAGCGGCTGAAAGCGCTAAGACAATTAACGTCAGAGGGTGCCAAGATCGGCCGGGATATCAGCCGCCTAGCCGCTGATTTGCGCAAAGTTGCGGCTCCGCAGCAAGAACCGTTTATTTTTACCAGCGACTTGGAGACCAATGAACGCCTGCTGCGCAGTATTTTGCGCGACTGCGAGGACGTAATTTACCGGACGCTCGCACTTAAGGGAGGGCGCGCGCTGCTGGTCTATGTTCACGGCATGACGGACGAAGCTGGGCTGGCGAAGTTTGTAATCCAGCCGCTGCTGGAATGCAGTGTCACGATCCCTGAGCCGGGCGCGGACATAGAAAGCTATATCCAGCAGCATATTTATGCGGCCGGCATTCAGTTTATTGAACAGCCCAGTTCGATAATCGGCGAGATGATGGGCGGACGGACCCTGCTCCTGTTTGACGGGCATGCGCGGGTGGCGCTGATCGGCACCACCCAATTCGCCAAGCGCAATGTCGGCGACAGCAAAACCGAGGGCGTTGTCCGGGGGCCGCATGAGGCCTTCAATGAAACGCTTATTGACAATATCGCGCTGCTGCGCCGCCGGGTGCGCGATCCCAATTTAAAAATCAAGATTCTTAATGTCGGCGACCGTTCCGGCACGCGGGCGGCGCTGGCATATGTGAGCAATCTCGTCAAGCCCGGCTTGCTAGAAGAAGTGGAAAAACGCATCGCCGCCGTCAGCACGGATATTGTGCTGACATCCTTCAAAATTGAAGAACTCATCAGCAAACACCCCTGGTCGCCTTTTCCGCAGGCAGAGGTGGCGGAACGTCCCGACACTCTGCTTAACGCCCTCTATGGGGGGCGCGTGGGAATAATGGTGGACGGTACGCCGCTGGCTTTGGTCGTGCCAGCTACCTTTCTTTCCATGATGCAGGCGACGGATGATTATACGACACAGCCGCTGGGCGGCATGCTCATCCGCATGATCCGGTATCTATCTTCCTTTCTCGCCGTTTATTTGCCGGCACTGTACATCTCCGTCGTTTCCTTTCATCCGGGAATGCTGCCGACCACTCTGGCTATTTCCATTGCCGAGCTGCGGTCGCGCACGCCGTTTCCATCCATCCTCGAGGCCTTTGGCATGATCATAATTTTGGAGATCTTCCAGGAGGCCATTATCCGTCTGCCGCAAAGAATGGTCACCGCCGCGTCGGTTGTCGGCGGCTTTGTGATTGGCACCACCGTCGTCGAAGCAGGGCTGATTAACCCACTGCTGGTGGTAGTGGTGGCCATGACGGCGATCGCGTCTTACACGGCGTCATTTGATTTCGCCGTAGGCTTTCGGGTCGTAAGGATATTTACGCTGCTGGCGGCATCGGTATTGGGCCTGTACGGCACGCTGCTGGCGCTGCTGTTCACCACCGTTCATCTTTGCGCCTTGCGCAGTTTCGGCGAATCAGTTCTGGGCGGATTGTTTGATATTACACTGCTGGAAGACTGGAAGGACGGCATTGTGCGCGTGCCGCTTAAGCTCAACCGGACGCGGCCCAAGGTATATGGGCCGCAGGATCGGACCCGGGCGGGTGATGACGGTGGGTAATCTGGAGCGGAAAAGCAAAATGTCGGCGCTGCAGCTGGCTGTTGTGCTCGTTACCACCTGCGTTGGCGGCCAGATTATCTTAGCGCCGAACGAGCTGATCATGGCGGCCGGTCAGGGTGCCTGGGTCAGCATTATTCTCGGGGGGATGCTGTATTATACCGTATCGCTGCTGTGTATTAAGATTGGGGAATACTACCCGCAGGAAAGCTTGGTCGAATTTTTCCCCAGAATTTTTGGCAAGGGTATCGGCTTGGCTTTGACCGGCTGGCTGTGGGTAACGTATTTTATTCTTTATGCCGTTATCCTGCAAGGACTTAGCCGGGTTATCGGACTGTTCATGTTTGATCGCACCCCGGTGGAAGTGATTGGTGCCGGCATGGCGGCGGTGACGGTATACTGCGCGCTGCAGGACTGGGGAACAATCCTTAGGGTGTTGCAGCTCCTGATGTTTAGCTCAGTCCCGATGCTTGTTGGCATCTGGCTGCTTACTTTCTTTAACTTTCTGCCGGAAAACCTGCTGCCGCTCTGGCCGCTTGACTTCAAAGGAGTGGTCAAAGGCATCGGCATAAGCTGGGGGATGTTCAGCGGCTATGAGGTGATTTTGCTGCTGCTGCCGCTCGTTTATCGCGGCAAAATCGCTTTCGCCTGGGCGGTGGGCTGCGCTTTCGGCTGCATGGGCTTTATTTTCGTGCTGGTTGTCGTAGTGGCGGTTGGGGTGCTGACCGTCAAGGGAGCGCAGAATGTGCCATACCCGACCCTGATTGTTATTCGCGGCGTGGAGCTTCCGGGCACATTTATTGAACGCCTGGAAAATTATCTATTGGTTGCCTGGATTCCAATTGTTTTCGATACACTGGCCATGATGCTTTATTTTGTCAGCGAGACATGCCGGCGGTGGCTTAAGTATGAGGATCACCGGCCGTTTGTCCTGCTGCTGGCGCCGGCGGCGTTTATCCTGAATGTTGTGCTGGATACCGCCAAACTGTATGAACAGGCGGGAAAATTGACCAATACAATGGGCTTGGTTTTTTCGCTGTTTGTTATTCCGCTGGCCTATATCCTGGCCCGTATCAAAAGGCGTGATGCCCGTGATGGATAGGTTGCGAAAACTGCTGTGCGCTTTTTTGCTGCTTGTTTTCGTTCTGCCGCTGGCCGGCTGCTGGGACAGGCGGGAGCTGCAGGAGCGCAACCTGGTGCTCGCCATTGCGCTGGATCTGGCAGACGAGGGGTTAAAACCCGGGCAGTCGCAGGAGACGGTCAAAGCCGAAACCTTTGTGCAGCCGACCGGCAGCAAGCGCTACCGGTTAAGCCTGCAGATACTAAAATATGAGGCCAAAGGTGCAGGGAGCAAAGGAGGCGGCGGACAAGGTGCCCGCAAAACCTTTGTGCTGTCCAATACCGGCGAGTCGCTGTTCGAGATGGTGCGTGACATGCTGGGCCAGTCAAGCCGGGCGCTGTATTTTGAACACATGCAAGTCGTTATTATCAGCGAGGCGGTTTTGCGGCAAACAAACTTAGCGCCCATCCTCGATTTTTTCTTTCGGGATGCCGAGATGCGGTCGCGCATCCGGGTATACGCTACGCCTGGACAGGCGCGGCCGCTGCTGGAATTTAAGCCCCCGACCGGTGAGCCGGGCGGTATCTACCTAAACAATATTGCCCGCAATCATGTCAAGAACGCGCATATCGGCACCGCCCGCACCGATCTGGGGCATATTATTCAGGCGCTGGACAATGATGCCGATGTAATCATGCCCCGCATAGATATTCAGGACGAGGTGGTCAAAATCAGAGGGCTTGCCGTATTTAGGCGGGACAGATTTGGCGGCTATCTTGACGAGTACGCCGTTCAAGGCATCCGGTTTGTTCGCGGTACTGAACGGGGGGCGATTATCACCGCGCCCTGCCCTGTGCATCCCGGCGAGATTCTGGCTTTGGAGCTGGTCAAGCACGAAACCAAGCTTACGCCGCATGTTGCCGGCGATGACATTTATTTTACGCTGGATATCAATATGACCGGCAATCTCAGCGAGGTACACGGAGCCCAACCCAACACCTACGATTATAAAAATAAAGACGCGCTGGAGCAGGCTTTTGCCCAGGAAGTGCTGGCCAATGTCAGCTACGCCGTCAGGCAGTCGCAAACCGTTGGCTGTGATACGCTGTACTTTGGCTCTAAGCTGAAGGCGCACGAACCGGAAACCTGGAAGCGAGTGAAGGAGCGGTGGGATGAGATCTACCCGGCCATTTCGCTCTACACTTCCGTCAATGTCCGGATACGCAACATAGGGGTGCATCGCTGACTATGGTCACTATGAGGTATAAAGGCTGGCACCGGCGCATTGTAGCCGCCGGCTTGCTGCTGCTTTTCAGTTTGCCTGTCAGCGGCTGCTGGGACCGGCAGGAGCTGCAGGACCGGGCGATGCTGCTAGCTATTGCGATCGATGCGGCGGATGATAAGACGGCAGCAGAACAAAGCAGGACGGCAGTCGAAAAATTTCCCCAGCCGCATGGCGCCAAGCGCTATCGCGTCAGCAACCAGGTGCTTAAACTGGGTGCAAGCGAAGAGGAAGAAGAAAGCCGGACATTTGTATTGTCCAATACCGGGCAAAGCATCCTGGAAATGGGGCGTGATGTCAGCGGCCAGATCAGCAAAGTTCTGTGGCTGGAGGATCTTCATGTGATTATTGTCAGCGAAGAAGCGGTGAAAATAGCGGGGCTGCAGCCGATTATCGACTTCTTTCGCCGCGATCAGCGGATACGCTGGCGGTCGCGCCTGTATATTACGCCCGGCAAGGCCAGAGAACTGCTGGAATTTAAGCCCGAGAGCGGTGAGCCCGGAGGCATGTTCTTAGAGGCCATTTCCCGCAATCACCCCAAGAATACGCATGTCATCGCCGCCCGGACAGATTTGGGCTTTATCGTGCAGGCGCTGGACAACGAGGCCGATGTCCTGGTGCCGCGCATCGAAATGCAGCAAAAAGTGGTTAGAGTCGGCGGGGCGGCGGCCTTTAAGCGGGGGAAATTTGCCGGCTACCTGGACGAATATGCCGTGAAAGGGCTTAAGTTTATTCGGGCTACCGAAAAATCGGCAATTATTGCGGTTCGCTGTCCGCTGCATCCGGAAGGTTTGCTGGTATTTGAGCTTTTCGAGCATGAAACCAGACTGCGGCCGATTGTTAAAGGGGAGCAGGTTTTCTTTCAGCTTGACATCAATATGACCGGCAATATCGGGGAGATCTCCTGCAGCCGGCATCATTGCAGCCTGGATCCCGAATACCGGCGCAAAGCCGAATTGCTTTTTGCCGAGGAGGTCAGGCGCAACGTGCTTTACGCCCAGGAGGCATGCCAGGAGCTGGGCATTGATGTCTTAAATTTCGGGTTTAAGTTAAAGGCGTATCAACCTAAAACCTGGGCAAAAATAAAGGACCGCTGGGATGAGATTTACCCAACCGTCCCTATGACGGTATCAGTCAATGTGCATATCCGCAATGTCGGCGAACATAAATAAGTTTATCCCAGCAGCCAGCTTAACAGCCATAGCGCAAATGCGAGTATTGCGTAAGCGATGGCTGTTTTTTGCGCCAGCGCCGCCTCGCGGTCCCGGGCGTTGTGGGCAGCCAGCACAGACGCCAGCCGCCAGGAGGCCAGCGATGCGGCGAACAAAAAAATAAGCAGCCACAAACTGGTTCCATGCACGATAATAAAGACAGCTTTTTGCACGCTCGCGTCAATATCCATCAGGGAATTCTCCTCAGACGTTTTTTTGTTAGTATGCCCGCCGCCCGTATTTTGTACTATTCCCCCGGGCTTTGGCATATACATCAATGAGCACAGCTGCGGGGAGGGCGAAAAAATGCCGCTAGATGACAAAACGCCAAATTGGCGCCACCAGTTGATTTTAGTCGACCGCGAGGAAATGACGGTTGACGGTGTGGTAAACCTAGGAAGTTTTGATGAGCGTGAGATCGTGATCGAGACCGAACACGGCATGCTGCAGATTAAAGGCGAAGGACTGAATATCAAGCAGCTCAACCTGGACAAAGGTAATATCGTGATCGAGGGAACGGTTAAGTCTTTGGCTTATGATGACGAGCCGCGCAGCAAAAAGGGCCTCCTGGAACGACTGCTGAAATAGCCGGATGAAAGGCAAGCTGCGCAGCAAGTGGCTTTTGGCCTGGCACGGACTGCTGGGGCTTTTGCTGTTGGAAATATTGGCTTTCCTGGCAAGCGGCTATATTGCTTCGGTTTATAAAAACCAGGTGTGGGATGCTTTTAACGCCAGCATGCGGACATGGCAAGCGGTTGACAATGTGCCGTACGCGCAGCACATTAACCGGTATGCCAAGCAGTACGGCATCAGCGCCAAGCTGGTAGCCGCCGTGATGGAAGCGGAAAGTTCCTTTCAGCCGCAAGCGCTTTCGCGGGCGGGGGCCTATGGCTTAATGCAGGTAATCCCCGGCACCTGGGAGCTTGTCAATAAGGAATACCAGATTTGCCAGGGGCGGCATCAAGGCGAGTGCACTGCCAGTTGTTATTTTGATCCGGAACTGAATATCGGCATCGGTACCGCGTACTTAAGTCAACTGACCAAGCGCTTTGAGCAAAACATCATTTTGGCGATTGCAGCCTACAATGCCGGCCCCGGTGCAGTCTCCCGGCACGGCGGCATACCGCCGTACCGGGAGACTGAGGAATATGTAAACCGAATTGTCGCGACCTGGCTGAAACGGCAAAATGACGCCGGAGTTACGGCGGCGCTCAGGCAGGTTGAGTGGCGGCAGCTTCACCGGCGGCTGGGCTGGGGAATGGCGGCAACAGGGGTGCTTTTGGGATTCACCGGTTACCGGCTTTTTACCAAGTACCGTTCCTGGCGATGGAGGTGACAGCGTGGATTTAACGGTGCAGGCGACAGCCTTTGGTTTGCTTATGCTTACAGGTGCTTTGCTGGGGTTTATTTTTGATCTTTACCGAGTGCTGCAGGGAATTCGCCGGCCGTCAAACGTCATGACCATGGCAGCTGACGTCGTTTACTGGATAGCGGCTACCGTCATTGTGGGCGGAGCCCTGCTTTATACCAACGGCGGCGAGATGCGCCTGTATGTAATCATTGCGCTGTTGTCGGGCGCAGGGGTTTATTTCCGGCTCTTAAGCCGCCTGGCCGTCAGACTGACAATTTTGCTGCTGCGCTGGGTATCCCTAATTATGCGATGGGTGAAAGCGGTATTTTACTGTTTGTTCATCAAACCGTTCACTTATCCGATCCGGGGTCTAAGCTGGATTTTTGCCGCCGTTTTCGGTTTCATGCGGCAGTGGTGTAAAAAATTCTGTGCCAATAAGCAAGATCCCCCTGTAAAATAGAGGAAAGCGGACGAGTGCGGGCGAATATATTTATCAACCATTGTATATGGGAGATGTGTTGTATGCCGCGCTACCGTTATCGTATACGCTGGTTTCGCTTGTTTCTTATGTGCGCAGCCGGATATTTTTTTTATGTGCTTGCTGGACAACAATTAGAATTAAATGCGATTCACCGGGAAACAGAAGCTTCCCGGCAAAAGCTGGAACAGTTAAAGCAGGTCAACGCCAGCCTAAATGAAGAATTAGAACGGCTGAAGAAGCCGTCATATATTGAGAAGCTGGCGCGGGAAGAATTGGGCCTCGTGAAACCGGGTGAAGTGCCGTATATACCGGCTGGAAAAAATTAAACGGCGGCTGCCTTTTCTTGACACCTTTTTATTGTCAAGGGTATAATATGGTTGCACAGAAGTATATTAAGGAGGAAATTTGTTAGTATGTCCATTGAAATTGGCAGTGTGGTAGAAGGAGTTGTGACTGGAATCACAAACTTCGGGGCATTTGTGGAACTGCCGGGAGGAAAAGTAGGTCTGGTTCATATTTCTGAAGTTGCTGATGTCTATGTACGGGATGTCAAGGATTTTCTCAAGGAGCAGGATAAGGTCAAGGTTAAGGTTTTATCGATTGATGACCGGGGCAAGATTGGTTTGTCGATCAAGCAGCTTCAGGCTCCCACTGCTAAAAAACCACACGCCATGGATAACCGGCGTCCGTATCGTGCCAGTACGCTTTCCTTTGAGGATAAATTGAGTAAATTCCTGAAAGACAGTGATGAGCGGTTATCCGATTTAAAGCGAAACACCGATTCGAAGCGCGGCGGCCGCGGCGCTGCCCGCAGAGCGGAATAATCAGGCTGTGTTTGCGAGCATTCTCCGGAATGCTCGTTTTAATTTGCTTTCGACAAATTTATCCTCCGGATCTGCCACCAAACCGCCAGGAGTTCGGCTCTCGGCGGTTTTTCTCTTTGTTTGCCGTATCCTGTCGGTTTTTTTGTGGTTATTATTTACCAATTCAGACAAAAATTCAGGGGGCAATTTCGGTAAGATGGGATTACGACATATAAACACGGGGTGAAAACATGCCGAAAGTTACCGTCATGAATGTGCCGGTTGACGCATTGCCGGGAGCGAAGACGCAGGGGAAAGCGACAATTCCCCCACGGCGAGTCGCATGGGGGAGTATTTTGTCCGCCCTGCGCCATACCCTCGCCGGAATGATAAAACGGGACTTTTGGTCGCTTAATATCCTGGCCTTCCTCTTAGGTCGGGTCGTCATTATGGGGGAATTGGCGCCGCTGGGACTGGCCTTTTTTGCGGCAGTGGCGCAGACGGCGAAGGACCGCGCTCCGGCAGCGGCTGTCTGGGCTTTGGCCGGCGTGGTATCCAGCGGCCGGTACACAGAGGGGCTGATATATCTCTGGGCGGTCTTGTTGTATTACCGACTGGCGGACAGGCTTGCACGCCTGCCGAAAAGTCTTGTTGGCGCACCGCTGATCATGTTCGTAGCTGTCACTTCCGGCGGATTTATTTCGCTGTTTTGGCAGCCAACGACGCTGTATGCGGTCATGCTGGTTTTCTTTGAAGCCGCCATTTGCGCTACGGCAGCTTACGTGTTTGCGTTTGGCGCGCCGGTCGTGCTGGGCTGCGCACGGCAAGAGCAGGACGGGGCAAGTGAAACGATTGTTTGTGCGCTGATTATTTTGGCCGCTGCGGTTGCCGGTCTGGGGAACTGGGCGATCTGGGGTTATAGCCTGCGCAATATGGCGGCATCGCTGCTGGCTATGTCGTTGGCCTACGGGGGCGGCGCCGGGATCGGCGCGGCCGTCGGGGTAGCAGCCGGCTTGGTGGCAGGGCTTACTGACGGCAATGTGCCGGCAGACATTGCCGTCTATTCGCTGGCAGGAGCGCTTGCCGGCTTATTCCGCAGCTTGGGGCGCTATGCGGTTATTTTGGGCTATCTGCTAGGAGCGGCAATCAGCGTTTTGGGGTTTATCCAAAGCCGGGATGTTTTACAGGTACTGACCGAGGGGGCGGTAGCGGCGGCTGCATTTCTTGCCGTTCCCCGCAAATGGACAAGTTTGTGGTCGCAAACCGGTTCTTTCCTGCCGGTTTGCGAAGAAAAGGACGCAATCAGGGTGGCAACCGCCAAACTTAACAATATCAGTGATATGTTTCAGGATTTAGCCGGAGCGTTTGGGCAAATTTCCGCCGGGACACGCGAGAAGATCCGGGAAGCCGAACTTACCCGGCTGCTTTCGGCGGTGGGAGACCGCGTCTGCGGGCATTGCACCCGCCGTACCGTTTGCTGGGAAAATGAATTTTATAATACTTATCAGGCGATGCTGGAAGCGCTCGGCAGCGCCGGCAACGGCCGGCTGACGACGGGTAGTTTGCCGCCGGTATTGAAAGAAAACTGCCTTAAACGTGCCGATATCGTCGAAACCATAAACTTGGTAGCCGAACGCAACAGTAGCAATCTCTACTGGCAAAAGAAACTCGCTGAAAGCAGACAGATTGTAACCGAACAACTGCGAGCTGTCGCCTCGATTATCGGCAATCTGGCGGCGGAAATAAACGAAGAGCCTTATGTTGACAAGGCTTTGAGCCGGGATATTCAGGAAAAGGCCGGTATGATCGGCTGCCAGCTTGATGCTGTATGGGTGACAGGGGAAAAAGGGGTATCGTCTGTATTGGTGAGCAAGAAGCCTTGCTCCGGTTCGCGCGAATGTGTCAATACGATTTTGCCGCTCACGGCAAATCTGCTGAAGCAAAAGCTAGTGCTGCATGCCGACTGCGGCAGCCATGCCCGGACAAAATGCTGTCGCCTGACAATGCGGGTTGCGAACCGCTTTACTGTCCAGACCGGGTTTGCCGCAGCGGCCAAACAGGGGGGAGAGGTGAGTGGCGATACTTGTTCTGTCGTCACTCTTGAGCAGGGCAAAATCGTAATGATGCTCAGCGACGGCATGGGTTCAGGCAGCAGCGCTGCCGGTGAAAGTCTGGCTGCAGTCAGCTTTCTCGAGCGGCTCATGGCGGCGGGATTCAGTGTGGATGCAGCGGTTAAGACGGTAAATTCCCTGTTGCTCTTGCGAATGCCGGAAGAAAGCTTTGCTACGGTGGATATGGTAGTGCTTGACGCATTTTCGGGAGAAGCCGAATTTCTGAAAATTGGCTCGGCGCCCAGCTTTGTCAAGCGTGTCCGGGAAGTCACGGTAGTCCGGGCGGCTAATCTGCCTATTGGGATCATGAGCCAGATCGAGATCCAGCCAATTCGTCTGACGCTTGTTCCCGGCGATATGATTGTCATGGTGAGCGACGGCGTCAGCGAGGCGGCACAGCGCGGGGTTGACCGCGACAACTGGGTGGCCAACTTCCTCCGCCGGCAGTCTTCGTGCGTGCCGCAGGAGCTGGCCGACAGGCTTTTAAAGCAGGCGCTGGAACTTAGCGGCGGCAAAGCGCGGGATGATATGACCGTACTGACGGCACTGGTGGTGGAGCGCCCCGAAATCGGCAAGTAGGATAAACAGCAGCCAGCGCGGCTGCTGTTTTTTGCAGTAATTAAAGTTTGTTTCTGGGGATACAATATCCGCGTAACTCGCAGGAAAAAAACGGTTGCAAACCGAACAACAGATATAGCAAAATAAGGTGGTGAGCAAATGCCGGCCAATTTGGAGCAAGCGCTGCGACTGGCGGTGCAGGCGGGGGAAATTATGCTGCGAAACGGCGCCGAGACTTCGCGCGTGGAAGAAACGATGGAGCATATTGCCAAGTCCTGCGGTGCCGCCAGAGCCCAAAGCTTTGTTATTCCTACCGGCGTATTTCTTACTGTTACCGATGCCGCAGGCGCTTCTACCACGACGATGCGGCGCATCCACGATCGGACAATCAACCTGGACCGTATTGCCAAGGTGAATGAACTGTCGCGCCGGCTTGCCGACCGTCGCCTAAGCTGCGAGGATGCCGGCATGCTTTTAGACCGAATAGCGCGAGAACGCACAGGATTCTCGTGGGGGCCGGCTATGGCCGCCTCCGGCGTGGTCGGAGCATCTGCGGCAGTTTTGCAAGATGCAGCTGGTTTCGGCGAGATTTGTGCAGCTTTTTTGGCGGCAGCGATCGTGCGCTATATTGCGCATATCGTTACTCGCCTCAAAGGGGTACGGTTTATGTTTGACTTTTGCGGCGCAATGGCCGCTGCGCTGATTGGCCAGCTTCTGGACATGGTTTGGCCCAATTTGAACCGTGACATTATCATTATCGGCGCCATTATGCCGCTCGTGCCTGGCGTAGCCATAACCAACGCGATACGGGACGTTATTGCCGGCGATCTGTTAAGCGGGCTGTCCCGGGGCTTGGAAGCAACACTCACGGCAATAGCCGTGGCAATGGGCGTGGCGATTGTACTGACCGCTTCACTGAGCTAGGAGTGTTATTCATGCTGATAGCCAAAATTACCGCTGTTTTGGCGATGGGAACAGCGGTCGGGATATTGTACCGCGTACCCCAGAATCTCCTTATCTACGGCAGTTTTGCCGGGCTGCTTTCCTGGGGGACTTTTTACATCGCAACTGTTTTTGGCGCTAAACCTGTAGCCGCCTGCTTTTTAGGCAGCCTGTCGGCCGGATGCCTGGCGGAGGCGCTGGCGAGGCTGGTCAGGAAACCGGCGACCATTTTTATTATTCCGGGTTTTATTCCGCTGGTGCCGGGACGCGAAGCTTATACCACAATGCTGTATCTGGTAGAAGGGCGCTACGCCGAGGGGATGGCAATGGCGGTTATGACCCTTTTAATCGGCGGCGCGATTGCTTTTGGCATCTTTCTCAGCACTACGCTGTTTCGGCTTACAGCCAACTACAATGTAAGGGGTAAAATGCCGCATGCTCGCTCAGGTCAAAACATGGATTGAGAAACACCGGCTGCTGGAAAAAGGCGACGTAGTTCTGGCGGCGTGCTCGGGTGGGCCGGATTCGGTCGCTCTGGTGCACCTGCTGTATGTGCTGCGCGGAGAACTGGAGATAGATCTGGCGGTGGCGCATGTCAATCACCGCCTGCGCGGCAGGGAATCCGGCGAAGATGCCGGATTTGTGGCGGAATTTTGCCGGGAGCTGGGAGTACCGCTCTATTCCGGCGATGTTGACGTGCGGGGCATGGTTCAGGCGGAGCGCTTATCAGTGCAGGAGGCTGCCCGGATATTGCGCCTTGATTTCTTGCATGTCACGGCACGAAGGTTAGGCGGCGCGAAAATTGCCACCGGGCATCACGCGGATGACCAAGCGGAAACTGTACTGTTGAACCTGCTGCGCGGCGCGGGGAGCGCCGGCCTAAGCGGCATGCGTCCGGCAGAAGGCGGCATCATCCGGCCGCTGCTCTCAGTCGACAGGCGCAGCATCGAGGCGTATTGCCGCGAAAACCGGCTGGCCTATCGGATCGACAGTTCCAATCTCAAAACCGATTACCGGCGCAACCGTATCCGTTTAGAACTGCTGCCTTACCTGGAGGAACATTTTAATCCGGCGATTCGCGACGCTTTGTGCCGCACCGCGCTGTTAGCGGCGGACGAGCATGATTACGTCCATAGTCAGGCCAAAGCTCACTCGGCGCTGACAGTCGTGAACGGGGTATGGCGAATTGATAAGGCGCGGTTCCGGTTGCTGCCGCCGGCACTTAAGCGGGAAAACATTCGTCACGCTTTGCAAAAAAGCAAGGGGCATCTGAAAGGAATCGGCTTTGAGCATGTGGAACGATTAATAGACGCGGCCCAGTCCGGCGCCGTGGGAGCGATCTTTGAACTCCCCGGAAAATTCCGCGTATTCAATACATACGAGTATCTGGAATTCGGCTGGAAGCCGACCGTCGGTCAGCCTACCGGGGATGTGGCCATCGCTGTGCCGGGAACCACCGATGTTCCGGGACTTGGCATCAGCGTTACCGCCGAATTGTTTTCGCGCCGTCCGCCGGTAGCCGTCCCAATGCAGGCGGTGTTTGACCTTGCTGCACTTGAGCTGCCGCTGGTGGTGCGAACGCGCCGGGCAGGCGACCGGTTTCAGCCTGATGGCATGCATGGCTGGAAAAAACTGAAAGATTTTTTTATCGACTTAAAAATTCCGCGCGAAAAGCGTGAGCAAACAGCAATCTTTTCCGACCGGCAGGGAATTATATGGATAGGCGGTTATCGCCAGGCTCGGCGGGGGAAAATTTGCGGTAATACGCAGGAGTTTTTGCGACTAACTATTAATAAGCGGGAGGATATACAGCATGACGGATGATCTCAAGGAAATTTTACTCACCAGCGAGCAAATTGCCGCCAGGATCCGGGAGATGGGCGAAGAGATCAGCGCTGACTACGCAGGCAAGGAAATACTGATGATTGGTATACTGCGGGGAGCGGTGATCTTTATGTCTGATCTTGCGCGGGCGATCAATGTCCCGGTTTCACTTGATTTTATGGCCGTATCCAGTTATGGTTCCTCTACGACATCGAGCGGTGTGGTGCGCATTCTGAAAGATCTCGATGAAGAGGTGCAGGGCAAGCATCTCTTAATTGTTGAAGATATTATTGATACCGGCCTTACGTTGAATTACCTGCTGGATAATTTGCGGTCGCGCAATCCCGCCAGTATTAAAATTTGCACTTTGTTAAACAAGCCGGAACGGCGTAAAGCAGAAGTCAATATCGACTACAACGGATTTACCATTCCCGACAGCTTCGTAGTCGGATATGGCCTGGATTATGCGGAAAAATACCGCAACCTGCCCTTTATCGGCATACTGAAACCGCAAGTCTATCAGCGCTAACCATTGTAACAGGTTCTGGAATATGTTATAATGTTTTCCTATGAATGTGATTTTCTTGCTCCCAGCGAGAGGAGGGCTAGTTGTTGAATAAATTTTTCCGCAATGTTAGTTTCTATTTGCTGATCATTATTATCGCGATTTCGATTATTGACTATTATTCGTCGAAAACCACCACCAAGCAGGAAATCAGCTATACCCAGTTTTTGAAACAGGTTGACGACCAGAAGGTAGAGCGCGTCACCATCGTCGACAATACGATCAGAGGCAAGCTGCGCGACGGACAGGAGTTCACCACCGTCGCCCCCAATGATCCGACACTGATTAACACCCTGCGTGAGCGCGGCGTAGATATAAAGGCGGAACAGCCGCCCCAACCTCCCTGGTGGACGACAATCTTTTCTTCGATCTTGCCGATGCTGCTGTTAATCGGCGTATGGTTCTTTATTATGCAGCAGACTCAGGGCGGCGGCAGCCGGGTAATGAGCTTTGGTAAGAGCCGTGCTAAACTTCATAGTGAAGATAAAATTAAGGTTACGTTTTCGGATGTTGCAGGAGCTGATGAAGCCAAGCAGGAACTTGAAGAGGTAGTAGAATTTCTCAAACATCCCAAAAAATACAATGATTTAGGTGCTCGTATTCCCAAAGGGGTGCTGTTATTCGGACCGCCAGGTACCGGAAAGACTTTGTTGGCCAGGGC
>JAOACF010000025.1:0-371 GCA_026417995.1 Negativicutes bacterium
CGCTTGCGGATTGCCCGCAAGTCTTCGGCATTCATGCCGTTGATTTCCTGGCCGGCCAGCATAATGCTGCCGCGATCCGGTTCGATCAGACGGTTGATCATGCGGATGGTTGTCGACTTGCCGCAGCCCGAAGGCCCCATCAATACGATTGTCTCGCCTTTGTTTACCTTAAGGTTCAGATTATTCACGGCAACGAGAGCGCCGAATTGTTTGTAAAGATTGCTTATTTGGAGCATAGGTTAGGTCTCCTTTCTAGGAATTCAGGAGTCAGAAGATGGGTATGGGTATTCAGAAGTCAGAATTCAGAATTCAGAATGGGAAACGGGGAATGTGAATACTGAATTCCTGGTTTTTCCTTCTGACTCCTGACT
>JAOACF010000025.1:381-26571 GCA_026417995.1 Negativicutes bacterium
GTATTCTGAATTCCTGTATTCTTGAATTCTTACTTAAACTTCAACTTCCTGTTATTTAGCTTCTGCAATAATCCCGGGCGGCCGCTGGGGACAACGATTTCCCGCATGATTTCGTCAAAGGAAAGTCCCAGGGCTTCGCCGGCGGTCACTTCGTCGCTGGCAATCGGGCTGATCTTTTCGGTGTAGGCCGCTACGGTCAGGCCGAGCAGCGCTCCCAGAAAGGGGACGCCAATCCAGGGAAGGTACGGAATGCCGCCGCCGGTGATGATGAAGATGGCAGTCAGCAGCACGGCGCCGACCAGCATGCCGTACTGCCGCTCCGGTGCGGTATAGGTCACGGCCAAGCGGGCTACGACGCCGCGCCAGCCTGTTTTCTTGACTTTGCCTGCCAGGCGCTTGCGGCGCATAGCTGTCATCACGGCCGTATGGTCAAGCACCAAAAAGAGGATGGTCGCAATAATCGCCGTCATGCCGGCCAGTATCGCCTTTACCTGCGCCAGGATCTGCATGACTTCGCCGCGGGCGTTGGGCTCGATAATGCCAAGCGCCGTCGCGTAGAGCGATACGTTATTGTGACCGACCTGCTTGTAAACAACCGGCGCTACCGCGTCCAGGCTGACGCTGCTTGTGGTCAGGATCTGAATGCGCTCACCCGGAATGACCTGTCCGGCGATAAATTGATCCAACAGATTTATCGAGTGGGTAATTTCCTCGTCGCGCAAATTCGGCGCAGCCGCCGCCATATACTCCAGTTGGGCGGCGATAAGCGGCGCATTGATCTGCTGCAGTTCGGCCAAGCGGCCGGTAACATTGGTCAGGTTTGTTCTGGCCCCATTCACGTCAAAGCTTTTCAGCGCAGCCACGGTGGTGTTGCCGTTTGCCACGATACTGTCGATAGCGCTTTTGGCTCTGCGGGCGTCTGTCGCCACATTGTCCAGCGCCGCCAGTCCCGACTTCAGGTTGTTGAGGTTTCGCTGCGCGCCGGATATGCTTTCAATGGTGCCTGCCACTTCCGGATTGACCAGCTTCAGCACCTGCAGCGTGCCTACCATGCCGCCGAGAGCCCGGGAGGAATTATCCAGCTGGGCTTGGATGCCGCCGGTATCAATATTGGCCAGGCCGCCGGTCGCAGCCTGAATGGCTCCGCCTGCCGCCTGCAGTCCGGACAGCGTTTGTTCGATCGCTTTGATGCTGGCGCCGTAGTTGTCAAGAGCGCCCAGCGCGATTTGGCTGAGGTTTTGGGTATCCTGCGCAAAACCAGGCACTTTGGCTGCCAGTTTGGCTGTCTCGGATAACGCATTCCCCAGCTGCTGCCGCGGGTTGCGGTAAGCAGCCGTCGCCGCTGCCTGGGCAATCACGTTTTTCTCCAGTTTATAGCCTTGCCCATTGCCAAGCTCGGATGCGTCACCCTGGATAATGATGCCTTCAGCCGAGCCATCGCTCCGGATCGCCTTTACCTGCACCAGCACATTGTTCTTCTGGGGCGCTGCCCCGGTTTCCGGCGGGGTCGGCGCGGTTCCCTGGAAGACAAGCGTATCTCCAGCGAGCAGCTTAACGCCGGCAGCCGGCGTCAGTATAACCTGAGATGCATAGGCCGACAGAAAGCGCTTTAATTCCATCATGGTGCTTACCATGTAGGTCATGCTGTCGCTTCTGCCGTCAACCGATACGTTTGTCGCATATTTCAGCCCTAATTGATTTTGCATTTCACGGGCAATGCCTTCCCCGGTGCGAATCGGGTTAGCCGGTTCGTTGCCGACCGGGAAACTGATCTCGATAACCTGATACTCTTTCAGCATTGCCTTGATCTCTTCATTAACCGCCGGCGCTTTATCAAGGGATACCAAAATAACGCCTATCGATCCCCCATCGCGAAAGGCGAACTTAACCCCGTCCATTTGCATGATGCGCTCGATAACCAGGTTTTTTGCTCCTTCCGGCACGCCTTTCAGGGTAATGCGCGGCTCGGTCATTACGCCCACGCCGGCGCCGCCCGGAATGCTGCCAAAAATCTTGCCGAGGTCGTCATACGTTTTCTTCGTCTTGTATTCTGCCGGCAAAGCTACGAATAGATTGGTTTTGCCGGTAAGTGTCGGACCTTCTTTGAGCTTGCCGCCCGGCAAGGCGTCATCAATAATCTTCTGCAATTGAAGCATTGCATCGGCTTTCATATTTTCACGCACTTGGATGACTACGTCATACTCGCCGTAGTCGCCGACCAGGCTGGACAGTGTCTTTGAAAAGTAGGCGTTGGCCCCCATAGCGATTGAACCCGCCAGCAGCGAGCCGATCACGATGCTAACAACCATCAGTATTAAGAGATCTCGATTAAAAGTATCTTGTGTTAGTCGTTTGAAAAATTGTTTTGCCGATCTAAACATAGCTTTTCCACCTCATTTCCGACGTTCATTATATCACGTATATCAAAAACATGTCCAGTTTGATATACTTTTTATAATAAATGTATATACTGGAAAGGCAGTAAAAAAAAGCATGCCCTATTGGGCATGCTTAGCGCTGCGGCGGTATGCTCGTTATTTGGGGTTGCGCTTTACGGCGTCTACCAGAGCCGGATAGTTTTCAATAAGTTTGGCCGTGTTATAGACAATTGCTTTGGCGTCGTCAGGGACTTCTTTTTGATTTAAAATGCCTACCGTATTGCCGACAAGGGTCTGATAGTTGTTTCCCGGCAGGTCAAAGGCAACGATCACCGCGTAAGCGGATATGCGCTGGCCGTCCCTGCTCTCGGCACCCATGGTGGAAAGATGGATTACCAGCTTCGGTTCATCTGAAGCGGCAATTTGAAACCGTTTGTCCTTTTTAAACGCTTCCAGGGTTTGATCTGCCAGCGCCTGTCCGACCGCATCATAGGCTTTGGCGCGTATTTCCACCGGAACTACCGGTTCCGGCTTAGCTGCAGCGGCCAGCGGCTGCAGCGCGGTTAACACAAGCAAGGCTGCGGCGAGCAGCAGGCTGAATTTCGAGAACTTCCGCATAGCAATCCCCCTAATGTTGTGCAATTTGCCAGTAATAGCTAACTCAATTGTAATTGAGTTTTAACATGACGTAAAGGGGGAAAAGGTTATGTATTGACGGTGTAATTTTCGACCAAGCCGGCCGGCGGCCTGGTTTTCCACCGGTTGTGCAGCCAAAACCATTCCTGCGGATAGCTCCGGATATGCTTTTCCAGGACAGTGACCAGGTATTGCGTGGTCTGGCGGATGTCACGCTCACGGTCGGCGGTTTTGTCGATAAAGAACGGGGGGTGCAGTATGGCGGTATGCGTACCGTCGCCGTTTTCCTTGATAAATGCCGAAACGATGGGGGCATTATTCAGTCTGGCCAGCGCGGCGGCGCCGGCAGGTGTTGATGCCGGACGGCCCAGGAAATTGACGAAAACGCCGTTGGCGTGGGCGTCCTGGTCCATAAGGAGGCCGATTATTCTGCCTTCATTGAGCAGCCGGATCATTTCGCGAACGCCAGTGTTGTAGGTGACGTGCATGCCTGCCAGCCGGCGGTATTCGTTGATAAAGCGGTCCATGGCGCCATTGCGCTGCTTCTTAACCACCGCTACCAGCGGGAAACCGTAAAGGGCGAGCGCCGCCCCGAGAAGTTCCCAGTTGCCTGTATGCGCAGTCGCCAAGATCACGCCCCGGCCTTGGCTAAGCGCCGCCGCAAGGTGTTCACTGCCTTCCACGGCCACAACCTCACGGATGTTTTCTTTGGTCAGCAGCGGCACGCGCAGCACCTCGATAAACATGCGGCCAAAGCGAATTACACTCGCTTTGGCGATAGCCGTCGCCTGCATCTGATCCAGCCGCAGGCCTTCAACAATATTGTTCACGGCCATTTTTTTTCGCCAGCCGGGCGCAACTGCCCAGCTTAGGCGGCCTAAAAAGGCAGCGAATAAATTATTGAAGGCGTTGGGGGCGCGGCACGCTATGTAGCTTAATGTTTTAACCAATTTATACTGCATATGCTGCCCAATCCTCACCTTTGCAATGCCAGCTGCAGGCTGACTATATGTCAGCCTGCAGGTGTATTGTCGCATGAGTTACTTTGTAAAGCTGGCGCCAAAATACAGCTGGTGGTCGCGCCAGCCGGCGTCAAGCTTCACGCCGGGCACTACCGACATGCGTGCGCCGTAGTTGGTGTGCTTGCCGTCAAATTCGATAATCAGCGTAGTCGCCGGGAAGGTATTGTTGCCGGTGATTATGCTGAGCGGGTTGATAGTTTTTTCCAGCGAGGCGAAGACGCCGTCAAAGCGGCCGTCGCCGACGCCGGCATGAATCCTAAAGCCAAACGGCAACGCTTTGCTGGCTACCGCATATATCGAGCGCTGCTGCTCATCGGTTGCGTCCTCCACGCCAATGGCCAAGCCGGGGGTGAGAATTGTTTCGGGCACAAGGCTGAGTTTGGCATTGAGCAGCGTATTGTTGTCCCGGTTGTCCATGCGGAAGCCGGCAGCGCCGATCTCGAGGTTTTTCATCAGGTTCATGTTAAAGGTGCCAACGCCGCCATCCTTCAGATGATAGTATCCCAAGGAAAATTGCCCTGCGCGGAGCGTGTCGGCAGAAGGATTGTCAATGAGACCGGTCGAGCCGTTAACGGAAGGAGCAGCGGCAGCCGCTGCAGTGAATGCGAACATTGTTAGCATGAGCATGACAAGAATTTTTTTCACGATTGTCCTCCTTAAGCAATAATGATGGATGATATGGATCAGATTGTATATATTCCGTACTAAGGAGGAACAATCCTGCAAAATCAGCGATAGTAATATATGTATATCGGCAGCGAGACTACGACTGCCATTGCGGCAGAAGCCTCTCCGCCCTGGCACAACGCAATTGTCACTTATTTTCTTCCAGCTGCTCTAGCCGCTTCTCCAGTTCCCGCACTTTTTTCATAAGCTCCGGCACGCGGGAAATGCTGGCTTCGCCGCGCAGCCATTCTTTATGCGGGCGGGCCGGAAAGCCGGCGAAGAACGACCCCGGCGGAACGTCGCTGATGACTGCGGTGCGGGCGGCAAAGACGCAGTTGTCGCCGATCGTCAGATGACCGGCGCTGCCGCATTGCCCGGCAAAAGTGACATTATTGCCAACTTTGGCGCTGCCGGCAATACCGGTTTGCGCGACAAGGAAGCAGTTCTCGCCGATGACGACATTGTGGGCAAGGTGAACCAGGTTGTCGATTTTGGTGCCGGTTTTGACTATGGTGCTGCCTGTCGTCGCCCGGTCAATCGCCACATTGGCGCCGATTTCCACATCATCCTCGATGATGACGTTGCCCACCTGCGGCACCTTGCGGTGGCGCCGCTCGACGGTGATGAAGCCAAAGCCGTCGCTGCCAATGACCGCCCCGCTGTGGATGATCACCCGGCTGCCTATCCGGCAGTGTTCGCGGATGATTACGTTGGGATAAATGACGGTATCGCTGCCGACAACCGTTGCGGTGCCGATATAGCTATGCGGGTAAATAATGGTGTTATCGCCGATCTTGGCGTCGTCGCCGATGACGACATAAGGCAGGATGGCTACATTGGCGCCAATCTCGGCATTCGCGCCGATGACTGCCGTGGGATGAATGCCGCGCTCCACTTGCGGCGGCGGGGTATAAAGCTCCAGCAGCCTGGCAAAGGCCAGCCGCGGGTTGGCAACGCGTATTGCCGGTTTGGGAAAGGACTCCAAAGAATCGGGAATAATAACCGCTCCGGCCCGCGAGCGAGCGGCTTTGTCGAGATGCGGCGGCACGGCGAAAGTGATGTCGCCGGGGCCGGCTTCTTCGATATTGGTGACGCCGGTGATCGCCGTATCACTGTCCCCGGTGACAATGCCGCCAAGATAAACAGCCAGTTCTGCCACTGATTTTTGCAAAAAGAACACTCCCGTACTATGTAATAGAAGACCCTATAAATAGGGTCTCCCTCTTTTTATTGCATTTTCTTTATAACATCGTCGGTAATATCAATGCCGCCCTGCGCCACACTGTTCTTATAGAGGACGACGCCCAGCTTCTTCTCTTTGGTCACTTGCTCAAGCGCTTGTTTGATGCTGTTGTCAATCTGGGTTTCCAGATCCTGCTTGGTTTTCAGAAAATCGCTGTAGGCAACTTCCTGGCGCTTTTGGAACTCTTCGGCGCTGATGGAAGCTTTGTCTTTCTCCAGCTTATCGCTCAGCTCTTTGCCTTTGGCATTGAGCTGATCTTGAAACTGCTTGACTTTAGGGCTCTCGCTCATTACCCGGTTGACGTCCAGAATGCCAACCGCTTGGTTTGCGCCGCTGCAGCCGGCGAGCAGCACAGTCAGAGTGAACATCATAACGAGCGCGGTAATGATGTGTTTTCTGTGTTTAATCATGATTGATCCTCCAATCGGTGGAATATCCTTGTACTTGAGGTTATTATACCCGGCGCGTCATTTCTTAATCTCGACAATTACCGCGTCGGTAATATCGACAGCGCTGATGTTGGCGCGCACGCCGGCCAAAACGATGCTCAGCTTGCGTTCGGCAGCCGTTTTGGCAGTTTTGTCCTTGATATCATGAATAATATACGCCTCAAGCGCCTGCACTTCCTGCTGCTTTAGCAACGCCTGCCGCTCTAGGCTGCTTGTTTGCGCCAATGGCGGCTGACTTGCGCGGCCCGCTGCTTCGGCCTGCTTGGCGGCTATGGTTGCCTGAGCCTTGTTGTTTAACTCTTGGGCATAGGCGGCCATTTCCTGCTCGGCGGCCTTTTGTTCCGGCGCCATCAGCGCTTCGAGGCGCCGGGCCAATTCCTGCTCTTGGGCGCTCAGTTTGTCAGCCCTCTCTTGCTGCAGCTTTTCCAGTTCTTTTTGCAGTTTGTCTGCTTCCTCTTTGGTCAGCTGCACGGTTTTGAGCTTGAGCTGCAGGCTGAAAATCTGCGGCTGATACTGTTTGTCCACTTCAGCGGCATGCGCCTTCATTGCCGCGGCTAGCTCCTGGCGATGCTGATTTGCTTTCGCCTCGAGACGCTTATTTAGCTCGGCCTGCTTGTCCGCCATCCGGGCGTTAAATTCCTGCGCGAGCGAATCATTCAGTCCCTGCAGCGAAAGACTGCCGCCGGCAACTCCTTCCGGCCGGCTGCCTGCCGGTTGCCGTTCGGCCTGGGCGGCGAGGGTATTGAATTCCCGGTTTAAACGGTCAAGTTCCGTGAACTTGGGATGAGACTTTATCGCTTTGTTCATGTCGATAATGCCTACATCGCTAGCTGCGGGCGGCTTGGTGTCCGCCGCCGGCTTGCCGGAGCAGCCGGCAGCCAAGGCAATCGCTGCTGCGGCAACTAACAGGAGCACATTCTGCAAATGCTTTCGCAACACCAAATCACCCTTTCTAAAAAATATATCGCATTGGCCGAGCTGAAGAACAGCCGAGCACAGATACACCGGCCCGGCTGAACGAAAGATCGACTTATTGGCAGCTTTATTTACCTGCTACTTTTTTCAGGACTTCGTCCGTGATGTCCTGACCGCCGTAAATAACATTGCTGGCGTCAAGAACCACGGCCAGGCCTTTGGCATCAGCAACAGCTTTGATTGCGGCATCCACCTTGTCATAAATGGGCGCGATCAGTTCCTGCTGCTTCAGGTTCAGGCGCTGCTGGAGCTGCATATAGTAATCTTGCTTTTCTTTGTCGTTCATAGTGGCAGCTTTTGCTTCAAACTCTTTTTTCGCCGCTTCCACTTCATTCTTCATGGTTTCCTGCGCCTTAGCCATATCCGGATGCTGCGCTACAATCGCCTGGTGATTCACTTTGCCCACATTGGAAGCAGCGCCCGCGCCGGCAGCATATCCCTTACCGCTTTGCGAAACCGCTAAGCCGACGACTCCAAGCACAAAGAACGCTGCTACAGCCAATGCTACAATTTTTACCTGCTTTTTGTTCTTTAACACAAAGTTCCCCTCTCTCCGCTATGCATGTGTTTTAGACCCTATCCCATTATAACAGGGACAACGGCTATATTCAAGGATGCTTCACAAATTCCCTACCAATCTTATCCAGTTGCCGCCATTGGTCATTACGTATTCGGCGCTAAGGAACTCATGCAGCCGGTAGCGCAGCCCCACCTCGTTCATGCGGGTATCGGGCGTCCGCTCCAGTCGGAGCGACCAGCGCGGATCGACCACTTGATTGAGCCAGAGAATTTCGTGATTGGCGGTAAGGTCATATTTCAGCCCGGCGGTTGTGCTGGCGCCAATCTGCCTGCCCCACCCCGGCTCAAACCGCCAGGTCATCGATCCGGGCAGCAGGGTGATATCGAGAAACAGTTCGTCGAACTTGCCGATAGCTTTGCCGGTGTGCAGCTTGGCGGCTATATTGTCATCCTCTTTGTCAATATCGAGGTAGCCTTCAAGCGAGACTTTGTACCGCGTGGTATCGGCGACGATATTCACCTCGGTGTTTGTCCCGGCTTTGATGACCGGCGTAACCGTCAGGCCGTAGCGACGGGTGGCGGGATGATTTCGCAAATTTTGCCGGATTTGGTCATAAAAATACTGCTGATGCCGCTCGACGAATGCAGCCGGCAACCCCCTGAGCAGTTTTGCCGTTTCCTCGATCCTGGGCCTGGTTTCCCATAGCAATATATTGGGAATGGTATTGGAGCGCAAAGTCACTTTTATATCCTGAATTGTCGGCCCAACCGGCATGAGCGCCAGCCTCACCTGCGTGCGCTGGCCGGAGATGACGTCAAGATTGGCCTTGAATTCAGGCAGCTCGGCGGCCAAAAGCTCGCGGATCACTGACTTGGACACTCCCCCCGCCCAGTCAACCGCATCGGTCGGCAGGCCAATGAGGACGCCGCTGATGCGTTCTTCCAGCGGCCCTATGTCTTTCCGGACAAGCTGATGCAGTTCGGGCGATATGGCGCTGAGGTCAAGCTCCACCGTGACGTCGTGCACAACATCTCCCCACGGGGCGACCGTCACCCGGATTTCAGACGTTGCACCGGGAATAATTGCTACCTGCTGGACGGAATAGCCCACCAGCACACGGTCAAACACTTCCTGCACGATTTTTTCGTACGCAGACTTGTTTTGCGCAATATCCGCAATTTTCTTGCCGCTGAGCACATGCTCGCCCACTGTGCTGATGCTGGCTTGCATGCGCTGCACCACGCGCGGCGGCGGAGCGGCACCGGTTGAGGTCACGCTGACTGTTACCGCGTCCACTTTATCCGCGTCGGCCAAAGCAATGCCGGACACGGCAGACAGCAAAACAATTACCGCCAAAAGAATGCAGCAGCAAAATCTGGTTCGGATGACTACCACCTCCCGGGGTAAAATGCTGAGATGCGGCATGAGTCAGGCCTCAGACCTGACTCATGCTGGTTGGCTATTAGAATTGTCCGCCGAAGCTAAAGTGGGTTTTGCCGCCGTTAGCTCCCTGCGCATAGTCGATGCGAACCGGTCCGATCGGGGTGGTGACACGGATGCCCACGCCGGCGCTGTATTCAAGGTCGCCGAGTTTGTACCCTTCACCTTCCCATGCCTTGCCGATGTCGGTGAATACTACGCCCTGCACCTTCTTCACAATCGGGAAGCGGTATTCGGCGGTAGCCGTCAGCATTTTGTCGCCCTTAAATTCATCGTCTTCATAGCCGCGCAGTGTGTCAGCGCCGCCGACCGAGAATTTGCCGGCCTCCGGCATCTTGCCATCAGCGTAGCCTAGCGTCGCGCGGTATGCCAGTACATGGTCGCGGCCTACCTTGTGGTACTTGCGGCCTTCGATCGTGTACTTGTTGAAGTCGAAGTCGCCGCCAAACAGCTTGCCGGCAAATTCAGCCGAAATTGCAAGGCGGGCGCCTTCCGTCGGATTGAAGACATTGTCGCGGGAGTCATAAACGCGCATCAGCGTTATGCTGTTGGTAAGGCCAAAGTTGTCGTTAAGGTAACCTACATATTGAGGATATCCTGATGCGGCGGGGTCGCTGTAGTTTACCGGGCCTTCAACATGACCTTTATAGGTGTCCTTGCGATGTTTCAATGTCACATAATTGTGCATGTACTCGCCTTGCGGACGGCCCAGAGTGATGTCAAAGCCCTGACGGTTTTTGTCATAGGTCGAGCGGAGCTGGCCGTCGCCCGAACTGTTGAGACCATAATCGCTGTATTCGTTGGTCATGTCATAGAAGCTGAAGCTCAGGGATGTTTGCTTGGAATCAAGCCAGGGACGGGTAAAGCCGACTTCATAATTGGTGTTTTCTGCGCCGCCGAACTCCCAGTGCAGTTTAATCTTGTCGCCGGTGCCGCGGAAGTTGTTGTCGCCAAGCTCAATGATGCCGACCAGACCGTCAGCTTTGCTGTAGCCGCCGCCGATCGAGAAGGTTCCCGTCTTCTGCTCCACTACGCTGGTCTCCAGCACAACCGAGTTCGGCTCCTTGCCGGGGTTCAGCTTCATGTTCACATCCTCGAAATAGCCGAGGTTGTACACTCTTTGCATGCTGCGGCGGGCTTCCTTGACATTGAATGGTTCGCCCGGCTTGACTTTCATCTCGCGGGTAATGACATACTTCTTGGTTTTCTCGTTGCCTTTAACGTCGATGCCTTCCAGCATGCCTTCGTTAATGGTCACGGTAAGTTCGCCCGAAGGGTTCATGGCGACATCGCTGACCCGGGCCAGAATATAGCCCTGATCATGATAGTACTCTTCAATGGCGCGCATGTTGTCATTGAGCGTCTTGGAGTTTAAGATTTCCCCTTTGGCAACCTTGACCATGCTCATCAGCTTGTCTGTGGTCACCTTGGTATTCCCTTTGAAGGCAATCTCTTTTAAAATCGGGTTTTCCATTACGGTATATACTACTTTTACGCCTTCCGGAACTTCGGTGAAATTGGCCACAACGTCAAAAAAGTAGCCCAGTTCATAAATCG
This sequence comes from Negativicutes bacterium, assembly GCA_026417995.1. Classification (GTDB taxonomy): domain Bacteria; phylum Bacillota; class Negativicutes; order Sporomusales; family JAOACF01; genus JAOACF01. Next base: position 11,268 of record JAOACF010000025.1, read on the forward strand.
CCTGCAGGTCTTGTTTGACTTTGTCCGCCGTCAGAGTATCCCCCGGCTTGATTTTCACTACGCCCAGGACTGTGCTTTCAGCCACTTTGGCGTTGCCGGTAATCGTCACAGCGGTAACCGTTTTACCGGTCAGGTCTGCGGCATAAGCCGGCGCGAAAGCACTGAGAACGATACTGAGACTAAAGACAGCGGCAAGTAACAGGTGCGCGTAGCGTCGTTTTGCGTTCATGCATTCCCTCCTTATTTAGTTCATTCTTGTCCCCTAAGGGACTTTCCGGCGGCTCTGATCAGCTTCTGCATCTCGCCGGGAGCGAGCTGCAGTTCCTGTTCAGGCTGAGATGGCCGGTTATCCAGCTCCCGGACATTATTTGCCGGGAGTTTAGCTGGCTCGACATTCGCCGGCGCTTTAGCAGCGGTCGGGGCAGCCGTTTCTGTCCGCACCGCGGCTGCTGCCGCAGGGGACGATGGCGGCGCAATTTCGGCGTTAAGCCTTACCGGCGTCGCTATTTGCTTTGTTTCAGCGGCCAGCGGTATCGGCACCGCCCGCTCGCGTTCCGCGAGCCAGTAAGCACCCCCCAGGCCGGCGGTCGCCACGGTCACAGCCAGCGCCAAGGCCAGCCCATGCCGCAGCAGCGGGTACTTGTAGCGCCAGGCGCCGGCGCGCTTGATTTCTTTGGCGTGCTCCAGCTCGGCCTGCGCCAGCAGCAGGTCTAATTCCCCGCGTATATCATGTTCCCTGTCAAATGATTCCTCTGCCTTCGACAGCCATTGGCGGGCCGAACGCAGATGCTTATTCATATGCCGTTTCGCTTCCGCCATTTTCACCACTCCTATTTAATCACATCTATATAGTCATGGGAAGTGGCCAAATAATGGTCCTTTATCTCCGCGTAAAAACAGGCTATTTCCCGGAAATTATTCATTTTATAGCTGAAAAGCTCCCGTTCATCGCCTGTTTAGGGCTTATAGCTTCATTTCCTGCATCAGCTTGGAAAGCATGCCGCGCATGCGGCGAATTCCTTGCTTCTGCAGCCGGTAGAGGTGAGATATGCTCATGTCCAGCGACTGGGCCAATTGCCTGGGTTCCCGTTCGTCCAAAAAAACGCCGCTGACAACAAGCTGCTCCTTGAGCGGTAGCCTGTCCATCGCCTGCTTGACCTGTTCTACCAGGAAGTTGTGTTCGGCCTGGCGCGAGACGTCGGCAGAGCTGTCAACCAAGAGATCGGCCATGGTTACGCCGCTGTCCGCCTGACCGGCCGGACTGTCGATATATTCCCAGTCCAGCCCGCCTTCACGCTTGAGATAATTGAGCATCCGCCCGCGAATGCGATGAACGGCGAAGAGGCTGAAGGCCACTCCCCGGCTGGGGTCGTAGCTTTCAACCGCCTCAATCAGCCCGATCGTTCCTTCCTGAATGACGTCCATGACGGACGAATTCCCGGCGAGCCCCCGGCTGGCCACCTTAAAAACCAGCGGCTGGTAGTGCTCGATGAGCTTGGCGCGGCATTCCAGATCGCCGCGCTGTTTATAGCCCTGCCACAGGCTAGCTTCTTCTTCCGGCGCGAGCAGGCGTATTTTTTTCAGTTCTTGCAGGTATTGCTCTAGAGCCACAACTCTCACCCTATCTAGAAAGTAAACCGTGTTTCAATCCCTAAGCGCTGGCGACGTCTTTCATCCGTTTCGCCCATCAGGCTAAACCGCTTATTGATTTCGTAGCGGAAACCGGCCGTATATTCTTTGTGGTCGATGCCGAATGAGTAGTTGAGTACCAGCCGGTCGGTCACGTATTTGCTGATTGCGAGATTATACACCTCGCGGTCACCCATCTCCCGGTTCGGCTTGTCCGCTTGCCCGCCGGCAGTGCTGTCGGCAGAAAGCGTGCCGCGCACAAAGCGGAACTCGTCCAAGCCGAAAGCTTTGCGGAAAGCGCTCTCCATTTCCGCGACAAAGCGCATCTGCAGACCTACGTCCAAAAGATTCATGACTTCATCGCGACTGAGACCGGCATCGCGCCCGCTGCCTTCCCGCTGCTTGTCAAAATAGCGGCTGCGCAGCGTTAAGAGCGACAATATCTCCTGTCGGCTCATCGCCGGCTGTGAAGTGAGTTGAATATCCATCGCGTTAACCGGCCCGTTGACGCTTAAGTTAACCTGCGTCCGCTCCAGCCGGGTCTCTGCTTGCAGGCGAATCACCGGCATGAATGAGCCAAACTGCGTAAAGTCAGCGCTGCCGTCCTTGATATTGAATTGAGTTCGGAGATAGCTCACCGTGCCGCGGACGGCCTGAATGCGGCCGGAAGCGGCGGGCGAGGCGAGCGTGCCGCCCAGCTTAACCTTGCCGGTGGCGAGAATGTCGTACATATATGGATTATGGAAACGGACTTTATTGCCGAAGAGCAGCTCGAGATCAAGGCCGATATTTATGCTGCCCGGCTCCCACTCAGGAATATAAGGCACGTCAATAGTATCGTTCTCCAAGAGGATGCGCCCGGAAAGCTTAGGCGCGGTCCCGGCTTGCGCCAGCGTCAGGGTTCCCGATACCGGCCCCTGGAAATACTTGTGCTGCACGCCAAGCTTATCGAGAACCAGCAGCAGGTTATACTCCTCCAGGCCGGCGCCTCTGATCAGCGTGGAGCCGGTAAGGCGGTAGCTTCCTGTCCCCATGCGCCCGTCAAAAGATTTTATATTAATTTTATCACCTTCAAACTGAATATCAACCGCCACTTTTTGGATAGGGTTGGCGAGCGATTTCAGCTTGAGGGTTCCGTCTTTTACCAGGATGCTGCCGTAAACGAGCGGCTGCGCTAAGGTGCCGCCAATGGTAACTTGCCCCTGGGTCTCGCCTTTCGCCCAGGAAACCTCTTTCGTTAAGAGCGGCAAAATGCTCAAGTCGGCCTGATCCAGGCGGATTTTAAGGTCCATCTGGTCGGCGATTGTCGCCTGTTTGCGCCCCTCCCGCTTGAGAGCGGCAAGCGGAATGAGGCCGTAGGCGCTGGCCCGGTAGGGCCCTTTGGTCATTAACACCTGGTTGACGTGGATGCTGCCGTTTTCCAGGATCAAGAGGCCGTACAGACGGTCGAACGTGGCGCTAGACACACCGCCGCCTTTGATTTCGAGCGATACGGCGGTATGAGGCTTGGCCGTCATGCCCGTGACCTGGGCGGTGAAACTGAGTGAACCTTGTGTGTCGATGGACGGGGCAAGCCAGGCGGTTAAGAGGCCGGCGTCGATATTCCGCCCGCCGATTTCCAGCTCCACCCGGCCGTTGAGGTCGGCCGTGCCGCGCATGGCCAGCATGCCGGCCCCTTGTTTAGCGGTGAAGGTATTGATGGTGAGCACCTGGTTTTCCAGCGACACGTCCACGGCAATATTTTCCAGCGGGTACCCCTTGATGCTGCCGTTGGTCATGCTGCCTGTCAGCCATACATTGGGCCGGGCTAGCGCGCCGCTCACAGCAACGTTTCCGCTCAGCTTTCCGGCAACTCCCTGCGCCGGCACGTTAAGGATGGCCAGCAACCCTTCGAGTTCGGCGTTTTCAACGTCAAGACTGCCAAATATCGTTCCCGCCAGGATGTTAAAGCCGCCGGCAAACTGGTATCTCCCCTTGCCCTGGGCAAAACCAAATGCGGGAATGTTGACCTGACCGCCGTCAATTTCAATCCTGCCGGCCACCTGCTCCATTGTGCGGCCGTTCAGCGTCATGCGGTCAGCCGCAAGCTGTCCGCGAAACTGAATATTATTAGGACGCCCCTGAATTTTTCCTGTGAGATTGGCCACGCCGCTTACCGGGTAAGGGTAGCTGACGTGCAGCCTTGCCAGGTCAATGTTGGTGGCGGTGACAGCAAGATCCAGCTCGCCGTCTTCGCCCATTCGGCCGCTGACTGCAAGCTCGGTATTAAGTGACTGAACGGTTACCGGGCCGATCTGGATAGCGCCGTTCTCACGCCGGTAGCTGCCCTCGCTGCGGGCGATAAGATAGCCCCGGTAACTGCCTTCGGTCAAGGTAAATTTGCCCTGCGCCGACACGTTGGCCAGCGGCCCGGTTATATGCATGGTATTGTCCACATTGCCGGTCAATTGTTCGCCGGGGGCGATGAGCTTTACCAGGTTCTCCGCTCTCGCCTGTTTGGTAACAATATGAATGTCGGTTTCCATCTGCCCGGTCAGGGCAATGCTGCCGTACACTGCATGCCTGGCCGCGCCCTGGCTGAGCTCCACGCCGGCAAAGGAAATGAGGGCGGGAGTTATCGCTACCTCGCCGGCGGCCAAAGTAAACGGCTGCGCATAAATTTGTCCGTTCTGCGCGCGAAACCTAGCCTTGAGTTCCGGTTGCCGAAGGCTGCCGGCAATCTTGCCTTCCACGTCGGCATCGCCGGTAATTGCCGCGCCCGGCACGGCTTTAGCGATAGCGGCAAGCGGCAGACCATACCCGACGAGCGAAAGCGACAGCGCCTCGTTTTGCACCCGGCCGCTGCCGGCAGCCGCCCCCTTGCCCATGCGGACGGTATAATAATCGATCGTGATATCCGCACCGGCTTTGTAAAAATTAGCGTCCAAACGGTCAAAAGCAACTCCCTGCCACGAGCCGCCGGCCAGCGAAACCGTACCGTGCACAACTGCCGCCGGCAAATCCTTGTCGCCGCTGACCGCCAGTTCAAAAGCGGCTGCTGCCGTAAGTCCCGGGATCAAGCCGGTCTGGGACAGCGCTACGTTTCGACCCGTGAGGGTTGCCCGGAAACGGCGGGTATCGGTTTCAGCCTCGCCCGTTATCCGGATTTCACCGCCAAAGACGGTTGCCCTCACGTCCTCGATTGTCAAATGCTTATCATTCAGGCGAAGTTTGGCGTATGCATCGCGCACCTCATTGCCGTCAACGCTGCCCTGCGCCAGATGGAATTCGCCGCTTACCACCGGCCGGCTCAACGTGCCGGCCAGCCGGGCGCTGAAGGCAACTGCGCCGCGCAGGCCGCCTGACCCGGGCAAAACGCCGGGGTCAAAGCCAGGAGAACTAACCGTCAGGTCAAACACTGGCTCGGAGGTGTTGAGCGCAACCTTGCCGGAAAGTTTCAACGGTTGGGCGGCCAGTTTGGCTTCAGCGCCCAGCAGATAGACGAAAGTATCGGTAAAGGTGATCAAGCCGCGGCCATCGGTGACCGCCAGGCCGTCAAGGTCGGCGCTCAAGCCTTCCAGCCGGGTCTCGCCGGCGTAGGCAAGCCCGCCGGCAGTGCGTTCAAAGATTATCTCCATTTCGCTGAGGTTGCCGCCTACCAGCTTAAGTCCTGCGCGCTGCGGCAGCAAGGCCTGAATATCGGCTAATTCCAACTTTGCCGCCCGCACAGCCAAGCTGTCGCGCTGCTTGCCGAACAGCCGCCCGGAGACGGTAAGCGGCGATCCTTTATGCACGGCGGACAGTTTGACTGCGGCCGCCGGCTTGTCCTGATAATCAATTTCGCCGCGAACTTGTTCCAGCGTCCAGTTGCCCTGCGGCGTGGCAATTTCAGCCGTCCCCGCCGCGCAGACTACCCTGCCGGCAAAAGCGCCGCTGTCCTTGTCGCGCCGGTTAAGGATTTCATCAACATTCCAGCGGCCGTCGCTTCCCTGCTTAAGCCGCAGCGTCGGTGCCTCCAGACTGATTTCGCTCACGGTATCAGCCACAGGCACGCCCAGCAGCATGCGCAGCGGGTTGTATGTAACATGCACTTTGGGCGCCGTCAAAATGGGGACGCCCGCTTGATCCTCAATGCTGACATCACGCAGCAGGATGGTTCTGACGGTTTCGACCTCAACTGCGCCGACCCTGACCGCACCGCTGAAAGCCTTGCTCAGCTCGCCGGTAAGCGTCTGCTGCGCATTGGCCATGATTGCCCGGCCCTGACCCGCGCCGTAGAGAATAACCAGTGCCGCTACCAGTACTGCTAATGCCGTAGCCATGGCTACACGCCGCATGCTGAGCCTCCCGCACACAGAATAATAATCCCCTATTTCGACAGAGGGCGCCTGCCTTCCTTTCCTCACCGACCTGGAAAATATTCTTTCCGGGAAATATTTTCCTTATACGGAAAAGGCCGGGACAGAAATCCCGGCCAGGTTTTATGCTGTTTACTCTACAGGCACGCCCATGGCTTTTTCCAGCTTGGCTTTGCTGGTGTTGTAGTCATAAAGGGCCTGAACGTAGTTGGTTTTCGCCTGGGTAAGCGCAACTTGCGCGTCCATGACGTCGAGATTGGTGCCTACGCCGGCAGTGTAGCGGACTTGCGCTATTTTGTAGTCTTCTTCCGCCTTGTCAACCGCTACCTTACTGGTCTCGATGCGTTTCTCGGCTTCTTTCATGTTAAGGTATTCGCTGCGCACTTCCAGCTGGACGGCGTCTTTGGTCTGCCGGGCTTGTTCCGCCGCCTGCTCAAGGCTGGCTTCGGCCTGCTTCACTTTGCCATGCGTAACGGCAGAATCGAATACATTGATGCTGGCCGTCAGGTTCACCGACCAGTCGCTGTCATTAGCGCCGGGAATATCGTTCCAGGATTGGGTTCCGCCCAGCGTGAGCTTAGGCATGTGGCCGCTCTTGGCAATCCGGCGCCCTTCTTTGGCCGCGTCAACGCCAAGGTCGGCCTGCAATACGTCCGGACGCTTGACCAAAGCGTATTTAATGCTGTCCTCCAGCGTCAGCGTATACGGCACATACTGCAATTCTTCCTTGACGGCGATCGCGGTATCGAGCGGCATCCCGGCCACGTTATTGAGCTTGGCGACCGCCAGGTTATAGGCATTCTGGGCTTTGATGAGGTTTTGTTCGGCATTTGCCAGTTCGACTTCGGAGCGGAGCACGTCGGTCTTGGCTACCGTGCCCACTTCATACTGCAGCTTGACGTTTTTCAGATGCGCTGCCAGACGGTCGACCGATTCCTGGTTGAGCTGCACCAGATTGCGGGCCTGAAGCAGCCCAAAATAAGCGGCGGTTGCGTCAAGCTTGACCTGCTGCCTGGTCTTTTCTACGCCGATCGCTGCCTTTGCGGCGTTGATTTTGGCCTGTTCGATCGCTCCCTCTTTGGCGCCGCCGGTATAGAGGGGCAAGCCAAGACTCAATGTGTTCTTCGACCCCTCGCCCGCGCCGGTTTTCGTCTCAATTTCACTGTGGCTGAAGTCAATTGTCGGGCGCAGCAGGCCGCCGCGCTGCTCGGTCAGGCTGCCTTTTGCCTTTGCCTTTTCCGCCTCGGCAATTTTCACGGCCGGGTTATTCCGGAGCGCCAGCGCGACGCTCTCAGCCAGCGACAATTCCACCGGCGCGGCCAACGCGGCTGACATGCTCAGCAGCAGGCAACCTCCGGTGATAACTGCGGTTAACTTCCTTTTTATCCGTTTCATGCGAAGACCTCCCGGATAGCTAGTCCATTTCCTGACTAATCAGTCAGTCATGTCATAATTATATGCCGCCTGAACGTTTAAGTCAATTTGCAAGTACGGCTAAAATTCCCTGCGGATGCCAATATAAGTGTTTCTTTCCGCCTCTTTGTTCAGGCTGTCCGTTTGCCCGACAATAAAGGTATCGGGCGCAATTTTATATTGGGTCCGCAGCTTGATGCGCAGGTCGTTGGGGTCATAGGCGTCCACCGACAGGCTAAGCGAGCGGCCCAGCTGCGTATCAACGCCAACCCCCGGCTTGCCGTAAACAATGCCGGCGCGCCCGGCAAATTCCTCCGTCCCTTTGCCGGCTTGGACGGTCATCTTGGATTTTTCGCCAATGTTGCTTACGCCAATCACGGCAAAATCGGCAGGCGAGGTGTTGATGCGAAGATCAGCGTCGCTGCGCCGCCTGCCGGTGTCAGTATTGGCGGTTACCTCAAAGCCGGCGCGGATATTCACCTGCTCGAATCTGGCAAGCATCTTATTGGCTTTGGCCGTGGCATCCCGGGCATTGCGCAGCGTGTCCTTGATATTCTGCGCCGTTTCCGGGTCGGCGGCGACGCCTTCCAGCGCTGCCGCCATGCGTTCGACGCGGGCGCTGGTGATTTTTAGGTTGTGCAGCATTTCCCGGATGTCGGCTGCTGTCTGCCCGTTGTTCTCTATGCCGGCGATCAGTTTGTCAACGCGGCCGGCGATGTCCCGCAAATTTCCCGACATTGCGCTGAGGTTTTGCACCAGCGCGTTTACATCCGCCTCATTGTTTACCGCCATGCGCGCGAGCGCAGCGCTGAATTCGCTTAGCCGGGCGGTAATTTCCTTAGTGTTCAAGGCGCTTTCTTTCAGCGCCGCCTTCACCTTTTCATCGCCCAGGATATCATTGAGCGCCTGAACAAGCTTCTGTACGTCCAGCAGCACTTTATCGGCGTTGGCCACCAGCGTGTCCAGCCCCTGCGGATCCTCTCCCCTGACCACGGCATGCGGCGCGATAACGCCGGAATTGCTGCGCGGCGGCACAATGTCCACAAACTTTTCGCCAAGCAAACCGTCCGTGCCGATAACAAAGCGGCAACCCGCCGGGATTTGCACGCCGGGATTGATCATCAGCTGCACTTTGACGCCCTCCGGTACAACGCTGATCCCTTCCACGCGGCCGATATCAACGCCGGCGTAGCGGACCGCATTCCCGGCTTTGAGGCCGCCTACCTGGTTGAACACGGCATAAACCGGGTAGCCCTTGTCGCCAAAAGAAAAGCCGCCCAGATGCACTATCATGAAAGCCAATAATACCAGGCCGATAACGGAAACTGTACCTACCTTTGCTTCTGTGCTCAAACTCATGTCTTCACCTTCCTTTTGGCCCCCAGGACCGGTGCCTTCCAGCCGTGGATGAACTGCTGGACAACAGGGTTTTGCGACTGTTTGATTTCTTCCACCGTCCCGGTTTCAATAATGCGGCCGCCGTAAATCATGGCGATTCTGTCGGCAATATTAAAAGCGCTGGTCATGTGGTGCGTCACCACTACCGAGGTGACGCCCATCAGCCGTCGCGTACTGACAATCAGCCGGTCAATAATGCTGGACATGATGGGGTCGAGACCGGCGGTGGGTTCGTCATACAGCACAATTTTAGGATTAATGGCAATGGCCCGGGCCAGGCTCACCCTTTTTTTCATGCCGCCCGAGAGTTCATTGGGCATTAGGTGTTCCTTGCCGGCCATGCCCACCATGCGCAGCCTGCGCCGGATTATGCGCTGGATTTCTTCCTCGCTCAGGTCGGTATGCTGTCTGAGGCCAAAAGCGACATTTTCGCCTACCGTCATGGAGTCAAACAGCGCCGAGTATTGAAACACCATGCCCATATGCTTGCGCAGGACATTGAGCGCATCTTCATCCATACGGGAGATTTCCTGGCCGTCGACCCAGATTTCGCCGGCAACAGGCTTAACCAGCCCGATAATCAGGCGCAGCAGCGTGCTTTTGCCCGAACCGCTGGGACCGATAATGACCAGCACTTCTTTATCATGTACCTGAAGGTTGATATTTTCCAATACCGGCTTGCCGCGAAAAGAGATACTCACGTCTTTCAGCTCAATCATCGCTTCACCCCTATCTGTACAGCGCCAGCGACAAGAAATAGTTGGCGATAAAAATCAGGATAATCGAAGTGACAACCGAACCGGTGGTGGCGCGGCCGACCCCTTCGGCGCCCTCGGTGGTTGTCAGTCCCTTGTAGCAGCCGATGATGGCGATGATGCCGCCGAAAACCATGGCTTTTACCAGGCCGCCGGTCAAGTCGTTTACCACGGCAAATACTTTAATCGAATGCAAATAGGTGTAGGAACTCAGGCCGGCGTAACTGATGGCAACCAGATAGCCGCCAATCGTGCCGATGACATTGGCAAAAACGACGAGCAGCGGCAGCATGAACACGCAGGCCAAAAGGCGCGGCACGACAAGATAGGCAACCGGGTTGGTGGCCATAACCCGCAGCGCGTCGATCTGCTCGGTGACTTTCATTGAGCCGATTTCGGCGGTAATCGCCGCGCCAACCCTGCCGGCGCAGACGACGCCGGTAAGCACGGGGGCCAGTTCCCGCCCCATGGCAATGGCCACAACGCCGCCAACCGACGACTGTGCGCCGTATTTGATAAATTCATGCGCCGTCTGCACTGTCATGACCATGCCGGTAAAGAGGATGGTTAAGAGAACGATCGGCAGCGAATCCACTCCCAGATGCGCCATTTGGCGCAGCGTATGGCGAGGACTGGCCGAGCGCAGGTGAAACAGCGTCTGCCCGGTCAAAATCATAATCCGGCCGATATTTTCCAAACTGTCGATGACATACCGGCCTATGCCCTCCAAAACGGCTATCAGCGCAGCCATGTGGTTTCCCCTCGCTTATGTACGCTCATTTATATGTACGCCGAACCCGCCGCAGTTCATGCCAGGCGGGGAGACAAAAACGCAATCTTTTCCGTTTAGCTGATGTATTCCATCAAGCTTCGCTTTTTCCCTGCTATGGCCGGTGATTTCATCGATTGGTAAGAAAAACCGCCAACGCGGTCTTTTTAGTGTTATGTCATTGCGAACGAAGCCCAGCGGCGGGAAGCAATCGTTTCCCACACGAACGCTCGCGATTCTCGCATATGCGAAAAAGCAGGCTCTTTTTAATGAAGCAGCCTGCCTTGGGCAAGTTATTTTTCTTTTTTCGCCACAGCTTCGACGTTGATAAGCACCTGCGTGTCGCCTTCAATAATGTAATCGGTCGCCACATGGTTTTTATGCGTTTCGTTTTTCTTTTCCGCCAGCTGTTCCATTAGCGGCGCGGCGGTTTTGGCCTTGGTGGCCGGGCGGGGGCTGGGTTTAGGTTCGGGTTCGACTGGCGCCTTGCCGGCCTTAGGTTTATCCCCGCCGGGAAGCTCGTCGGCTTCCATTTTCATAACTTCAACCACAATGTCATTGTTGCGGTCACGCTCACTGAACTCTTTGATGATATCGGCAAAGGACTTGTTCTTGGGCTTGCCGCCTTTCAAGAGATCCTTATCCAAGCCCTGGCGCTCCAGCAGCAGCTGCAGCAGCGGCACCATGCCGCCGCCGCGCACGGTGAGCGTCAACGGGCCGGGCGCCTGTTCCTTAGGAATGGTGTAATTGACGACGCGGGTAACCGGCTCGCCGCGGAAAGGTTTGAGCTTGACCGCGATTTCAATGGTATCACCCGGCTTGGCGGCATAAGCATCCGCCCTGGCTTCCATAATGGAGGCCGTCCGGCGCTCCTCGCTCAGCTCGATATCCACCTTTACATCCATGATATCCACCGGGTTGAATTGGTTGCCGGCCAGGACGGCGAGAATCTCGTGCAGTTCGTAAATGGCCATTTCGCCGATATTGGCAGGGCTGTAAAACATGTTTTCCCGTTTTAAGGTTTCCCCCGGCATGCCCCGGGCGGCAATTTCGAAGCTGACCCTGGCCGTTCCCGGCCCGGTGCGGTCCATTGTTTGGTCAATGGAATTATAAACGCTGGTAGCGGCTAAAATTGGCGTCAATTGTTCATCGTTTACAAGCTGCACCGCTATTTCCCGCGACTTATTAAGCGTATTATCGCGAATCGTCGCCCGCAGCGGCACAATGCTGGGATATTTGCCGGTCTGCCCGGCGATGCCGGCGCCGCGATCCTGGTTAAAAACGCCCAGCAAATCGCCTACCGCGCCCACTTTAAAGCCGTTTTCCAAGCCTTTGACAGTGGTGAAGATGTAGGCATCCGACAGGAAGTAGCCGGTATTGCCCCGCTTCAGGAAGGGATGTCCGAAGGCCAGAATTTTATCGCCTTCCACGTATGTAACCGTGCCAATCGCGCTCAGGCTGATATCGCCCCGCATAAGCTCAACGCCCACGGCGCTGCCCGGCTTCAGTTCGCTCGCGGCCAGCCCCGGCGGCATATCCCCCGCCGTATAGGGCACAAGGCTAAATGGTTTTAGCTTTTCCGCCAAAAAACTCAGCGCCTGCTGGCTGAGCCCTGCCGCCATTACCGGCGTTGCAATAGGCTTAAGTCCTTTATCTTTGTCTGTGTCTGCCGGTTTCTGCCCTTCCTCGGGCTGATAGTTTACATCGCTATCAGCAAGATTGACCGGTTCGGGCGCTGCAGCGGGACGGTTGCGCCGGTCTAAATAATCCCACAAGCGCAGCATATCGGCTATCGGCGTTACCATGCCGATTTTATGGTCGGTCAGCGCCCAGCCGTAAGCTACCGCGCCGACAAGCTTGCCGTCAATATATACCGGGCTGCCGCTCATACCCTGCACAATGCCGCCGGTACGGTCGATGACATCGCCGTAGGTGCGTATTAAAATGAGGTCGCCGGCCGGACCTTTGTTTTTCATGATCCCAAGCACTTCAACGCCGAACTCCTCAACGGCGTTACCGCTTACTACCGTCTTGCCGATTCCGTGCATACCGGCTTTAATGTCGCTTACTGGCATAAAATCCGGGGCGGCGAACGCTACCCCGGAAAATGTCATGAGTATGATTAAACCCAAGCCAATCAGCGCAGGAGAGTACCACTGCTTCTTACGGGACAATTACATCAATCCTTTCACTTTCTCGCTGGCTGAATGCGTATCAATACATCACCCGTCCGGACGCTGTCGCCGGGTTTCACTAAAGTTTCAGCGACCTTGCCGTCGCAGGTGGCCCGTACCGCCGGCGCCGGACCGGCTATGCTCTCCACGTACACAAGGACGTCGCCCTCCCGGACTGATGCCCCAGGCGCCACCAATCCTTCAGCCAAAACTTTCCCCGCCAGAACACCCTTCTGGTCAACCGTGCCGTCGGCAGCCGCAACCCATGCCGCCATGCCGAGCACTACGATAAGGGCAAGCAGTATAATACGGCCATGTTTCATTGATGACACCTCCGTTTCTTATCTCTAATTATACAGGATAATCATTAATTGGCAAGCTTTGTCGACACCACCGCCAGCCCGCTGCCGATGCGCCGTTCCCGCCCGTCAGACGGTTTGTTGACCACCTTGTCACAAATTACCATCTCAGTAGAGCCGCCGCCGTCCAAATTCATGGCCTCCACTGCTCCCAGCTCCTGCATAAACAGCGCCAGTTCCCACAGCGTCAGGCCGACGCTGTGCTGTTGTCGTCCATCCACCGTTACCAGCAGCAGCTTGCCGTCCGGCATCAGGCCGAGCGCGGTGCGCGGCGCGCGCCCGCCGGCCACATCCGAGCCGAATTCTTCGATTTTGGTGGTGATATACACGCCGCCGTTTTTGACCAGCGCCGGTCCCGCCCCCAAGGCATGCACCGCCTTGTCCCAAATCTGCCCCAGCGTCTGCGTAATGGTGACCGTGTCGCCAATTTTAAGGCCGGATAAGGCTTTAGCCGCCTCGCCGTGTGCGGACAAAACGACGGCGCCGGCCGGGATGGGCGTATTGCCGTCGCCGGCGGCAGTCACTTTGCCGCCCGCGACAACATATTCGACGCCAAATTTATTGGTAAGCGTCGATGCTCCGTAATAACCGTTGTACAGCACCAGTTCATTATCGCCGCGTTCAGAGTTGACGGCATTAATAGCAACCGTTCGGCCCCCTGGCAGGAAAGCCGCGCCGCTGTACTCCGCCTGATCCAGGAATATCCTGCCATCCGGCAAAATGCCTACTGCCGTTCGCGGCACGGTTGGCGTACTGATGATTTCGCCGTCCATTTTTAATAAGCCGATAATGTGCCCGCCTGGGGCAAAGTACGCGCCGTTAACCGCTGCGACGACATCAGGCCTGGCGGCCATAGCGGACAATGTATCCAGTCCCTGGACAGCGCCGTTGGACAGCAGCGGCTTTACCGCATACCCCCGCCGCAGATCGACTTCCAGAATATGCGCGGCCACCGGGCCGGCTGCCTGGCCCCGCAGCCAATAAGTATGGGTGATGCCTGGCGCGATTTCCTCTTTTATCTTTTGCTCGAAAATCCGGTTGATGTCAATAACCAGACGGGCGGGGTTTTTGAGGGTGAAAATATTATAGGCAGCCGCCATTTTTAGGTCGATATACAGCCGCTGGCGGCCCGGCTCTGTTTCCAAAAGCCGCACGGCGGCAACATGGCTGTCGTTAAAGCGCAGTTCGGGCACCATGCCTTTGACGACCGTATGCGGCAAGTCAATCTGCAAATAGGCGAGATCGCTGATCATCGCTGCGCTGTAATCGGGGATGCTGCTCATATCCAATACGACGCGAACCCGTTCGGGCGTTTGACTGCAGCGTATCTTGAGCAGTTCATGCTGCGGCGCCGCGACAGCAATTCTTGTAACAATTGTTATAAATGTAATTACAATAAATACATTTATAACCTTGTTTCGCAACCTCATAGCGCAACCTCCTTGCCTTTAGCGGGAAACAGCCAGACACTAATCGGGTGCCTGGCTGTTTTTTTTCGTCTTTGCATCCATGGTTAGCTGCCGGTAAAGCATATCGGCAATACCGATGCCGCCGGCTTTGGCCAAATTTTTCGTGAGTTCGCTGTCAAGCAGGGAGCGCATAATGTCTTCCTGCGAGGATTGGCCGAATAGATTTGTTTTGGGAACAGTCGCCCGCATTTTGCTGAGCATCAGGTTAAGATAGACCGCTTCCATTTCTTGACAAACAGCTTTAAGCCTTGCCTTGTCCTTATCTTCCTGCACTGTGGCGGCCGCTTTTTTAAATTTGGCCGCAAAATCAGCGTCAGCGGCTTTTGCTTCCGTTGTATTTTGCGGTTGCAGCATGGGTTCGCCGGAAATGCCGTTAATTTTCACGCCATCACCGCCTTAAATGAGCTGCAGCTCGGCATGCAGCGCGCCGGCAGCCTTCATTGCCTGCAGGATGGAGATGATATCCCGGGGCGTTGCGCCCACGGCATTCAGCGCATTGACCAGATCGCCGATATTGGCGGTTGCCGGCAAAACGACGAGATTTGCCGGTTTTTCTTCCACCTCGACGCTGCGTTTTTCGCCGGCTACGGTTGTACCGCCGGAGAAGGGGGGAGGCTGTGATACATCCCGCTCTTTGCTGATTTTGACGCTTAACCCGCCTTGGGCGACAGCGACTTCACTGATGGTTACATTGGCTCCCATAACCACCGTGCCGGTGCGTTCATTGATGACAACTCTGGCGCTTGTATCGGGAGTAACCGGCAGTTCTTCCAAAGCCGCAACAAAAGCGACTGCATTGCCGGCAAATTCCGGCGGAATAGCAACCGTCACCGTACCGGGATCCTTGGCCAGCGCAATGGGGCCAAAACCGGCGTTGACGGCTTGGGCAATGCGGTTGGCGGTGGTAAAGTCCGGCTGGCTTAGCGCCAGGTTGATTGTGCCGCCTGCACTGAACTCAATCGGCACGTCCCGCTCGACGATCGCGCCGCCCGGCACCGTGC
>JAOACF010000026.1 GCA_026417995.1 Negativicutes bacterium
GCTCTATACTGCGGTTACTCGGGCCAAGCAGCGGGTGATCCTGCTGGGAACCAGGGCGGCGCTCAATACCGCGCTCGGCAATGACCGGACAAGGCGCCGCTATTCCTTGCTGGCCGAGCGGCTGCGGGGCGAGAGCCTATGCTGAAGCTATGGTATGCCCTGCTGGATTTGATATATCCGCCCAAGTGCCCGGCCTGCCGGTCGTCTGTCGCCGAGCACGGGGCGTGGTGCAGCCGTTGCCTTGCGGATTTCTATGCTCCCCGGGCGATCGACCCGGCACTGCATCATCTCCGCTGTCTTGACGCCTGCTACGTGCTTTGCGATTACCGCGGCGGGCTGAAGCGCATTGTGCATGATATGAAATTTCGGCAGGCGGCGCGCTACGCGCGGCATTTGGGTTGGCTGCTCGGCCGCCGCCCGCTTCCCGGGCAGCTGCGCCGCGCCGGGATGGCGGTTCCCGTGCCGCTTCATGCCGAGCGGCTGCGGGAGCGGGGATATAATCAAAATGACCTGATTTATAAGCAATGGGCGAGCACGGCCGGTTTTGTCTGGCGGGAAGCGCTGGTTAGAAGTAAAAAGACAATTCCCCAATGGGAATTGTCTTTGGCCGAGCGGCGTCGCAATGTTTACGGCGCTTTCCGGGTGGCGGCGCCGGAAGCGGTGGCGGGAGAAATCATCCTGCTGGTGGACGATATCTTCACATCCGGACTGACTATGGATGAATGCGCTAAGGAATTAAAGCTGGCCGGGGCGAGGGAGGTTTATGGGTTGGCGCTGGCCAGCGGCGCCAGATAAAGGGTGTTAGTAAATGCCTATTTTAGCTTTTCCCCAGCGCATCAATAAATGCCTTGACAATATCCGGGTCGAAAGCGGTTCCGGAGTGATTTAAGAGCTCGCGGATTGCTTCCTCCCGGGTTTTTTCCCAGTGCTGGGTGCAGGGATTGATGAAGCGGTCATAATGATCGGCGACAGCGATAATTCGCGCGCCGAGCGGGATGTTTACCCCTTTGAGCCGCTTGGGGTAGCCTTGACCGTCCCAGCGTTCGTGATGATAGCGGATGTAGGGGATGAGCTCCTGACAGCAGGGTATGTTTTCAAGCATGTAGGCGCCGGCGTTGGGGTGGCTTTTAAAGTTGCTCATCTCGCGGGTCGTCAGATAGGGAAACTTGGCCATGACTGCGTTGGGCACCGTAAGATGGCCAATATCATGCAGCACGGCTGCGCACTGAATGCGCTCAATCTCCTCGCGGGGAAGGCGCATTTTGGCGGCGATACTCACAGCATAGTTGGCGACCTGTTTGCTGTGCAAGTATAGTTTCGGACTCTTAAGTTCGATCAGGTACATGAAGTGCGAAACGAGCGTGACAATTGCCTCGGAATTGCCAGCGTAAAGTTCGGGAGCCTGCATCAGGGTCAGCATAAACACGTCCAAACTGCCTTTCGCTTCTAAAGTCGAGTATATTGTATGTTAGCCAAAAATCAGCATAATCCTGCAAATGAAAATTAAAAAATGTCTATTTCCCGGGAAATATGACGACGGGTCCTGGCGAAGCCTGCCAAGCATGATATAATAATAAGTAATAGCGCAAAATGCGACAATGACGGGGTGGAGAGAAGCATGTCCTTAAAAAACTGCCCGGAATGCGGCAAAGTGTATTTGGATAATCCCGCGGAAATGTGTCCTGACTGCTATCGGCGGGAAGAAGAGGATGCCGACAAAGTCGCCGAGTTTTTGCGGGAACATCCCCGCTCGCATATTGATGAGGTGCATCAGGCGACGGGCGTAAAGCACAAAATTATTCTGCGCATGATTAGGAAAGGGCGCATTGTGGGCGATGTAAATATCGTCTACCCCTGCGAAAGCTGCGGCAGGCCTATCGCCGAAGGCCGGGTATGCGAGGAATGCGGCCGCAAGATACTTAGCCAAATCAAGCCAGCCGAAAAGCCGGCGCCGGAAAAACGTGAAGATCAGGCGAAGAAAAATTCAGGTATGTTTACGACCAAGTTTTAGGTTGCGTTTGTTAAAAGACATGCCTATGTGATATTCTAATGGTAGACAAGCATGGAGGTGAACCGGATGACTAATGAAGAGTTCCAAAAACTGATGCTGCAAAAGATGGACTCTATTGAAAACAGGATTGGCGCTATGGAAACCAGAATCGGCTCAATGGAAGCTAAGATTGACTCAATGGAAGCTAAGATTGGCGCTATGGAAACTAAGATTGGCGCTATGGAAATTAAGATTGGCGCTATGGAAATTAAGATTGGCGCTATGGAAACTAAGATTGGCGCTATGGATGAACAGCTTGATGAAAACACGCAGATTATTAAGGCGCTAATGCACCGGACGGAAGAAATCAACGCCGAGCTTCATAATCTGGGGCATATGCAGCAACATATTTACGGTCAGGTCAATGTTTTAGAAGAAAAAGTGACAAAATTTGGCGAACAATTGTACAATCTGGCTGACGATGTATCCTTCTTGGTGCGTAAAGCGGCGGAACACGACAAAGCCATCCGGAGACTATATCCGATTAAATAATATTAAAAAAAGGCGCAGCGGGGGTTAATGTCCCCGCTGTTTTTTACGATACTATATTTGAGTACTAATCCCAGCGTGAGGTGTTCAGCGTGAATATCAAGCAAATCCAAAACATCCTTAAAGCTTACGGCGACCAGAACAAGGTCGGCAAAACCGCCAAAAGCGAAAAAAGTTCGCCGGTTATGAAGCAGGATGAAGTCATCCTCTCGTCCCGGGCGCAGTCTGCCGGCCAGGTATATACCGGTCTTTACTCGGTACCGGAAGTACGGGAAGACAAGGTCAGGGAGTTTGCGGCGAAGATAGAAGCAGGCACGTATTATGTTGATGCTAAAGCTATCGCCGCGAAGATGCTGCAGCGGAGCCACGATGATAAACTGCGCTAGGGGAGAGTGATTGCCCGTGAAGGAATTGTGGGAAAGGCTTGGCGCCATTCTAACGGAAATGCTTGACCGCTATAAAGCGCTGCTTGCTCTCAGCAAACTCAAACGCGAAGTTTTGGTTAATGTGAAAGTTCAGGAGCTTGAAACGCTGGTTAAACAGGAAGAGGCGATCATTTTGCAAGTCGGCAAGCTGGAAGGGCTGCGAGAACAGACAGTAACGGAAATTGCCCAGGCATACCGGCTGGTGCCGGCAAGCCTTACCCTGGCGAAGGTTCGTGAACTTGCCGCTGCCGCTTATGCCGAACGATTTGCCGCCATTGACCGGGAACTCGGCCAGACGCTCGCCGAACTCACGCCGCTTAACAAGCTGAACGCCGAATTGATACAGCAGTCTTTGGGTTTTATTAACTATAATCTAAATCTGCTTTCCCAAAGCCAGGCCGGTCCCACTTACGCTCCTAAAGGGCAAACCGCCCCGATGGATGCCTCGCGGGTGCTGATTGATCGGAAAGTTTAACATTACTTGTGTCATTGCGAAGGGGGCGCAAGCCGCCTGAAGCAATCTACTATTTGGAGTTGGTATTATGCGATCTAGTTTTGGATCTCTGAATACTGTCGTGCGTGGCCTTTATGCCCAGCAGGCGGGACTGGATACCGTAGGGCATAATATAGCGAATGCCAGCACGGAAGGCTTTTCGCGCCAGACTGTCAATCTGGCCACCACCCGGCCCGGGGTAATTTACGGTGCCGTAGGCGCCATGCAGATTGGCACCGGTGTAGATATTACCTCCATTACCAGGGCCAGGGATGTTTTCATGGACAAACAGATGTGGAAGGAGAACTCCACATTGGGATATACGCAAACAGCCGAGACCACTCTCGGCAAAATTGAAAATGTGTTTCGCGACCAACTGCCTGATATCGGTATTCAAGCGGCCCTGAACAAATTCTGGAATACCTTGCAGACGCTGGCTACCACGGCGTCAAATGACAGTGCGCGGGCTGCCGTCAGAGAGCAGGCTGATGCCGTTGTGAATACAATGAAACAGGCGGAAGGACAGCTAAAAAATCTTATCGCCGATATCAACTCGGCACTGGATTTGAAAGTCAAGACAATTAATCAGATAGCATCCGAAATTCACTCGCTTAACGGCCAGATCAGCCGGATCGAGTTGGGCGGCCGTGACAACGCCAACGACCTGCGCGACCGGCGCGACCTGTTGATCGACCAGTTGTCGGGCTTGGTGGAAACGCGGGTATACGAAGACCGCGATCACAACTACATTGTGCAGACCGGCTCGGTGACGCTGGTGGGCGCGAATGACTATACGCAGCTTGAGGTTGCCGTAAACGCTGACGCCAAGTATAATCAGCCGGTTGCCGCGATCTTTAGCAAAGACAGCGGACAGCAGGTCGACTTTCAAAATGGCGAGCTGGGGGCCATGCTGGACGGCATTGCGTCATCCTTTGAATACCTCGACAATCTTGATGATATGGCTCAGTTCTTTTTAAAGGACTTCAACCGCCTTCACCGCGACGGATATGGGACAAATGACATCTTCCACGATATTAATTTCTTTGACAGCAAAGTGTTGGGCACTGATCCTGATACGAATTACGACGCTTATGTCCCTCCCGCCTACTCGGGTGGCTGGCTCTCGCAGCTCAAGGTAAGCCGGTCGCTGTATCTGGCAGACGGCCTGGAGCGCATAGCGGCTAAAACGCTGCCCGGCACTGCGCCGCTAGTGGCATCCGATAATATAAACGCCGGCTTGGCGGCAATTGGCGGTCTCTATACCAGCGACAAGGCGAACTACACTTTGGAAATTCAGGCTGTGGACGCCGCCGGGCAAGTAACCGCCCTGCAGTATGATGATGGCACCGGTTTTAAGCCGGCGGTATCTTTGGGAGGAACGCCACCGGTCTTCCAGCTCAGCAACGGGCTTACGGCGCAAATAGCCGCCGATCCTGACAATGCCGCAGGCAACCGGTACAGTTTTGCCGCTCCCCTCACCCAGGGAAATGCCAGCGGCGACAATGCGGTCAAGCTGGCCAACTCCCTAAAACAGCAGCCATCGGCCACGCTTAAAAACATGTCGCTTGATGAATACTACGCCGGTGAAATTGTCGGCAAAATTGGCATTGCCGCCCAAAATACCAAGCGCCTGGCAGAAAACCAGAAGGTGCTGGTCGACCAGATAAAAATGTGGCGGGAATCAGTATCCGGCGTCAATGTAGACGAAGAGATGACGAATATGATTCGCTTTCAAAAAGGCTATAACGCCGCGTCCCGTGTCGTTACCGCCATCGATGAAATGCTGGACAAGCTGATTAACGCCACCGGCGTTGTCGGCAGATAAGAGGTGAACCCATGCGCATAGCGACAAATACTATGACGTATAATTTTTTAAGCAGCATGAATAAATCTTTGAACCGCATGAATACGCTGCAGGAACAGCTTTCCGACGGCAAAGCCATTCACCGCCCTTCGGACGACCCGGTAAAAGCCATTCGCAGTTTGAAGCTAAACACGAATTTAACGCAGAACGAGCAGTTTACCCAAAATGTTAAGGACGCGCTGTCCTGGCTGGAAACCACGGATGGCTCCCTGACGGATATCAGCAGTATTATTATCAGGGCGAAAGAGCTGATTGTGCGCGCCGGCTCGCCCAGTCCGGGCATTGCTTATGAGACGGCCGGGGAAGAAGTGGACCAGCTCATTAATCAGCTTATTAATATCGCCAATACCCAAATCGGCGACCGCTATATTTTTGCCGGCCAGCGGGATAAAATGACTGCTTTGCCTGTGGCCCGCACGGCTGATGCCATTGTTTACAATGGCGACAACAATAAGATCTCCATGCCGGTTCAGCCCGGCGAGGTAAATCCCGAGCAGGACAGCGTCAATGTCACTGCGTTGGAGGTTTTTGGCCCCAACCTTGAGGTGCTGACCCAGCTAATTGAAGTGAAAAATCAGCTTAAATCGGGGACGCCTGACGTTAACTACCTTACGACCACCGCCCTGCAAAATGTCGATGCGGCGCATGACAGGGTGCTGGCGGCGCAAACTCATGTTGGCACTCGCATGGCGATGTACGAACTGAGCGACAGCTTTCTGCAAGGCGACAATGTTACCATCACCGCCAATGTTTCCGCTAATGAAGACCTGGATGTTGCCCGGGCTATGATCGATTTCAAAACAAATGAAAATATCTACCGTATGGCTTTGTCAGTCGGAGCGCGCATAATGCCGGCCTCGCTGGCTGACTTTTTAAAGTGACGCCATGGCTGTTGATAAAGTAAGCAATATGCCGCCTCCGCCCTCAATTCAGGCAGTTAAGTTAGCGGGCGAGCTTGAAATTGACCAGACGCCAAGCCGTGAGTCCTACGGCGTTAAGACTTGTTTTGCCTGGCGTCTGGAGATCTCCGCCCAAGCCAGACAAATGGCGCTCGCAGGCATAGGGCGCATCGCCGCGGAAGGGGATCGCCTGGCCCGCATCGAATCCGGCGAAGACGCTATTGTCAATATGGCGGCGGAGAGCAATCTGGCGGCCGAGGCAATTGAAATCGGCATCACCGCGGTCGCTCGGCCGATTATTAAATATCACCCGTCCTCGCCGCAAATGATCGATCTGTCGGCGTGATTTTTTTACCCGTGTCATTGCGAGGGAGGCGTAGCCGACTGCGGCAATCTCCCTTGCGTCAAACTCGCGCTAAGAGGTGACGTATGAAGCTTGCTACGACCCGCTTTGGTGAAATCGAAGCAGCCGAGGAACAAATCCTCACATTTGAAAGCGGCTTGCCGGGATTTCCCGACGAACGGCAATTTGCGCTGCTGCCGTACGATGACGGCCCGTTTGTCTTGCTGCAGGCGGTGGCCAATCCTGACCTGACGTTTGTTGCCGTTGATCCGTTCCGCTTTTTTCCCGACTATGAGTTCAAGCTCGATGAAGCGTTTGTCTCCGCCCTTAAACTTAGCGAACAATCGCCGCCGCTGGTGTATTGTCTGGTAACCATCCCTGAGAATGTGCAAAATATGACGGCTAACCTGCTGGCGCCGATTTTGATTAACCCGCTTACCAAGCAAGCGGCGCAAGTTGTGCTGGAAAAACGGGACTATACCACGCGTCACCGCTTGTTCCCCGCGACTATGCCGCAGCCGGCCAAGGAGGCCAAATAACATGCTGGCGCTTACCCGCAAAGTCGGCGAAAAGATTGTCATCGGCGACAATATCACCCTCACCGTCGTCGAAGTCAAAGGCGAAACCGTGCGCCTCGGCATTGACGCGCCCAAAGATATTAAAATCTATCGCGGCGAGATTTATCAGGCGATTATTGAAGAAAATAAGCAGGCGGCTGCAGGCAGCTTAAGCAGCCTTGCCGAACTGAAAAACCTGCCCATAGGCAACGCCCCTAAGCCATAGCAAAACGCAAAACGCGGGGACAGGGATTGTGTTGCGGGATTGCCCAATTCGTTTTGTCGATAATCCTGTTTATGCGCGATTACTGGCATAGAAACAACGTCCCTGTCCCCGTGTTTTACCCGTGTTTGTAGCGGGACAATGAAAATTTGATAAAAATTTGTTAATTCCCCCTTAAGTTGCCAGGGGGATTTGTCGATATATTGGACGAGAATGTCAGACGGCATATGTCCCGGCGGCCGACGGAGCCATAAGCCGGCTGCACTCTTAAAAAAACGGGCAAGGACGCCCGCAAAGAATTCAAGGAGGAATTACAAAATGATTATCAACCACAATATCGCGGCGATGAACACCTATCGCCAAATGGGCATCAACAACACCAACACCGGCAAAGCCTTAGAGAAACTGTCCTCGGGTCTGCGCATCAACCGCGCCGGCGATGACGCTGCCGGACTAGCAATCTCGGAAAAAATGCGCGGCCAGATCCGCGGCCTCGACCAAGCGCAGCGCAACGCCCAAGACAGCATCTCGCTGATCCAAACCGCTGAAGGCGCGCTGAACGAAACCCACAGCATCCTGCAGCGTATGCGCGAACTCGCCGTTCAAGCGTCGAACGACACCAACACAGCTGTCGACCGCGACGAACTGCAGAAAGAAATTGACCAGCTGACGAACGAAATCGACCGTATTGCCAACACCACCGAGTTCAACACCCAAAAGCTTTTGGACGGCAGCAAAAAGGGCCTTGTTACAGCTAAAAACTCCGAGGCAGTACTGCAGAACAACAGCGCAGCAAATCTGCAGCTGGGAACCGTAGCCACCAATATAGGCGACAGCTTTACTGTGACCATTACCCGCACCAATGAGTCCACAGGATGGACTACCGGCGATTTTAACGTTTCGGTTGTAGGCGGTACGGCCGCATCCTTTAGCATTACCGATAATGATACGCTGACTTATGATTCTAAAACTATTGATCTGTCCGGCGGCACGCTGCAAAACCTCAAATCCGGCGAAAGCATTACCGTTTCTGTGAAAAAAGCTGTTGCCGCCAACACCGATGTCAGTGATGCCCTGTCCATGCAGATTGGCGCTAACAGCGGCCAAAACATGCTGATTGGCATCAACTCGATGAAAGCGGAAGATATCGGCGTGCGCAATACCGATGGAACTGCGCTTGACATTTCCAGTGCCGGCAACGCCACAGCGGCTGTTACGCAAATCAATAACGCCATTGAGCTTGTTTCGGCGGAAAGATCCAAGCTCGGCGCCTTCCAAAACCGTCTCGAGCACACCATCAACAACCTGGGAACTTCCAGCGAGAACCTGAGCGCTGCCGAATCTCGCATCCGTGACGTTGATATGGCGAAAGAAATGATGAATTTCACGAAGAACAACATCCTCCAGCAGGCGGCTACTGCGATGCTGGCGCAAGCCAATCAGCAGCCGCAAGGCGTGCTGCAGCTGCTCCGCTAGTTTCCGGTGCGCAAAAAGGGATAGGGCAACCTATCCCTTTTCTTATAAATTATTCTGTTCTTATAGAGAATCAAAATAGGTTTTGGTTTTGTATAAAAACAGAATGAAAGGGAGTACTCATGAAAATATCGGCATGTGTCATTGCGAAAAATGAGGAAAAGAATATTGGTAGATGTTTTGCCAGTTATTGGGATGTTGTAAGCGAAATCATCCTCGTGGATACGGGGTCAACCGACCGGACTGTAGAAATCGCCAGGCAATACGGGGCAAAAATATATAGCTATCAATGGAATCATGATTTTGCGGCAGCAAAGAACTTTGCGCTTGACAAGGCCAAGGGTCAATGGATTGTTTTTTTAGATGCAGATGAATATTTTGACGGGCGATCTAGTAGATTGCTTCCCCGGTTACTAAAGAAAATTGATATGACAAAACATAATGCAATAGGCTGCAAAATTACTAATATTGACATCGATAATAATAGTAGAGTGATTGATACATTTTTAAACGTCAGGATATTTAAAAATGATAAAAATATCCGTTACCGCAACAATGTGCATGAGGGCTTATATCATATTAAGAATGGAAAGCTTGATATCCTTGTTTTATATGATGATGTGGTAGTTTATCATACCGGCTATTCATCAAGTATTGTTAAAGGAAAGGCGGAAAGAAACCTCGAGATTTTATTAGAAAATATCGATAAACATGGAGATTGTCCGGACTATTACCGCTATTTATGCGATTGTTATTTATCAACTGGTGACTATGATAGATGTATTCATTATGGGAAAATGCATATCGAATCTGGTATAAAAACAATTGGCTATCAAAGTAAAATATACAAAAATATTATTGACGCGATGTATTTAAAGCACGTCCCCAAAACGGAAATTGAAGAAGAATTGAAAAAAGCTATAGAAGTGTTTCCTGACCATCCTAATTTTTATTACAAATATGGGTTTTTTCTCTTTGATGAAAGACGTTATGAAGAAGCGCTGCAAAATCTATTAATGGCGGAAAAATTGAATTTGCAATACAATGGCATCGAAGTCAATTTTGCGGCAGGTATGATGCATTATATTTATGCCAAAATAGGATATATCTATCATATCAAAAACCAAGAAGAACAATCTCTGGAATATTATTACAAGTCATTGAAATTGGACAGATTTAATGCCTCGATTTTTCACGCCATGTTCGACTTAGTCAGTAGTATGAACGTGACTGAAGTTATTGGCTTGCTAAATACGGTCTATAACATAGATCATGAAACGGATATAGGCTTTTTGGTTGACGAGCTTAAAAAAGTTAAAGCCGGTGAAGTATTTGGTTACTATGTAAACATTTGGCGGAAAAAGTTCGGCCAAGAGGACAACGCGCTGGCTTTTTTGCTACTCGCAATGGAAAGGTATGATACAGCTTTTTCCGTCTTTTTCCGCGGAGCGGTGCAGGACCCGGCCGAAAAGGCCAATGTACTGC
Source organism: Negativicutes bacterium (assembly GCA_026417995.1). Taxonomy (GTDB): domain Bacteria; phylum Bacillota; class Negativicutes; order Sporomusales; family JAOACF01; genus JAOACF01. The sequence goes on from JAOACF010000026.1 coordinate 10,302, forward strand.
TTGCCGCCGTTGCGGCTATTGCCGGCGGAAAAAGAGAGTTTGTTGACAGGCTGGCCGAAGTGGCTGACCCATCTTTGCGCAGGGTTTTACAGGCATATCAGGAGGGGCAAGATGGATTGATCCCGGATGACTGGGCGGATTATCTCGCGCTGCTGCGCGAAATCATGCTGCTTAATAACCGTGATGTTGTGGGGCGGTATGCCGCGATCGCGCAGTGCTCGCCCGAACTGTCATTTCAGGCGGCCAAAGTGCTGCAAGACGGCAAATGTTACGCTGAGGCTGCTAAGTTATACACAGGTTTTCTTTCGCAGGCGGGAACGGAACAAGGTTCTGCGGCAGTCGCGCTGATGGGGCTTGGATACTGCCAGTACAAGCGGCGGTGCTATAAAGAGGCTCTGGAGTGCTTTTACCGTGCAGTCGAAACCGGTTATAACAAACATGATGTGCATGAATTTATCAGGTGGGCAGGAAAGCAGGTGTCGTAAAGATGGATTTCCGCAGTTATGAAGCCAAGGTAAAAGAAAATCTCCGTGTACTGATCGAATATGGACGCCTGGCTGAAGCCAGAGAATTAATTGAGGAGTACAAACAGCTCGTCAAAGAGGATATTGAGCTTTACTCAATTGAAGCGGTGCTTGCGATTATGGAAAATCGCATCCAAGATGCGGAGCAAATTCTGTTGGCGGGTCTCAGTATAGATTGCTGCAATTTTGATCTTCTCTACAACTTAGCCTATCTGTGTCAACAGACAGGGAATCTAAAAAAAGCGGAATTTTTATATCAGCAGGCGCAGAAGGTAGCTCCCACTGAACTGAGAGGCTCAATTTCCGATCTCATCCGGCAAATTGCCGACGATCCGCAATACGCGCAGACGACATTGCCAATAACGAGTATCGTCATCCTTACTTATAACAATCTAAACTATAATAAGCTTTGCATTGAAAGCATCCGTAAATATACTGAGCCGGGAACCTATGAAATTATTGTCGTTGATAATAACTCAACCGATGGGACGGTTGAATGGCTAAAGGAGCAGCCTGACCTTACCCTAATTTTAAATGACCGGAATTTGGGTTTTCCCAAAGGATGCAATCAGGGGATGGAGATCGCCAGAGGCGACAGTATTTTGTTATTAAATAACGATACGATCGTAACCCCCCGTTGGCTGTCAAACCTCCGGACATGTTTATTCAGCGATGCCAAAGTCGGCGCTGTCGGGGCGGTTACTAACTCTTGCTCCAACCTGCAGGCCATAAGATGCTCTTACCAGAACATTGATGATATGCTGGCGTTTGCTGAGCAATATAATCGGCTTGATCCCGCGAAATGGGAGGAGCGGTTGCGGCTGGTCGGTTTCTGCCTGTTGATTAAACAGGAAGTTGTCCGGCGGATTGGCTTGCTTGATGAGCGATTTACTCCCGGAAATTTCGAGGATGATGACTATAGTTTCCGCATCCGGCAAGCCGGCTACAGCCTGCTATTATGCAAAGATACGTTTATTCATCATTTCGGCAGCGGCTCGTTTGGCAAAGAGAAAGAAAAATACAACTGTCTGCTAAGGCTGAACCGTGAAAAATTTATCAAAAAATGGGGTTTTGACGCTTATCAGGCGGCAGAAATACGGCGCGATCTTTCGCTTATTATTGCTGGCGGCACTAATCAGGCCCCGAGGGTACTGCATGTGAATTGCGCAGCCGGCGGAACTTTGCTTGATATCAAAAATATGCTGCCAATGGCGAAAGTAAGCGGTATCGAACAAAATGACAAGATGGTGATTCACGGTAATCCCGATCTGAATATCCGGATTGGTGATCCCGCGGTCTTACTAGACGGCCTGCCTGAAGGAGTGTTTGATTACATTGCGGTTACCGCCAGTAAGAGTAAAGAAATTATCGATCTCGCCTCCCGGCTGGAAGCTTGTCTGGCAGCGCGCGGAACGCTGTTTGTTTGCTGCCCGGAGAGTGAGCGAAACTCAATTAGGAATTTTTTGCTAGCGAATACGTCTACCCTGCGGGATAGCTCCAACACTGCCGTCGAAGCCACATCCGTTTTGCGGCTGAACAAAGCGTCGGCGCCGGCATCAGCGCTAAAATATAATGACTTGCAAGACAATAGCAACTGGCTGTTTGACGGGATTGATTTAGAGTACGCCGCTATGATAATGGAGCAATCAGCGGCAAAGATTGAGGAGATGGTGGCGGCAGCTGAGCGCAGCTCCCGGCAAGGCAAATGGGAAAATATGGCCAGAATAATCATGATGGCCGCCGACTATGGACATCACAACCACCCAGGTTATTTTTCTTCCGCCAAGCTCGAAGCGCTGCTGCTACAGGCTGCCCAAGCAATAGACATACAACGGTCAGATCACGCCAGTTTACAGTCGTTTGGAGCTTTTTCACAGAAGCGATATCTGCATGTTTTAAGTCAGGGTTATGCCACCGGAGGACATACCCGGCTTGCTGAAAGAATGATCTGCCATCTTGCGGGTGATGGACGGCACTCTTTGGCTATAACCATTGATAGCCGCACCACCCCGCCGGGGCTGCTTGCGGCAGTGGCAGCGAGCGGCGGGAGTTACTACACGCTGGACAGAAATTCGCCGGAGCTTATTGAACGGGCGCGGCTGCTGCGAAGGCTTGCCAGAGATGAAGCGGATGCGGTTATACTTCATGTGCATCCCCATGACCCTATCCCGGCGCTGGCTTTTGGCGTGGAAGGGGGGGCGCCGGTTATGCTGGTAAATCATGCGGATCATGCCTTTTGGCTGAATGTGAGCATTGTTGATACAGTCGCTGATATTCGGCCTGCCGGTCAAGTTTGCAGTCTGCGGCGCCGTAAAGCATATCGCTCGGCTTTGCTGCCTATTCCTCTCGGTCCCATTGGCGCAGTACCTGATAAGTGTGCGGCAAGGGCGCAATTGGGCATTGATGATGACGCGCTGGTATTGCTGTCCGTGGCATCGGCGTATAAATTTATGGCCGCGGGCGGCTGCGATTATATGCGGGTTGCCCGCAATCTCGCCGGTTTGGACGGCAAAATCCTGCTATTGGTCGTCGGACCTCAGGACGCGGGGCACTGGAAAGCTTTGCGGGAAGAAACGGGAGGCAGGGTTAGGGCATTGGGCCTTCAGCCCGACGTTAAGCAATATTATGCGGCTGCGGACATATTTTTAGACTCGTTTACCATAGGCTCGCTAACATCGGCGCTAGAAGCCGGCATGCATGGTCTACCGGTAGTAGGATTACAAAGTATGCTGCTGCCGCTTCTGCAGACTTCGGATATTTCCCTTGATGCCGCCGGTGTGGGGAAAGAAAATCCGGACGAATATATGGGTGGCATCCGCGAACTGCTAAAGGATAAAACATTGCGCGCTGAAGCGGGAGCGCAGCTGGCTGGTATCATCAGGCGGGATCATCAGGATGAGTGGAGCGACTATTTTCGCAGCGCTGAAGCTTTGCTGAATGGAACACATCGCGTTCAGGCACGGCAGCGTATGGATACAGGCAAAGAGCCGATGGATTTGTTTTGGTCTTATTTTCAAAAAACATCGGGCTTGTCGAACAACAGGTTCCAGTCTTATACAATTCAATAGAATGCTATGGGAATGAGCAAGCTTGAGGTGATTATATGGGAGTGTCGGATTGCCGCATCATCAATTTAAATAAAATTGCCGATCCGCGCGGCAACTTGACGTTTATCGAATCAAACCGACATATACCTTTTGAGATCAAGCGGGTTTATTATTTGTATGATGTGCCTGGCGGCGAGACAAGGGGTGGGCACGCGCACAAAGATCTCCAGCAGTTTATTGTGGCTATGTCGGGAAGTTTTGATGTTATTCTTGACGATGGTTACGTACGAAAGGCAGTTACTCTGAACCGCAGCTATTTTGGCTTATATTTGCCCCGTATGGTCTGGCGGGAGCTCGTTAATTTTTCTTCCGGCGCAGTTTGCATGGTATTGGCATCAGATTTTTATGATGAAAATGATTATTACCGGGACTATGAAGAATTCGTGAAAATAGTGCGAAGCTTAGCGGTTTGACGCGGCGGAGCAACTATCGGAAGAGGTGTATTGCGTGGATACCCGGATTATGTTTGCAGGTGAAGGGCATGGGGCTGTTGCGGCTTTAAAATCGCTGCAGAAAAAATACGCACGCGTCGAAATAATCAGCCACGATCAAGAAGTGCTTTCTCTGCGGAGAGAGGGCGATCTCATCCTGAATGCGTTTAGTCAAGGTCAGTCAGGCTATGTTGTGCTGGCCGGCTATAAAAAGCTGATCCCGCCGCATGAGCTTAAGATGAGGGTATTTATTAATACGCATCCCTCGCTGTTGCCGGCTTATCGCGGCTTTCATTCGGTTGTCTGGGCGATGCTGAACATGGAAAAAGAATTGGGTTTTACTATTCATTTAGTCAATGAATTTTTGGATGACGGAGACATTCTTCATCAATATAAAATTAACTATAACGGCCAGACGTCAAAAGAAATTATGGATGCTTTCGATGCTTTCGCGGAAGCTGAATTGGGATCGATTGTGCATGAGTATATCAGCGGCAATATTCAACCGGTTAAACAAGACAAATCTAAAGCGACATGGGTAGGAAAACGAAATTTGGGTGATTGCATCATTGATTTTTCGTGGGAATGCGAAAGGTTGCAGATGCTGTTTAAAGCGTTGGTAAAACCTTACCCGCTGCCGAGAATTGTAGTCGGCGGCAAGCCTTATGAAGTTGTCGCCAGCAAGATTATTACTGATAAACATTATTTTACACATGTCGGCCGGGTGTTGAATATTGATGCCGAGGGCGTTTGGATTAAAACAAAAGACGGTTTCTTGACAGTCACTCTGCTCGCCGATCCGGAAAACGGGACAGTTATACCCGCAGCGGCTGTTTTAAAATTGGGAATGAGGCTAGTATGAAACTCGTTCAATATTGCATGTCAAAAAAAGACGAGTGGGATGCTTTTGTCAGAGGCTGCCGGAATACGCATTTTTTCTTTCAGCGTGATTATATGGAGTATCATGCCGATCGCTTTGATGATTATTCGCTGATGCTGTATGACGACAGGGGCAGACTGGCTTGCGTTTTGCCCGCAAACAGAGCGGAAGATGTGGTGTATTCCCACGGCGGCCTAACTTTTGGCGGCTTTCTAATTGATAATAAATTTTCGACTCAACAAATGCTGGAAGCCTTTTCTGCCGTCAAAGAATATTTGCGGAATAATCAGATTGTCAAACTGGTTTATAAATGCATGCCCTATATTTACTTTCGCTATCCCTCCGAAGAAGATCGTTATGCCCTTTATCTCAATAATGCTCGGCTCGTCAGACGGGATGTATCATCAACAATTTATCTGCCTAAGCGATTGTCCTACAGCACATTGCGTAAACGGATGATCAATAAAGCGGCAAAAGCAGGCTTGCACCTGCAACAGAGCGGTAATCTGAAAGGGTACTGGGAAGTACTGACACAGGTATTACGGCAACAGCATGGCGTAAGCCCGGTGCATACAGCGGAGGAAATTACCAAACTGGCGGTCCTATTTCCTGAAAATATCAAACTATATACGGCAACGAGGCATAATGAAATCCTAGCAGGAGCCCTAATCTATGATAACGGACACATCGTCCATGCTCAATACTTGGCAAACTCCGAGGATGGGCGTAGGCTGGGGGCTTTGGATCTTGTAATCCACTATCTGATAGACGAGGTCTTTAAAAACAGGCTGTATTTTGACTTCGGTATTTCAAATGAACGGCAAGGGCGATATTTGAATACGGGCTTAATTGCGCAAAAAGAAGGGTTCGGCGCGCGAGCCGTTATCCATGATTTTTATGAAATTGTCATATCATAGGCGGCTGCCAGCTTGACCGGCAAGGCGGCAGCGCGGTTGGAGCGATACAATGAAGATACCTTTTCTTGATCTTAAGGCTGCTTATCTTGAGTTGAAAGAAGAGCTAGACGCTGCCCTGTCTCGGGTTATGAACTCCGGCTCGTTTATTTTGGGCACGGAGGGTGAGGCTTTTGAACGCGAGTTTGCCGCTTATTGCGGCGTACGGCACTGTATCGGCGTGGGCAACGGAATGGATGCCTTAACTCTGGTGCTGAAGGCATGGGGGATTGGCCCGGGTGATGAGGTTATTGTTCCTGCCAATACTTTTATCGCAACCTGGCTTGCAGTCAGTCATACCGGAGCTAGTGTTGTCGCCGTTGACCCGGATGAGCGAACATACAATATGAATCCGGAAAAAGTGGAAGCGGCGGTTACAAAACGGACTAAAGCAATTATTCCTGTGCACCTTTATGGCCAGCCGGCCGATATGAAACCAATTAACGCTATTGCGCGGAAATATCGCATTAAGGTTTTAGAAGATGCTGCGCAGGCGCATGGCGCCCTGTACGAAGGCAAGCGGACAGGCGGCTTGGGGGACGCCGCGGGATTTAGCTTTTATCCGGGGAAGAACCTCGGCGCTTTTGGGGACGCCGGGGCCATTACGACCAATGACGACTGTCTTGCCCAGAGACTTAGGGCGCTGCGTAACTATGGCTCACATGTAAAGTATGTGCATGAAATCATTGGGTATAATTCGCGGTTGGACGAAATGCAAGCCGCGCTGCTGCGTGTCCGGTTGAAGCATCTTGACGCCTGGAATGCCCGGCGCATTGAGCTTGCCCGCATTTATTGCCGAGAACTCGCGGATACTGCACTAGTTTTACCCTATGTTCCAGCATGGGCGCAACCTGTCTGGCATTTGTTTGTTGTACGGTGTAAATCACGCGACAGTTTACAACGCAAGTTGGCCGAGAAAGGCATTGCTGCGTTGATACATTATCCAATTCCGCCGCATTTGCAGCATGCTTATAATTCCATACTGCCTCCTAATGATTCTGCCTGCAGCGAGAAGCTGGCGGACGAATTATTAAGCCTGCCCATTGGACCGCATCTGCGTGAAGATGAAGTATACGCCGTAATAAGCGCAATACGGCAGATACTTACGCATAACTAATGAAAACACTAGCTGCTATTAAATAACTGGGAACGTAAGGATATGAAAAAACAGGTCAGTGATTTGTTAAAACGAAGTGAAATTTTATTAGGGTTGGGCAGGAAGAAGTTGGCGAGCGCTGACTTGGATGACTTGGCTGACATCATTGATAGTATTGTAGACAGTTTTGTTGCTATATCTAATATATTAGAAACGCAAAATCTCGAATTTATGGCTTCAGTTGATGAGATTTCAGAGATTTTAGTAGAACTGATCGAGGCATTCAAGCTGGATAGAAACAAAGTTTCTGGCTTATATACTAAACTTTATTATCGCTTTGCGCACTTCCGTCTATCAATTTATCAATATTTGGCATATACTATTGCAATACTGGGTGAAACAAAATATTTACCAGTTTTAGTAAAACATTTAAATAACGGCAAAAACTCACTGATCTTAGTTTCAGATGAACATCATAGCTATAAAGATAATTATGGACTTACTATAATACCCATCGAAAAATTGCAGGAAACAGACTATGACTTTTTTATGATTTGCTCTAATAAACCCAATATTGAACAAGAATTAGGCAACAGCAAGTTCAAAAACCTTATTAACCTGAACAAAACCTTAGACGACTATTTCCAAAGCTATCGCGCATTATTTTATAAAAATTACCAATATAATTTGCTGAATTGCAACATTGCGAAAGCAAAAAGCAATTCCGGTTATGAGTTATTTATAGCGGGACTGTCTTATGCCCTCATGGGAGTGCACGAAGGCCTGCTGCAGAAAAAATCAGTCAAGCTGTCTTCTGTTTCACAAGATCTTTACTACGATTTGCTAATAGCCAAAAAGATATTATCCGGACTTCATAGTTTCCGGTATTGCATTTTAGGCTTAGCGTATTACTCTTTCGATTTTGACCTATCATTAAGCGGTGAGGCATGGAGGATTCAGAATACGTACTATCCCATTTTCGGCGATGCTCATCATTATCAATTACCCGCGAACTACTGCTTGCCGGTAGGGGTTGATAAAATAGCCGAAATAATTGAGATAAGTCATCCGGTTATTTATCATGATATGCTGCTACATTGCTTGGAAGCCACAGGGCAATTGAACTGTTTGACAAGTTTGGATGAAAAGCAGTGGAATAATCTGCGCGGCAATATGTCATTTGAAGAGTTAGGCAGACAAAGAGCTTTAAGGCACAGCCAATTCAGTTATGATAAGACAAGAATAGAATATAAAAAAATCTTTCGGGAGTATCTGGATTTGCTGAAAAAAAATAACATAATACCGATACTTGTTGTATTTCCAACATGTCAATATTACTATGAAAACTTTGGCGAAACGCAGCGAAAGCGGTTTTATGAAATTATCAATGAATTTAAAAACGAGTACAAATTTCAGATATATGACTTTTTTTCTTCGCCGCTATTTAGTCTCGAAGATTTTTCTGATAGCGACCATTTGAATACTCAAGGCGCAATTAAAATGACGCAGTTTTTAAACGAAATAATAGGGAGGTTTTCATGACTATTTTGGTTACCGGCGGTGCGGGGTTTATTGGCGGCAACTTTTTGCGCATGCTGCTCACGCGGGAAGGTGTCCGGGCTGTAAACCTGGACAAACTGACGTATGCCGGCAATCTTGACTCGCTGCGAGACGTGAGTGATAATCCTTACTATACATTTGTCCAAGGGGATATTTGTGACCGGCACCTGCTGGAAGATATATTCAGAAAACATCAGCCAGCGGCGGTTGTCCATTTTGCTGCGGAGTCGCATGTCGACCGTTCGATCGATGGCCCAGAGGCGTTTATACGGACGAACGTGCACGGAACGTTTGTCCTTCTGGATGTGGCCAGGCAATATTGGCGCGAGCTTTCGGATGGGCGGCAAAAGACGTTTCGGTTTTTACATATCTCGACTGATGAGGTGTTTGGCTCTCTCGGCGATACCGGGTATTTTACCGAAGAAACGCCTTATGCGCCGAACTCTCCTTATTCGGCATCGAAAGCGGCAGCCGATCATTTGGTAAGGGTGTATGGCCATACGTACGGACTGCCGGTATTGATTACGAATTGTTCAAACAACTACGGACCGTACCAGTTTCCCGAAAAGCTCATACCGTTGATGATTGTCAACGCCCTCGCCGGCAAGCAGCTTCCCGTCTACGGCACCGGGCTCAATATCCGCGACTGGCTGTATGTCGAGGATCACTGCCGGGCTTTGCTTAAAGTGCTGGCGGGCGGTAAAACAGGAGAATCTTATAATATCGGCGGGCATAATGAAAAAACTAATTTGTCGATAGTCGAAACTGTCTGTCGCATTTTAGACAAAAAATGTCCGAGAGATGACGGCTGTTCCTATCAAGAACAGATTGCCTTTGTTGCCGACCGGCCGGGGCATGACCGGCGGTATGCGATTGATGCTTCAAAAATCAGGCGTGAATTAGGCTGGAAACCTGAGGAAAGCTTTGAAACCGGGATTGTGAAAACGGTGGAATGGTATCTTGAGAATCAAAACTGGGTGCGCCGGGTGCTGGACGGAAGCTACCGCGGCGAGCGCCTGGGGCTGAATATCTAGGGAGGAACAAGTGAGCATTAAAAAAGGAATTGTGCTGGCAGGCGGCTCAGGGACAAGACTGTATCCCATTACTCAGGCTGTCAGTAAACAGCTTATGCCGGTTTACGACAAACCAATGATTTATTACCCGCTTTCAGCGCTCATGCTGGCAGGCATTCGTGATATTCTGGTGATTACTACGCCGCATGACCGGGATGTGTTCTGCAGATTGTTGGGTACAGGCGAACAATGGGGCATCAGCATTTCGTACGCAGTGCAGCCAAGTCCCGGCGGGCTGGCGCAGGCATTTATCATCGGCGAGCAGTTTATCAACGGCGAGGCCTGCGCTTTGGTTCTGGGCGACAATATCTTTTACGGACACGATTTAAGCCGCATGGTTCGCCAGGCTGCCGGCCGCAGGGAAGGAGCAACAGTTTTTGCCTATTGGGTAAAGGATCCAGAGCGCTATGGCGTGATCGAATTTGATGCGCAAAGCCGTGCTGTAAGTTTGGAGGAAAAGCCAAAGCAGCCAAAGTCCAATTACGCCGTAACCGGCCTCTATTTTTACGACAAGCGGGTGGTTGACTTTGCAAAGTCACTTAAGCCTTCCGCCCGCGGCGAACTGGAAATAACCGATCTCAACCGCAAGTATCTTGAGGACGGGTCGCTCCGTGTGGAAATGATGGGAAGGGGCTTCGCCTGGCTGGATACGGGGACGCAGGAGTCATTGTTGCAGGCATCCCAATATATTGCTGCCATACAAGAACGTCAGGGGCTTATGGTTGCTTGTCTGGAGGAAATCGCTTTTCGCTTGGGCTATATAAGTCAAGAAGAGCTGGCCGCATTGGCCAAGCCGATGGCTAAGAACAGTTACGGGCAATACTTGCTGCAGATAGCCAGCGACAAATTATTGGCTTAGTGTTCACACGTTGTCCAGGAGGAATATATGCGGGTTAGTCAAACGAATTTACCCGGGGTACTGCTGATCGAACCGAAGGTTTTTGACGACTCCAGGGGATTTTTTTTGGAGACCTGGCGTAAAGAAAAGTACGCCCATTTTGGTATTCCTACAGACTTTGTCCAGGATAATCTTTCGTTTTCGCGTAAAGGGGTTTTACGGGGGCTGCACTTTCAAAATCCCAATCAGCAGGGCAAACTGGTAGCGGTTGTAGCGGGAGAAGTATATGACGTTGTGGTGGATATCAGAGTTGGTTCACCTACCTTTGGACAGTGGACAGGTGTGACGCTTTCCGGCGACAATCACCGCCAGCTTTGGATTCCCGGCGGTTTTGCCCACGGTTTCTGCGTTGTCAGTGAAACTGCTTATTTTGTATATAAATGCACCGACGTGTATAATCCTGCGGCAGAGGGCGGCATTGCCTGGAACGATCCTGATCTCGGCATTAACTGGCCGCTTACGGATGTCTTAGTATCGGGCAAGGATGCGGAATATCCCTTGCTGTGCGACATACCGCCGGAAAAACTGCCGGTATATCATACCGGGTGAGGAGAAGGACAATGCGGGTACTGATTACCGGTGCTAAAGGACAGCTAGGCCGTGAGCTTGTCTGCCAGATCAAAGATACTGGATGGACAGCTATACCGACTGACGTGCAGGACATGGACATTACCAATCAAAGCCAAACGATAGCGATAATAAGGCAGTATCAGCCAGATGCCGTGATTCACTGCGGCGCTTATACCAATGTCGACGGTTCTGAGACTGACGTTACCAGTGCCTACCGTGTAAATGCGTTGGGAACGCAGAATGTCGCGGCGGCCTGTCTGGCTGTCAATGCCAAAATGGTTTATATAAGTACTGATTATGTATTTGACGGAATGCTTGGCAGAGCCTACAGCGAATTTGATCAGCCCAATCCGCTCAGTATATATGGAAAATCGAAATACGCAGGAGAACGCCTTGCCGCTCATATCCTGAACCGGTTGTTCATTGTGAGAACAGCCTGGCTTTACGGCGACGGCAGTAACTTTGTCCGTACTATGCTGAGACTTGCGCACGAGGGGCACGAAATTAAAGTTGTTGATGATCAGGCCGGCAGTCCGACCAACGCAAGGGATCTTGCGGGAGCAATTATCAGACTCATACCGACCGACTGTTATGGCATTTATCACGGCGTAAATAGTGGAGTGGCAACGTGGTTTGAGTTTGCCAGGAAAATTTTTAAGTTCGCTGGTTATGATAAAGTGCGGGTGCTGCCGCAAAAGACGGTTGATCTCGGACGGCCCGCGCCGCGTCCGGCATATGCTCCTCTGGAAAGCCGGATGCTTGCGTTGGCGACAGGCTATAGGCTGCGTGACTGGGAAGCTGCGCTCCGGGATTATATCAAACGGTATATTCAATAAAGCTCGTCAAAAATCCGGATTATTCCGGTTTTTTCTTTAAGGAGCAAATTCTGCTAAAGTTATTGCCGCATTTTATCGATATACCATATAGAATATCAGCACGAGGTGTTTGACATGGATGTTAAAACAATAAATCCTACGGACAGGGTGAATTATCAACAGCCTGCCAGTTCTGCCTCAGGTCCAATTCAGGAAATCCAAGGCGCTGCTTTGGCTAAAAAGGCGCAGTTTGAAAGTGCGGCTGAGGGTGCGGGAAATGAAAAAAAGCTGGAAGAGTTAAGTAAAGAGGATCTTTTGCCAATCACTAAAGAATTGAGTAAATTTATGGCCTATTTAAATGCTGATATTCAGTTTGAACTGCATGACAAAACGCAGCAATTGATGGTGCGGGTCGTCGATACCAAAGAGAATAAAGTTTTACGGGAATTCCCGCCCAAGGAACTTTTGGATACGATTGCAAATATCCGCGAATATGTCGGGGTCTTATTGGATAAAAAAGCGTAATGAATTTTGTGGGGGTTTACCATGACAATTCGCACATATGGCTTAAGCGGTTCGGGCATGGATGTCGACCAGATGGTCAAAGACCTGATGAAAGCCCGCCGCGCGCAGTACGACAAAATGTATCAGAAGAAAACCCAGCTTGAATATAAAAAGCAAGACTACAATACGATGTATACTGCCCTCAAGGACTTCCGGGAAAAGGATGTCTTTAATTTCCGCATGTCCAGCCAGCTCAATCCGAAAAAAGCAACGCTGGCGGACAGTTCGCTGGCAACAGTCACAGCTAATTCCGATGCCGTTTCGCTCAACCATTCGCTGGAAGTGACGGCTCTTGCGGCGAGCGCCAGGACGGAGAGCGCCGGCGCGATTTCCCAGGGCGACAAAAGCTCCCTTCTCAGCCAGTTTAATTTAGACGCGGGCACAAGCGCCTTCACCATTACGATAAATGACGGCGTCAATGCCGCTAAATCCATCCAGGTCGATCCGGGCAAAAGCATTAATGACCTGGTGGCGGCGATAAACAACGCCGGCACCAATATCCGGGCAACTTATGATTCGGTGCTGGACAAGTTTTATATGTACAATACCAAGACAGGCGGGGCAAACAAACTGCAAATCACCGATGCCAATGTTACGGTAAACGGTGAACCGCCGGAAACTAAGGGGTTCTTTGCCGGTGTTCTGGGGGTTTCGCTGGATGTTGCCGGCGCGGATGCAAAAATTAAAATTGATGGCGTTGAGCTGAGCCGCGATACTAATGTTTTTACAGTTTCGGGGCTGACATTTGATCTAAAGAAGACCGGGGTGACAACCCTAGATGTGGCGTCCGACATTGACAAAACGGTCGAGAATGTCAAAGCTTTTGTCGCCAGCTACAATGCGATTGTGCAAAAGGTGAACAGCGAACTTAAGGAGGCTTACTACCGCGATTATCAGCCGCTGACCGCCGAACAGAAAAAAGAAATGAAGGACGACGAGATCAAGGCGTGGGAAGAGAAAGCCAAGAGCGGCATGCTGAAGAACGATACAACACTGCGCCGTGTGCTGGATGCCATGCGGCTTGACTTTGCCGCCCCGGTTTCCGGTGTCAGCGGCAAATATAAGAGTGCGGTTGATATCGGCCTCAATACCTCCAGCTATATTGACGAAACCGGGAATTTCGTGGACGTGAGCTCCCTGGCCGGGGGATTAAGCATTGACGAGACAAAACTCCGCAAGGCTTTGGCCGAAGATCCTGATATCGTAAGCAAAATCTTTGCAGCTGACAGCAGCGACCATAAAAGCAAAGGGGTATCGCGCCGGCTGTACGACACGCTCAAAGAAGGCATTGACGATATTGTGGAAACCGCCGGCCGCAGCGCCGACCTTGTCGGGGACACGGAAAGCAGTCTCGCGAAGCAGATCCGCGACATGGCGAAAAGAATGGACGCTGAAAATGACCGCCTTGCAAGGCTGGAATCACGCTATTACAAGCAGTTCGATGCAATGGAAGCTGCCATTCAGCGGCTGAGTCAGCAAAGCGCCTGGTTCGCGCAGCAAATGGGAACAGGGCAATAGGCATGAGAGGGGTAGGAATTTATGAATCTGGCCAGTACGGCAAACGCATATAAGCAGCAGCAGATTATGACTGCGCCGCCCGAAGAGCTGACGCTCATGCTCTATAACGGCGCTATACGCTTTGTCAACGAAAGCATCCAGGCACTAGAGCAGGGTAATCTGGAAAAGGCGCATAACGCTAATCTTCGCGCCCAGGATATTGTCCGCGAATTTATGGTCACGCTTGACATGCAATATGAGGTATCGAAGAACCTGATGGCTCTTTACGATTATATCGAATTCCGTCTGATGCAGGGCAATATAAAAAAAGATGCCGGTCAACTGGCCGAAGCGCGTGACATGCTGCTGGAACTGCGCGAAACTTGGGTCGAGGTTATTAAGCAAACCCGGCTGGCGAAGGCCGCAGGTAAATAATTATGATGATAAAGCCGGCAAAGGAGCTATGGCACGACTATCTGTTTCTCACGCAAGAAATGGCCAAATTTTTGCAGCGGCAGGATTTTGACATGTTTTTTGAACTCATGGAGCAGCGGGAACGCCTGCAGGCAATGATTGACGAGGCTGACGGCGATGGCTTCAAAGTCTCGGATGAGGGGCGACAGATTCTTAATTCAATCCGGCAGGAAAATCAGCTAATCATGCTGCAGCTGCGCGTTAATTTAAACAACGCCAGACACGAACGAAAGGTAAATCAAGCCTACGACCCATATGCCGCGATGGGGCTGGTTGGCAGCCGGATGGATCGGCAAAGTTAATATCGAGCGGGACTGTCCCGCAAGACACAGCTGAGAAGAGGTAAAGGAATACCTCTTTTTATTTTGATTTGCCAGGGAGGGTTTTAAATGAAGATCGAAAGCTCAACTATCGCCATGTCGAGTCAGCATAGTCTTGTTGAAGAAGAGTTCCGGCACGAAACGCTGCGCTACTGGAACGGAAATCCGCCGCCGGCTGCGCTGACAATAGGGCCGGCGCAAAGCGTGGATTTTTCCGCGCAAGCGAAAGCGCTGCTTAGCCGGCAGGCGGGTGCGGCAGACAAGGCGGCGCAAGACGAATTCGCCATCGAGCTGTCGGAAGAAGACAAGCGGAAGCTCGAACTGATCAGCAAGTTTTGCGAAATGCTGACAGGCAAAAAGATTAAGTTCGTGATACCGCGCATCAAGCTGAACGCGCCTGCGGCGTGTCTAAGGCCAGGGCTTGCCGCCGGCCAAACGGCCCAGGGGCGCGCTTTGCAGGGGTGGGGACTGGACTATCAGTTTCATTGGACACGTTCGGAACAGGAAAAGATGACTTTTACGGCCACTGGCAGCGTAAAAACGGCTGATGGGCGGGAAATTAATTTTACCGCTCAGCTCAGCATGACCCGGCAGTTTATGGCGGAGCAGCATATCAGCATCAAGGCGGGGGATGCTTTGCTTGACCCGCTGGTGATCAATTTTGACGCGCCGGCGGCGCGGCTGACAGCTGCCAAGTATAGTTTTGATATTGATGCAGACGGCGATGCGGAGCAAGTTTCGTTTGCCGCGCCGGGAAGCGGCTTTCTTGCTTTGGATCTGAACGGCGATGGCATCATCAATAACGGGAAAGAATTGTTTGGGCCCAATACCGGCAACGGTTTTGCCGAGCTGGCGCAGTACGATGCCGACGGCAACAACTGGATCGATGAGAATGACGCCATTTATGACAGGCTGCGCATTTGGACAAAAGACGCCAATGGCAATGATCAGCTTTTCGCCATTGGGCAAAAAGGCATCGGCGCGATCTACTTGGGCAATGTCAGCACGGAATTTTCCCACAAATCACTTCAGGATAACAGCCTGCAGGGACAGCTGCGCCGCACGGGGGTATTCTTGCGCGAGAATGGGACGACAGGGATAATGCAACAAGTCGATTTAGCGGTGTAATTGTCCGGCACCGACCATTGCATTATTGCATTAATTCAATTATCATTTAGGAGATAGTATCATGCTAGGAAGTCTCGTGCCCATTATTCAGTGCCATAAATCATATTACTGCCTAAGGAAATAAGCGTCAGGCGTATTTTCAATAATGTAATGCCTTATGCTAAAGAAGAGAGGGATTTTTCTGCCAACAATTGAAGAATGGCGGCTGGTTTATGCCGCGGCCGAGGAATTTAAGCAA
>JAOACF010000027.1 GCA_026417995.1 Negativicutes bacterium
CCATTGTCGCATGAAAGTATTCAGTTTAAAACCCATTTTCATACATGGGTTGTGATAAAAGTACATGACCTGTTAGGAGGAAGTCCATGATCATTGCGATTATTGGCGTTGGACTTATCGGCGGATCACTGGGTTTGGCGCTCAAGCAAGGGGCTGGCGAAGCATACCGCATTGTCGGCATCGACAGCAGTACGGCAGTTCTTGATTTGGCGCTAAACCGAAATGCCATTGATGAAGGATCAACTGATTGCCGGGATGCGGCTAAAGCCGACATTATTTTTCTTTGTACGCCTGTGCTGCAAATTAAAGGGGTGGTCGAACGGCTGCAGCCGGTTTTACGGCCGGGCACGCTTATCACCGATGTCGGCAGCTCAAAAGAGTATTTACTCCATGAACTGCGCCCGCTTATTCCAGCAGGAATAGCTTATATCGGCGGTCATCCTATGGCCGGGCGGGAAAAAAGCGGCGTAACCGCCGCCGATAAAGATTTGTTCCGTAACAAATGGTATATATTGACTGAAGGCATCGGCGCATCTCCCGGGCAGTTTCAACGCTTAAAGGAAGTGATTGAAGTAACAGGGGCGCGAACTATTGCGGTAGATGCCGCCAGCCATGACTGGTACGCCGCCTATGTCAGCCATATACCGCATGTTGCGGCCGCCGCTCTGGTTAACCTTCTGCGCCGCCAGCCAGACCCAGAGATGCTGACCTTGCTTATTGGGGGCGGTTTTCGCGATACCACCCGGATTGCTTCTTCCGACGCTGATATGTGGGCGGATATCTGCATGACCAATCCGACAGCGATTGTGCAAGGGCTTACTGAAATGCGCGGCATTATCGACGCTGTGATCAGCGCTATCGAAAAAGGTGACAGGTCGGATCTTTATGCATTTTTCCGGGAAGCGAAAACTTGCCGTGATGCGCTGTTGGAGCGCGAAGCCGCTTTATAAGGAAATGCTGCCTGGCGCTACTTGGTCAACTTGGACCAGTGGGCGTTGATGATCCCGGCCATGAGCTTTTTGCCTTCAATGTCAGGATGCAGGCCGTCGACGGCGAGATAGTCGGGAAGTTCGCCGTTGGCGTCGGTGAAATAGGGGGCAATATCGACTACATAGCGCTGTTTGCGGAGAAAAGCATTGACGGCGGCGAATTCTTTTTGCCAGCCAGGCGCTGTTTGCTCGCCGAAAACCTTGGCAATATTGGCGGGATTTATCGGGGGAAGAGTTATGAAGATAGGGCGTATGCCGTAAGCAAGGCAGCGGTCACGGATGGCGGCGAGGCTGCGGATTACGTCAGACGCCGGGACACCGCCCCGCAAACTGTTGGTTCCGCCCATAATCAGCAGATAGCGGGGCCGGTAGGGAAGAACATCCCGGTCAAATCGGCTGAGCATGGTTTCAGCGGTATCAGCGCTTCTGCCGAGGTTAACGGCCGTGAAGCTGAGATAGGTTTGGTAGCTGTAAGCCCAATCGGCGGGGGAGTAGGAGACCGCGCCTCCGCCGTGTGTTATGCTGTCGCCGAACGTGGCCGCATAGGTGAACTGCTTAGGATTTACGGCGAATTTTCCGGGTTTGGACCATAAACCGGCGGGATTTCCGGCGGCGTCCAGGCCCCGAACGCGCCAATAGTACGTCCCCGGAACGATACGCGGCTCTTCGTCATAGCAGGCAAAGCCACTCAGTTGTTTGCTCCAGATGCGGTAGCGGGAGGGAGTAAAGTCGTCCGGGTTTTCGGGCAATTCATTGGTAATCTCAACCTCATAACTGACTGCGCCATAGACAGGGATCCACGAATACGCCGGATAAAGCGGGGTAGGGGTGCCTTCACTATTGAATTCTGTAGTGATGAGCGGCTTGGGGCTAACCTCGGCGGCACGGTCAATAACAACTTTGGCTGTATCCGAAAATACGCCGAGGGGATGGCCGTCATAGTTTAAACCTCTGACGCGCCAGTAGACCACATCATAAGGCAGGGAAGCCAAATCCGCATTATAGCCGTTGGTAAACACTTCGCGGGACACAGCTATCCTATACTGAGACGGTTCTGTCCCATTGGGGTTTTCGGGAGGTTGGGCTAAGATTTCAACTTCGTAGTATACCGCACCGGGGAGGACCGACCAGGTGAGCATGGGACGGACAGTCGCGGGTTTGGCTTCGGAGTAAAGAGAGGTAATTACGGGCTTAAAGCTGCGGAAGTCTGCGTCGGGTTCCTCTTTAACCGCCGCGAGACTGAGCGGGTCGGAAGGCTGGCCCAAGGGATGTAGGAAGAGCCCTTGGGCGGAAACGCGCCAGAAAGTCCGGAATGGAAAGTCATTGGCGATAATGTAGCTGTTTTTCCAGGTATAGAAAGTCGTGATTATATTGCAAGGAATCGCATTGCGACCGTCACGCCCGGGCGGGCGGATGAACGCTTCGATCTTGTAAAGAGCGGGATAGGCAAGCTTCGGCCAGGAGATTACATATTCGTTACTTATGAGTTCGGCCTGGAGGGCGGGCTTGTACCCATCTTGACCAAATATATTGCCATACTCCAGCCCGGCCAGTATCAACATGAAGCAAGAGAAAACAGCAAGGGTGCGTTTCATAGCGGCCTCCTGGATAAACAACGCCAATCAGGAGGAGACAGCAGTTTTTTCACGAAGATAAAATTATGTTCGCTAACTGCTGCACCAGGGGATGATGTCGTGTTTACCCGTTCCATATACAATAAACAATTTCTATCTTTAATATTAGCTAATATGTTTTTCTGGATGAGCACCAACTTGTTTATGCCGGTACTGCCTTTATATTACCATACTCTGGGGATGAATGACTATCAGATCGGTATCGCCGTAGGCGCCTTTTCGCTAGGCGCGCTGATGTTCAGAGTATTAGCCGGCAAAGCGGCGGATCGTTTTGGCAGCACTCCGATCATCGCCGGAGGTATTCTTGTATCCATTGCGGCCATCGCTAGTTATCTGTGCAGCAGTAGCCTGGTGGCGGCCACACTTTCCCGGTTTATGCACGGTTTGGGGATTTCCTGCTATGCCGGGGCTGCGTTAGTCATGGCGACCCTTATGCATGACGAAGAACATACTGCCGAAGCAGTTGCCGCCTATACCTTATTTACGATGATCGGCGTAGGAACTGCCTCGAGTATGGCAAACCGATTGTATGCCGGAGGCGGCTTTTCCTGGGTAGTAGGCGTGGGGATGCTGACAACGCTACTTTCCTTGTTATTGTTCCCGAAGAAGCCGCGCTTAAAGCTTGCCCCCAAGTCCGGTGAAACGCTGCCGCTCCGCACGCTCGTGACCAACCCTCATATTTATGTGCCCACACTTAGCCTGAATGCCACCACCTTCGCCTTTGCCAGCACAATGACCTTTTTGCCGCTGTTGGCAGTAAGCAAAGGCGTTACCGACTTTAACGGATTTTATGTTGCATACGCGGTCATGGTTGTTTTGTCGCGCGCCTGGGTGCGAACGCTTTGTGCGAAGTACACGCCGGAGCGGTTGTCCTATTATCTGTTGCTTCTATTTGCCGTGACCATGCTAATTGTTGGTACGGCATATCCTTCGCCGGCAGTGCTGATGTTCTGCGGCGGCAGTATTGGCATCGGCTACGGGTTAGCTTTCCCGTCAATGGCCACTATCGTAACGGCGAATACGCAGCCGGCAAACAGAGGGGCGGCATTGGGCTTTTATACCATGGCGGTTGATTTCGGTTTTGGCGCCGGTGCGGTGGCAATGGGGGCTGTGGCGGAGTTATGGGGTTATAACGCGGTATTTTTTGGCGCGTTCCTCTCTACGTTGCTCTATATCATATTTTATCGCTGGACGCTGTGGCCCAGGCTCGGTGCCTCTGACGCACCGGCGTTGTCTAAATCAGGCGGAATTTAAATGCCGGCAGAGATCTGCCGGCATTTAACCTTAAAAGTAAAGGTCGCGCTCGCCCTTTTTGATTTGCGCCAACTTGCGCTCGGTAGCCCGCCGCACATCTTCCTGAGGAATAGCGGTCAGATTTTTGGCAATCATGTCCTGCCCGGCGCGCTTAGTCTCTTCATCGGCGTAATCTTCCAAATATTCCTGGAAGGTAAGAATGGCATTAGGTAAACAAACATTCTGGATTTCGCCGCTTTTCGCCAGCGCCATGAAGCGGTCGCCCGTACGCCCCTGCCGGTAGCAGGCGGTGCAGTAGCTGGGAACGTATCCTTTTTCGCAAAGCATACGGATAATTTCATTGGGGGAGCGGCTGTCTCCCGGTTCAAACTGCATGCCTGGGGCATGCTTTTTTTCTTCTCGGTAGGACTGATGGTAGCCGCCTACGCCTGTACAGGAACCGGCGCTGATTTGAGAAACGCCGTAGTTGATTAGTTCGTCGCGCAATTCAGGCTGCTCACGTGTGGACAAAATTAGGCCGGTATAAGGCACGGCAAGCCGGATGACCGCAATAATTTTTTTAAAGTCCTCATCGCTTACCAGATGGGGAAATTCTTCAACCTTCATGCCCGCTGCGGGACGCAGGCGCGGCACGGAAATGGTGTGCGGGCCTACGCCAAACATTTTTTCCAGGTGCGCAGCATGAAGAAACATGGCTACGGTTTCGTACTTGTAGTCATAAAGGCCGTAAAGGACGCCTATGCCGACATCATCGATACCCGCTTGCATCGCGCGGTCCATCGCCGTTGTATGCCAGTTGTAGTCGCGTTTGGGACCGGTAGGGTGCAAAGCTTGATAGGTTGGCCGGTGATATGTTTCCTGGAAAAGAATATAGGTGCCAATCCCCGCCTGTTTCAACTTGCGGTATTCGTCTACCGTCGTAGCGGCGATGTTGACATTAACCCGGCGGATACTGCCATTGCCATCCTTGATGCTGTATATCTCTCGGATGCAGTCGGTCACATATTCGATCGGGCAATTAACCGGGTCTTCGCCCGCTTCAATGGCCAGACGCTTGTGTCCCAGTGATTCCAGTATTTCGACTTCTTCCCTGACCTCGGCCAACGTGAGACGGCGTCGGTACTGCTGCTCGTTGCCGGCCCGATAGCCGCAATAGGCACAATTGTTGACGCAAAAGCTTGACAGATACAGCGGAGCGAACAGCACTACCCTCGTACCGTAAATGGCTTGTTTAACTGCGGCCGCGGCCGCGAACATCTCTTCAAGCAGCGCTTTATTTTCGACTTCAAGCAGCACCGCGACTTCGGCGGCTGACAGGCCGCGGTAAGCACGGGCAGCATTAATAATTTGACGCACATAACTTTCATCATGAGCTAGCTCTTTGGCGGACGACAGTAAATTGCCGATTAATGCATCGTCGATGAAACTGTCAGAAGTGCGTTCTTTATCGTCAATCATTTGTTTTCCCCTTTCTCTGGTTTGTGTGCTGTCAAAGCAGATTTCACATTTACGCCGGGCAGGTTGCCCAGCTTGCCGGTCAAGGCACCGATTTCATCGGTATCACCTTCAACAATCAGCGCGATCACGCCGACTTTTTCCTCGGGGCGTGGAATACCCATACGGCCAATAATCAAGCGTCCATAGTCGCTGAGTATGGTATTGACCCGGGCCACGACCGTTTTAGGCTCGCTGATTACGATGCCGATGACTCCAAGCCGTTTAGCCATAAGACCTCCTAAAACAAAAGCTTTCTCCGCGCAAGGCGAAGAAAGCCGTAATATACACACGGGTTTCGTTATCCTATGCGCAGGTGACCCCTTGCAGGCAGATACAATGGTTTTATGCTCCTTCGGCGTATGCATAATTTCACGTGCCGTCAGATACTTATAGTATAATCCTGTTTCAGGAAAAAGAAAAGACTCAAATCGGCTGATTGCGGGAATACTGACAATAAACAACGCAAAAACTGCAGGAGGGGATTTGGTGGCTGACCGGATTGATTACCGCATCATGGGCGAGGAAATGCAAATGGTGGAGATCGAACTAGCGCCCGGTGAAGGCGTCCGAGCTGAAGCCGGTGCCATGCTGTTTATGGAAGAGGGTATAGAGATGCATACCGGAGTGGGTGGACTGTTTAGTGGGTTAAAGCGAATAATAGCCGGGGAAGGCTTTTTTATCACTACCTTCATAAACGGTTCCCGGGTTCGAAGACGCTGCGGTTTTGCCGCTCCCTACCCCGGCAAGATTATCGCGCTGGATCTCAGCCAACTGGGCGGAGTTTTTTACTGTCAAAAAGAAAGCTTTTTATGCGCCGCACGCGGGGTGGACGTTGGCGTGGCGTTTGCCAAAAAGATCGGCGCGGGTTTATTCGGCGGCGAAGGATTTGTTTTGCAAAAATTGAGCGGAGAAGGACAGGCGTTTATTCACGCTGGCGGCGGCGTCATTGTTAAAAACTTGGTGCCGGGAGAGACAATACGCCTGGATACAGGCTGTCTGGTTGCGTTTGCGCCTTCAGTAAATTACGATATTCAATTTATCGGCGGCTTTCGCAACGCGTTGTTTGGCGGTGAAGGGCTTGTTCTGGCCAAACTCAGAGGCCCGGGGCAGGTGTACTTGCAGACGCTGCCGTTTTCCCGACTGGCAGATCGCATTTTGGCCGCAGGTAAAAGCATGCAGTCAGAAAAATAGAAATTAAAACAATTTTATGTATTGTCTAAAAATAAGCAGGAAACCGTTTAAGAAAGTGGAAAATTTTAATCAATTTCATCACTTGCCGAAGGAGGAGTAACATGGAGAATGCCGGCAAACGGGTCATACGAGCTCCCCGGGGAACCTCAATTACCTGCAAAGGCTGGCAGCAGGAAGCTGCGCTGCGTATGATTATGAATAATCTCGACCCCGAAGTGGCCGAGAAGCCGGACGACTTGATTGTTTACGGCGGTACAGGCAAAGCCGCCCGCAATTGGGAATGTTTTGAGGCAATTGTAAAATGCCTGCGTGAGCTTGAGCATGACGAGACCTTGCTGGTACAATCCGGGAAACCGGTAGGCATTTTCAAATCCCATAAAGAGGCACCGCGTGTGCTTATCGCCAACTCCAATCTCGTCGGTCGCTGGAGCGACTGGAGCAATTTTCGCGAACTAGAGCGCAAAGGCCTGACGATGTATGGGCAGATGACTGCCGGCAGTTGGATTTATATAGGCACCCAGGGCATTTTGCAGGGAACTTATGAAACGCTGGCAGCGATTGCCAATCGGAAATACGGCGGAACGCTGAAAGGAACGCTGACAGTGACCGCCGGCCTAGGCGGGATGGGCGGAGCGCAGCCGCTTGCCGTTACAATGAACGAAGGGGTAGCGCTGTGTGCGGAAGTAGAACGCGAGCGCATTGAAAAGCGTCTTGCCACCCGCTATTGCGATATCATGGTGGAAGACATCGGCGAAGCCATTGAACTTGCGCTTAGGGCGAAGGCGGAAGGAAGGGCGCTGTCCATAGGCCTGTTAGCCAACGCCGTTGACCTTTTAACCGAACTTGTCGACCGTAAAGTTGTACCGGATATCCTTACCGATCAAACCTCGGCGCACGACGAATTGAACGGCTATGTGCCGCACGGCTTGCCTTACCGGGAAGCGCTTGAGCTGCGGCGGGCTGATCCAGGCAGATATATTCAATTATCGCTGCAAAGCATGGCGCGGCATGTTGAGCTGATGCTCAAACTGCAGCAGATGGGTGCGGAAACCTTCGATTACGGCAACAATATTCGCGGCCAAGCAATTAAAATGGGAGTGCAAAACGCCTTCGATTTCCCCGGTTTTGTCCCGGCCTATATTCGCCCGCTGTTCTGTGAGGGACAGGGACCTTTCCGCTGGGTAGCACTCTCCGGAGATCCTGAGGATCTTTACCGCACAGACCGCGCAGTCATAGAGACCTTTCCCGAAAAAACGCATGTGGTCCGCTGGATTAAGCTGGCGCAAGAACGGGTAGCCTTCCAAGGACTTCCCGCCCGCATCTGCTGGCTGGGTTACGGCGAGAGGGACAAAATGGCGAAAGTATTTAACGATCTGGTACGGCGCGGTGAGGTGAAAGCACCTATCGTTATTGGCCGCGACCATCTTGATTGCGGCTCGGTCGCTTCTCCCAACCGTGAGACCGAAGCCATGCTTGACGGCAGTGATGCCATTGCCGATTGGCCGATATTAAATGCGCTTATCAACGCCGTGAACGGCGCCACCTGGGTATCTGTGCATAACGGCGGCGGTGTCGGCATCGGCTACTCTCTGCATGCAGGCCAGGTTCTCGTCATGGACGGAACGGATGAGGCTGAACGACGGGCGGAACGGGTATTTTTGTCTGACCCGGGAATGGGCATAATCCGCCATGTTGACGCAGGGTATGAAGCAGCAATTGAGTGCGCAAAGGAGCGCGGCGTTAAAATTCCCATGCTTAAGTAATTTTCGCGAGCAAGGAGCTATATAAATGTTTGAACAAATTGTTGAATGTGTCCCTAATTTCAGCGAAGGTCGCAATAAAGAAGTGATTGAGAAAATTGTCGAACCGTTACGCCGGGCGGAAGGAGTCAAACTGCTGGACTATTCGGCTGATGTCAGCCATAACAGGTTGGTTGTTACTGTCGTGGGGCTGCCCGCGGCAGTTCGGGTCGCTGTTATTGAAGCGGTAGGGCAGGCGGTGCAGGAAATTGATCTCAACCGGCATAAGGGGGAACATCCGCGCATGGGAGCAGCCGATGTTATTCCCTTCATTCCTGTGCGCAATGTGACAATGGAGCTGGCAGTCAGCTTAGCGCGGGAAACGGCCAAAGAAATTTTCGAACGCTTTAGGGTTCCTACCTACCTATACGAAAAAGCGGCAACCCGGCCGGAGCGTGAAAATCTGGCCAACATCCGCAAAGGTGAGTTTGAAGGGTTTAAGGAAAAAATTAAGCTTCCCGAATGGATGCCTGATTTTGGAACGGCCGAATTGCATCCCACCGCCGGCGCTACTGTAGTTGGCGCCAGGGCGCCGCTGGTGGCCTTTAATGTCAATCTGGGTACAAGCAATTTGGAAATTGCCGATAAAATTGCCAAAAGGGTCCGGCATATCTCGGGCGGCCTCAGATATGTCAAAGCTATCGGCGTGTCACTTGAAGACCGGGGCATTGTGCAGGTTTCCATGAATATGACGGATTTCACGCGCACAAGTCTGTATCAGGCATTTGAAATGGTTAAGATGGAAGCCAGGCGGTATGGCATTCCCGTCATTGGCAGTGAAATTATTGGCCTCACGCCCCAGGAAGCGCTGATCGATACGGCCGTCTACTATCTGGGTCTGGAGAACTTCAGTTCACATCAAATTCTGGAAAACAGGTTGATGGAGTAGCGGCTATGAGTGGTAAATTGCTGCTAGTCCATGCTAATGAGCTTGTGACATGTAGAGGTCAGGCGCCGAAGACAGGTACTGCAATGAATGATTTAGGCATCATTCCGGACGGCGCGGTTGCCATCGCTTCCGGCCGAATAATCCATACCGGTTCCACTAATGATGTTTTGCGTGTGGTGAATGAAAGAGATTATCAAGTGGTGGACTGTTCCGGCAAATGCGTTATGCCGGGCTTTGTCGACGCCCATACACATCTGGTTTTTGGCGGCTACCGCGCGGAGGAGTTTTCCTGGCGTCTTAAGGGCGCGACCTATATGGAGATTATGCAAAAGGGAGGGGGAATTGTAAATACCGTCCGGGCGACGCGAAAAGCCTCAAAGGGGGAACTGAAAAGCCTGGCTAGGCGAAGGCTGGACTCCATACTGTCGCTGGGCGTTACCACTATTGAAGCAAAGAGCGGCTACGGTCTTGATTTGGACACCGAAATCAAACAACTTGAAGTGATGGCCGAATTGGCCGCCGAACACCCGGTAGAGATTGTGCCCACTTTTATGGGCGCACACGCCGTGCCGCCGGAATACAAGGGGCGTACGGACGAGTTTATCGATTTTATCATCCGGGAAGTGCTGCCGGAGGTGGTAAGACGAGGTCTGGCCGAGTTCTGCGATGTATTTTGCGAGCAGGGCGTGTTTTCCATCGAACAGTCGCGGCGTTTGCTTACTGCCGCCTTGGAGTATGGGCTAAAGCCTAAGCTACATGCTGACGAGATTGTGCAGCTTGGCGGCGCGGAACTGGCGGCGGAGCTGCAGGCTGTATCCGCCGACCACTTGCTGCATGCGTCGGACGAAGGGATTGAACGGCTTGCAGCCAGAGCGGTCGTGGCTGTGCTTTTGCCCGCGACGGCTTTCAGTCTGCGCGAGCCATATGCTAGAGGACGGTATATGATTGACAGGGGCGTTCCTGTTGCGTTGGCAACCGATTTGAATCCCGGCAGTTGTTTTACTGCATCGATACCGCTGGTATTTGCCCTGGCGACACTTTATATGGGGATGACGCCGGCAGAGGCGGTTACCGCCCTTACGCTTAACGCGGCAACAGCTGTTGGCCGGGCGCATGTCATCGGCAGCATCGAGCCGGGCAAACAGGCGGATATTATTATTTTGGAATATCCGTCGCACCTGTTTATTCCCTACCACATTGGGATGAATACGGTCGAACAGGTCATAAAAAAAGGCGAGTTTGTCTGGAGAAAGCAAGGATGCTGCTAAACGGTGATCCGGCGACAGATCCGTAACAATATTTTAAAGTAAAGCAAGAATATTAAATCAATAAAAGGGGATGAGAGAATGTCGGGGAACAGGAAAATGCTGTCGGGCGTTATCGTTGTGTTGGGACTGGCGCTGATGTTTGCCGGCTGCGGCGGGTCTGAGCCTGCAAAAGCAGACAATAAGGCGCCGATTAAAATCGGGTTTTTTGCTCCTGTAACCGGACCGGCGGCTGCTGACGGTGAAAGCGTGCTCAACGCCGCTAAACTGGCGGTGGAAAAAATCAATCAGACGGGCATCAATGGCCGGAAGGTTGAGCTTGTTTACTACGACGATGGTTTTGACACCAAGCAGGCCGTCAGCATTGCCCAGAAGCTTACAACTAAGGACGGCGTTGTGGCGGTTGTCAGTGGTTCCTACAGCGGCATGACCCGGGCGGCGGCAAAAATTTATCAAGATGCCAAGATTCCCATGATCACCGCCTATGCGCAACATCCAGACATCACCAAAGCAGGCAATTACATGTTCCGCCAGTCTTTCGTAGGTCTGGTTCAGGGCAAAGCCGGGGCGAAGATAGCGGTAGACAATCTTAAAGCTAAACGGATAGCGATTCTTCACGTCGATAATGATTTTGGGAAAACACTGTCCAGCGCATTTAAAGACAGAGCGGTAAAAATGGGCGCGGAGATTGTGTCTTCGGATTCGTTTGCCATGGGCGAAAAAGAATTTACGCCGGTATTGACCAAAATCAAGCAATTAAACCCTGACTTAATCTATATCCCGGTATATGCCGGTGAAGGCTCACAGATTGTGCGGCAGGCGAAAACGCTGGGCATCAAATCTCATATTCTGGGAACTGAAGGTATCGATTCCACAACCCAGTTCCTGGGAGTGGCAAAAGAGGCGGCTGAGGGCGTAATCATTACCACAAACCTAAACCGGGACAGCGAGCGCAAAGTCGTAAAAGACTTTATCAACGGCTATACACAGAAATATGGGCATAAACCGGATATGGTAGGAGCCTCCACTTATGACGCCTTCATGGTGCTGGCACACGTTATTGGCCAAAAAGGCGCTGAACCGGACAAGATCAGGCAGGGACTGGCTGAACTCAAGGACTTTGAAGCGGTAACCGGCTTGATTAAAGGTTACAATCGAATTGGCGAAGTCAAAAAGACGGTTCAAGTGCAAATCGTGAAAAACGGCGATTTCCACTTCTATGCCGAAGTTGCTGACGATGACATTATAACCCCTCCCGCTGAATAAGGTAGGCAATGATATGGGATGATTTTATGCATGAAATCATCCCATATCGGTTTAATGCTAAGATAAGGAGTTCGTGTAATGATAGTGCAGCAGCTTCTTAACGGCCTGGTTATCGGCAGCGTCTACGCGCTTACCGCGATGGGCGCGACATTGGTATACGGGATTTTACGCATCCTGGACTTGGCCAATGCCGGCGCGTATGCTATTGGCGCGTATGCTGGGCTTTTCCTGTATTTGTCCACCGGCAATATCTTGTTGTCTTTTGCCGGCGCGATAGCACTCACCGGTTTCTTTGGTTTTGTGGTCCAGCGCTATCTGTATATCCCGGTATTGGACCGGCCGCCTATCGTACCTTTAATTGCCAGTATTGGTTTGTTTATTTTCATTCAAGATTTGCTGCGCCTGGTTGCCGGTCCCCGCATCCGTGAGTTTCAAGCATCGCTTCCTTTTGGGGCGATTAAAACCGAAACGCTTACCATTAATCCCACCTGGATATTGATTATTGTGCTGACGGCAGCGCTGCTGGCCTTTTTATGGTATCTGCTTGCCTATACTAAGATTGGGCTTGCTTGGCGCGCTACAGCCCAAGATCTCGAAATAGCCAAAGCTATGGGTGTAAATATAAATCAAGTTGTGGCGTATAATTTTTTGCTTGGGTATGCCTTTGCCGCTACGGCAGGCATTATGGTGGGGATGCTGTACAATTCGGTATTTCCGACCATGGGGGATGTTCCGGCGTATAAAATGCTGGCGTTAATTGTCCTAGGGGGATTGGGCAATCCTGTGGGAACGGTTGCAGCCGCTGTCATGATCGGCCTTATAGAGACGCTGATCGCCGGGTATATCGGCTTTTTCCTGCCCCGAGACGCCATAGCCTTTGTAGCGCTGATTATCATTCTGCTTATTAAGCCGGAAGGCTTAATGAGCAGAAAGGCATAGAAAGAGGGCGCGCCTATGTATGAAGTTGTTGTTGGCATTAATATCGGCATCTTTATTTTGCTGGCGCTCAGCCTGAATATCATTACAGGCTATGCCGGGCAGCCATCTCTTGGCCATGCGGCGTTTTTCGGCATTGGCGCTTATACGGCAGCTATTATGACCGCGAAGCTCGGGTATAATTTTTGGCTGACGCTTCCTTGCTCAGCTGTTACTGCCGGTTTGATCGGCGCTCTGTTAGGGCTTGTGAGCCTGCGGGTAAGAAACGATTTTCTGGCGATTACTACGATTGGCATTAACTTTGTGACGGTGGCTATTTTTCAATATACGCCGTATTTTGGCGCATCGTTTGGCTTAGGCGTGGAAAGACCGCAGTTATTCGGCCAGGAAATGGGGAATATGCATTTTTTAGTCCTCATAGTGGCGCTGATTGTCCTGCTGTGCCTGTTTTGCCGGCGGATCGAAAAATCCTGGCTGGGTTTAGCGCTGGGAGGAATACGCAATAACGAGGAAGCTGCTGCCTCCATCGGCATAAATGTCAATATGTTTAAAATTATCGCTTTTACAATCGGTACGGCGCTGGCCGGGCTCACCGGCGCCATTTACGCCCATCATATGACGTTCATCTATTCCAGCGATTTTGCTTTTGTTACCTCGATCTCCATTTTATCCATGATCGTCATTGGCGGCATGGGAACAATTCGCGGCACGGTGACAGGGGCAATTATCCTGGGGATCATCCCGGAATTGTTCCGGTTCATGTCTGATTACCGCATGCTGCTCTACGGCGGCTTGCTGGTATTGATGATGCGCTTCCAGCCCGAAGGGTTATTGGGTGATAACAGCTTTTTATGGCGGCAGTTTAAAGGATTATACTCAAGATATCGGCTGCGGCAGGGTCTTGAGAGCGGCAAAGGAGGCGCGGCCAGTGACGGCTAACAGTATTCTGTCGGTTCGGAACCTGCAAAAACACTTTGGCGGTTTAAAGGCTATTGATACTGTCAGTTTTGAAGTGAATAAGGGTGAGACACTTGGTGTAATCGGCCCCAACGGTGCAGGCAAAACCACCCTGTTTAACACAATCTGCGGCGTCTATGAGCCAACAGCCGGGGAGGTGCTGCTGGGGACGCAGGCCATTCATGGGTTAAAGCCGCATCAGATCGCCCGGCTGGGAGTAGCGAGAACCTTTCAGATTTCGCATCCTTTCCGCGATATGACAGTGCTTGATAATGTCATTATGGCAATGGGGGGAAGCCATTATACCGGATTGAAAGGAATCTTCAGTATAAGCCGGACGCACGACAATATCAGCAAAGCCGAGGCGCTCTTGGCAAAATTGCACATACTGGCGCAACGCGACAAGCGCGCAGGCGATTTGAGTCTCGGCTATATGCGCCGGCTGGAGATTGCCCGAGCGCTGGCGCTTGAACCCAAACTGCTTTTATTGGATGAACCATGCGCCGGCCTCAGCCATGACGCCACGCAAGAGTTCATCGATATCATCAGCCAGCTGAAGGCTACAGGGACAACGATTATGCTGGTTGAACACAACATGGCAATTGCTATGACCGTTTGCGACCGGCTGGTAGTTTTAAATTACGGCGTCAAGATCGCCGAAGGGCCGCCGGCAGCAATTAAAAACAATACCCTGGTTATCGAGGCCTATTTGGGGAGGGATGACGACATTGCTTAAACTAATTGAGATTGATGCATTCTATGGCAAGTCGCAAGCTCTCCACAATGTTTCGCTCGATATTCGCGCCGGTGAATTCGTCACCATTCTCGGCGCCAACGGTGCCGGCAAGAGTACGATTATGAAGTGCATTATGGGTTTGGTCGAGCCTAAAGCCGGACGGATTGAATATGAAGGGTTGGATATTACCCGGCGTCCTGCCTGGGAACGGGCGGCGCTGGGATTTGGCTACGTTCCCGAAGGACGGAGGGTGTTTCCGGATCTCACCGTTGAAGAAAATTTAAAAATAGGCGGTTATAAGCTGACTGACACTAAAGTCCTGGTCCGCAATATTGAAAAGGCATACGACATGTTTCCACGTCTCAAGGAAAGACGGCGGCAACTTGCTAAGACGATGAGCGGTGGCGAACAGCAGATGTTGGCTATTGCCAGGGCGCTTATGCCGGAACCGAAGCTGCTCTTGATTGATGAGATTTCGATGGGGCTTATGCCGATCATGGTCAATCATTCGCTGGCGCTGATTAAAAAGCTGCACGAAGAAGGCATTACAGTGCTCCTTGTCGAGCAGAATGCCAATAAGGCGCTGAAATTCGCGCAACGGGGATATATCTTGAAAACCGGCCGAATCACCCTTGAAGACACAAGCAGCAACCTTATCTGTAACAAAGAAGTAGTGGAGGCCTATTTAGGCGCATAACCGCATACCGGTATAAAACCCTCCTGGCACGGCAATACTAATAGAGTTACGTGCAAGGAGGGATTTTTTTGCAGGCGTATTTAGGTATTGACGTTGGATCGGTAAGTACCAATATTGTGCTGATGAACGAACAGGGAGAAATCCTTGACACACTTTATGAGCGCACCCAGGGACAGCCGATTGCTGCTGTACAGCAGGGGATTGAGAGTATACACGGTCGCAATCCTGAGGTCAGGATAGCTGCAGTCGGGGCTACCGGAAGCGGCCGGAATCTTGCGGCGGTAGTTGTCGGGGCGGATGTTGTCAAAAATGAGATTACCGCTCATGCTATAGCGGCAATGCATATAGTGCCGGAAGTGAGGACCATAATCGAAATTGGCGGGCAGGATTCTAAGCTCATTCTGATACGTGACGGTGTCGTCAGCGATTTTGCCATGAATACCGTCTGCGCGGCCGGAACAGGATCTTTTCTGGATCAGCAGGCTGCCCGTTTAAATATCCCCGTTCAGGAATTTGGCAGGCGGGCGCTTGAATCGTCCGTTCCGGTGCGTATTGCCGGCCGCTGCGCGGTATTCGCCGAATCAGACATGATCCACAAGCAGCAGACCGGCCACTCCTTGCCCGATATTATTAACGGGTTGTGTCACGCTCTGGTGCGCAACTACCTGAACAATCTGGGCAAAGGCAAAAAACTGGAGGGTCCGGTTGTATTCCAGGGTGGAGTGGCCGCCAATCACGGCATGCGTCGTGCTTTCGAGCAGGCGCTGGGGCAGCCGGTCATTGTCCCGCAATATTATCATGTCATGGGTGCTATAGGTTCCGCCCTTTTAGCCAGAGAAGCAAGCGTAGCAGGCAAGCCGACCCGGTTCCGGGGATTTGGGCTGATTTATGACAGTTATGCCTCTAAAAGCTTTGAATGTGCCGGGTGTCCCAATTTGTGCGAAGTCATTGAAGTGACCGTTAACGGGCAGACCGCCGCGCGATGGGGAGACAGATGCGGGAAGTGGACAAACTGTCAGCTTACCGGCTGAGAAAGGGGGGAGAGTGCATGGCTGCCGTAGTTGGACTGCCGCGAGGTTTGCTATATTATTACTACGGGGCAATATGGGAAAGGTTTTTCACCTGCTTGGGGGCCGAGGTGTTGGTTTCCGGTGAAACCACTAAGGCTACTCTTGACCGGGGCGATATTTTAGATGAAGTATGCCTGCCGCTCAAGATTTTCTGCGGCCATGTCGCCGAAATCAAGCATCAAGTGGATTACCTGTTCGTGCCGCGTATAGTCAGCCTGGGCAAGAATGAATATAATTGCCCCAAGATTATCGGCCTGCCGGACTTACTGCGCAGCGCTTTCGATCAACTGCCGCCGCTCATCGATGTTCACGTCAGTGTGCGGCAGAGCCGCTCCGATGAATGGAAGGCGGCCGCAGGGAGCGGTCAGGCACTTGGCGCGGGAAGGCTGCGGAGTTTGTACGCCTGGCAAAAGGCCAGGCGGGATGCCGTCCTGAACCCGGTCTCGCCCGGCAATCATGCCGCCTGCGTGCGGGTTGCTTTAATCGGACATCCATATATCCTGCATGACCGGCAGGCCAGTTTACGTGTCATCGATCGCCTGCGCTCATTAGGAGTGGCCGTAATAACCGCAGACATGGTGCCGAAGAAGACAGCCGAGCAGGCTGCAGCCATTTTGCCTAAATCGCTGTACTGGACTTATTGCCGCCATCTGGTTGGCAGCGCTCTTGCCTTAATGGATGCGCCGCAGGCAATCGACGGCTTGCTGTTTATGACTTCTTTCAGTTGCGGACCGGATTCGCTTATTGCCGAGATTGTAAAGCAGCATGCGAAAAAACGGGAACTGCCTTTTATGATATTGAGCATTGACGAGCATACTGCCGAGGCGGGGATGGTCACTCGCCTGGAAGCATTTACCGATATGCTGGCAAGGCTGGTGCACCGATGAATGTGACTTTTCCCCATATGGGACACCTTGATATTATACTTCGCGCCCTGTTTCGCGGCTTAGGCCTGGAGGTTTCGCCGCCGCCACCCGTCACTAAGCGGACGCTGGAACTTGGCGCTCAATATGCTCCGGAAACAGTTTGTCTGCCATTTAAATTAACGCTGGGAAATTTTATCGAAAGTCTGGAACAGGGAGCGCAAACTATTATAACCTGCGGCGGTGTAGGGCCATGCCGCCTGGGTTATTACGCCGAGGTGCAAAAAGGAATCCTGCGGGAACTGGGATACCACTTTGAGATGATTGCCATTGAGCCGGATATTGCTCATGTGTTTGGTAATCTGCGCCGGCTTGCCGCCCGCAGGACGTGGCCCGAAATCTATGCCGCTTTTAAGCTGGCGGGCGCTAAAATGGAAGCGATTGATACTGTGGAGGCCAAAGTTCGCTACCTGCGGCCCCGTGTGGCGCAAAAGAGAGCGGCCGACCGTATTTGGGAGCAATTCCTGCGGGAAGTTGACCAGGCTGAATGCCGGCAGGCACTTAAAGCTTGTCAGGCAAAAGCCGAGCGCGAACTGGACGCACTTGATCGGCGGGAGACGCCGGAGCCCCTTAAAATCGGTATTGTTGGCGAGATATATGTTATGCTGGAGCCCTTTGTCAACCAGCAACTTGACCTGAGGCTGGGAGAAATGGGCGTAGAGGTACATAAAGCAATGTCGCTCACCGAGTATGTTCGGGTGCATCTGCTGCGGAATAAACAATACCTGCGCGGATACCGGGAGATTTTAAAACTGGCTGAGCCTTTTCTTGCTCACTATGTTGGCGGGCACGGCATCAAAAGTATTGGTTGTACGATTGATATGCGCCACCGGGGATTGGATGGCATAATTCAGGTTTTTCCGTTCACGTGCATGCCGGAGGTTATCGCCAAGAATATTTTGCCGACTGTTGCCGCAAGCGTCAATATGCCTGTTTTGTCCCTGGCATTTGATGAGCAGTCAGGCGAAGCCGGAATGATGACCAGGGTGGAAGCCTTTATCGATTTGCTCTATTTCCGGCGAATGAGGCAGTGCCGTTAAACCTGCGGCGCTGTTTTCTTATTCGTGGCAGGGATTCGACGGCTGCAGTGAGTATTTTATAAAAGACAAGGCAGATATTCCATTAAGTAGGTGCAGTTATGACATTTACAACCGCGCACATGATTAGCCTGCTCACAACGCTGGCCGTAGTGACCTTTCTCGGAGTAAGCGCTGCGCGAAAGGTGAAAACCGCAAATGATTTTGCAGTGGGGGGGCAGAGTACCGGCGTACCGATTATCGTCGGTACAATTATTGGCACAATTATCGGCGGATCGGCGACAATCGGCACTGCCCAACTGGCTTTCACGGTCGGCTTTTCGGCTTGGTGGTTTACGCTCGGCGCAGGGTTGGCGCTGATTGTTCTCGGTTTATTCTATGCTGTGCCGCTCCGGTTATCAGGCCTCCAGACAATACCGCAATTTCTTACCGCAAACTATGGCGCTGCTGCGGGTGCGCTTAGCGGCATAACCTCTTCCCTCGGCATTTTTTTTAGTATTGTCGCGAATATTTTAGCGGCTGTGCCGCTGATTTCCGCCGTTTTTCATCTGGACGCCGCCGCTGCGGCAGGCGTAGTCTTTTTGTTGATTGTCGCCTACGTCTTTTTTGGCGGACTTTGGGGTACCGGGCTTGTCGGGGTTTTAAAAACGGTTTTAATTTATGTGACCCTAGCGGCGACCGCAGTTGTTACTTACACCGGTATGGGGGGCGTCGCAGGATTCGTACAGTCTTTCCCGGTCTATCCTTGGTTTAACCTATTTGGACGCGGCTACTGGACGGATGTTGCCAGCGCGCTGGCGCTCTTGGTAGGAACATTATCAACCCAGACGTATATTCAGGCGGTGTATGCCGCAACAGACGCGGTCACGGCTCGCAAAGGGGCACTTCTCGCGGCGTTCATTACGCTGCCGACCGGCATTCCGGCTGTGATGGCCGGTTTGTTTATGCGGACACACCATCCGGATATTGCGCCTATTGATGCGTTTCCGCTGTTTATAATTTATTATTTGCCGCCCTGGCTTGGCGGTATTGCCTTGGCGACCCTGCTGCTGGCTGCCATAGGCTCGGCGGCCGGGCTTGCCCTAGGAGTGGGAACAATGCTGTCCAGGGATATCGCCGCCCGCTGGCTAAAGGGCAGGGGTGAGAGAGCATCGCTCAATGCGAACCGGTTAATGGTTTTAGCAATTACGCTGATGGCTGCTGTTTTTACCTTTGGTAACCTGCGATCGCTCGTGCTGGAGTGGAATTACCTGTCGATGGGGCTACGGGGTGCCGGTATTTTTCTGCCCATGACCGTCGCCGTCTTCTGGCCGGAACGCATCCAGCCGCGCTGGGCTGGTTTGTCTATTGCCTATGGCGCTGGGGTGGCGTTAGTCTGGAAGCTGATTTGGCCGCAAGGGATAGATCCTTTGTATGCCGGATTGCTGGCGAGCGCTGGCTGCTTAGTTATCGGGTTTGTTAAAAATAAAAGAGTATGATTTAGAGCACATCGGTATAATAACAAGCTGCTATACTAAAGCTGCATCTGCTGCCAGCAAAGTTTAAAGGGGAAAGCGAGTGGGTGTGCGTGCGCTGCATCCCGCGTTTAATACATGGGTGAAAATAAATCCTACCTGTCTGGGTAGGATTTTATTTTGCCGCGTGGAAATACATATAGATATCATGCTAATTAGGAGCACGCTATGCGCAAAGAGATGTATGGTTACCTGGCAGTTACTCTGGCTGCACTTATGTGGGGCGTCGGCGGTTCGGCAGCTAAGTTTCTGTTTAATCAGGCGGTGAGTCCCCAACTGCTGGTCAAACTGCGCCTTACTTTATCCTTCTTTATCCTGTTTGCCGGTCTTGCCGTTTACAACCGGAATTTGCTGGTGATAGCCAGACGCGATATCGGCTACTT
The DNA here is from genome assembly GCA_026417995.1 of Negativicutes bacterium. GTDB lineage: Bacteria > Bacillota > Negativicutes > Sporomusales > JAOACF01 > JAOACF01. Next base: position 20,038 of record JAOACF010000027.1, read on the forward strand.
TGCCCTGCTGGGGGCGCTGGGGATGTCGATGCTGCAGTTTACATATCTTTTGACCATTAGCCTGACGAATGTGGCGACAGCCGTCTTTTTGCAATACCTGTCGCCTATCTTCATGGCTCTGTATGCGCTAATCTGGGAAAAAACCCCTTTGGGATGGCAGGGCGGCTTATCGGTTGGCCTTGCCGCTGCTGGCGGTTTTTTCATCATGCTCAACGCCGGCGGCGCCAGCGGCATAAGTATACTGGGCGTGTTCAGCGGACTGGTCTCGGCACTGGTTATGGCCTTTAATACCATTTACAGCCGACGCGCGGTGCGTGAATATCATCCGGTTACCGCCGTTACCTATTTCTTTGGCTTTGCGGCGCTGTTCTGGTGGGTGATTACGCCTTACGGGTGGGAACCAGGCACAATTACTCGCACACACTGGCTGATGTTTCTGTATATCGCCGTATTTTCCACAGTTGTGCCGTTTTTGCTTTATTTTACCGGTATTCGCTATCTTCCCCCGACGAATGTCGGCGTTATTGCCTGCCTCGAGCCGGTAATTGCGGCCGTTGTCGCCTATCTCGCGTTGGGAGAGGTAATGGGTTGGCTCCAGGTGTTGGGCGGACTGCTGGTAGTCGCCGCTGTTATTTTGATTCAGTTTGCGCCTCAAACGCCTGTTGCTCCGGATACCGAAAAAGAACAAGCGACTGGATAGCGGGCTTGGGGGCAGCCAGGGGCTGCCCTGTATGATTTTGGCCAGAAATGTATACGCTAGATTAACTGGAGTTGGTTTCTATGCATATTGTACTGGTTGAACCTGAAATTCCCGGCAATACGGGCAATATCGCGCGCCTTTGCGCCGCAACCGGAGCGGAGCTGCATTTAGTCCGGCCGCTGGGCTTTTCGGTTGACGACCGTCATCTGAAGCGCGCCGGGTTGGATTACTGGCATCTGCTCAAAATTCATTATCACGACAGCGTGGAAGAAGTTTTAGCAGCTTACCCTGGCAAGGCTTTTTATCTTAACACGACCAAAGCAAGACAAAGTTATGCGCAGGTGCGTTATCAATTTGGCGATTTGCTGCTGTTTGGCAAAGAAACGGCGGGACTGCCGGAAAAACTGCTTAACCAATACCCTGACCGGTGTATCCGCATTCCCATGATAGGCGACGCACGTTCGCTCAATCTTTCCAACGCTGTGGCGGTGGTTGTTTATGAAGCGTTGCGCCAGCTTGGGTTTCCTACTCTTACATGAAGGCCAATTCGGATTTGGAGGTATTTATGCAGGCGCAGTTTGGTCCGGCAGGTAATCCTGACGCATTCTATGAGGCTGGCAATAAAGCTTCTGTTGCAATGCCGCGCTGGCTGGCAGGGCAGGGGCTTAACGCCTATGAATATCAGTGCAGCCGGGGGGTAACCATCCGGGAGGAGACAGCAAGAGCTCTTGGCGAAGAGGCCGGTAAGCATGGTATACGGCTCAGCATTCACGCACCTTACTATATCAGTCTGGCTACCGCGGACGAGAATATTGCGGCGAATACGCGGCAGCACTTGTTAAAATCGATCCAGGCTGCGCGCTGGATGGGTGCGGATCGCGTCGTTTTTCACATTGGCGGACCGGGGAAGCAATCGCGGCAGACAGGGATGGAACGCGCAAAACGCTTGTTTGTCTCCGTGCTGGAAGAAGCAGAGCAAGCCGGATTGACCGGAGTATATCTGGCTCCCGAAACCATGGGCAAACAAAACCAGCTAGGCAACCTGGAGGAAGTTTTAGAATTTTGTAAGCTGGACAAACGGGTGATGCCGGCAATAGATTTTGGGCACTTGCACGCGGCATCCGGCGGTCGGTACACGACCAAAGCCGAATTTGCGGGCGTATTTGACCGGATTGCCGAGACGCTGGGAGCGGATATTGCCAGCAGTGTACATATTCACTTTAGCCGCATCGAATTTACCAAAGCCGGTGAAAAACGCCACTGGCGCTTTGGCGATCCCTACGGGCCGCCGCATGAACCGCTGCTAGAAGTTATAAGCGAACGGGGGTATGCGCCGAGAATCATCTGCGAGTCAGCCGGAACCCAGGCGCTGGATGCCAAGATTATGCAGGATTTCTATCAAGGTTTAATGAATCATGGTAGAAGCATGAAATCCGCGTATAATGCATAAGATAAAAGGTGTATAATGGGGGAGTATGGATGAACGTATATGATAAAGCGCATGAATTAGCTAAGGCGCTTAAACATTGCAATGAATACCGGCAGTACGTACAGGCAAAGGAAGTTATTGCGGCTGATCCAGACGCCAAAAAAATGGTGAAGGACTTTCTGGCAAAGCAAATGGAACTTGAATACGAGGCAATGGCCGGCAAAAAGGACGAGGCCAAACTGCAGCAGGTACAGAAGATGTATGAGCTTTTAGTCTATAATGCAAAAGCGCGGGAGTTTCTCGAAGCCTATATGCGGTTTCAGCGAATGATGACTGACATCTATAAAATACTGGGCGAGACTGTCGCCGAAGGATTGGATTTTATTGTTAAAGAGTGATTTGCGGGCTGAAATCACCCAACAATTGAATAAGGCGGTAGCATCTGATCGTTTGAAAATTGATGAGCCGATGTCGATGCATACTACTTTTAAAATCGGCGGTCCTGCCGATTTTCTGGTCCTGCCCGCATCAATGCAGGAAGTATCCGCTGTACTGGCCGTGGCCAAATGCTATGCTTTGCCTGTTACCGTGTTAGGCAACGGTTCCAATGTTTTGGTACTGGATCGCGGTATACGCGGTTTAGTCGTCAAAATCGGTGAACACATGAGCAGCATCAGGCGCGACGGAGAAGTGGTCATAGCCGGGGCAGGCGCCCTGCTGGCCGACGTTTCCGGTTTTGCTGCCGATAGCGCTTTGACCGGCATGGAGTTCGCTATTGGTATTCCCGGCAGCATTGGCGGTGCCGTTTTTATGAATGCGGGCGCTTACGACGGAGAGATGAAGAATGTCGTCAGGGCGGTAAGCGCTGTATCGCCAGATGGTATCATCACCAGATTTGATCATGATGAAATTCAGTTCGGGTACCGGTACAGCATTTTTCAGGAAAATCACTATATAATCTGCGAGGTGGAGCTGGGGCTAAAGCATGGCGACCCCCGGGTTATTGCCCGTAAAATGGTAGACCTGACCGATCGCCGCGAAAGCAAGCAACCGCTTGAACTTCCCAGCGCCGGCAGTACGTTCAAGCGTCCTCCCGGCTATTTTGCGGGAACGCTCATCGAGCAGGCCGGCTTAAAAGGGTTCCGGGTTGGCGGGGCACAGGTTTCCGATAAACATGCCGGTTTTATTGTCAATGCCGGCGGGGCAACGGCTGCCGACGTTGTGAAACTGATAAAGGAAGTTCAGCGCCGGGTTAACGAAAAGTTTGGCATTATGTTGCATCCGGAAGTCCGGATTATTGGCGAGGATTGATAAAAGCGAGGCGCGTAGCCCCGCTTTGTTTACCTGACAGGAAAGTATACATCTGTCCTCCTGGATAAGGCAATATCGGCTTGCGACCGTCGCTCCTCAAGCTCGTTGCAAGCCTATTTTCTTTATTTGCAGGAAAAAAACATGTAACGTGGAATGTGGATGATACAGAGGATGGAGGCGATGGGATGAATATCACTTTTTTAGGCGCGGCTATGACGGTCACAGGATCTTCTTTTTTGATCGAGACAGGGGACGCGAAAATTTTAGTTGACTGCGGCATGTTTCAAGGTTCAAAAACTATGGAGGCATTTAACCGGAGACCGTTTCCCTATAACCCCGCCGATATTGATTGCGTAATTTTAACCCACAGCCACATTGATCATAGTGGGCTGTTACCCAAACTGGTTAAAGAGGGTTTTCGCGGCCCGGTATATGCGACCAAAGCCACCACCGAGCTTTGCGGCATTATGCTGCCGGATAGCGCGCATATCCAGGAGTTTGACGCCGAGATTGACAACCGGAAAGGATTACGGGCAGGCAGGGCGCCGGTTGAACCTCTGTACACGGTGGAAGACGCGCAAAACAGCCTTAAATATTTTAAGCCGACTAAATATGACACCGAGGTCTCAATTGCCGAACAGGTTGTTATTCGTTTCCGCGATGCGGGTCACATATTGGGTTCGTCCATTCTGGAAATATGGGTGACGGAAGCCGGTAAAACATCAAAAGTGGTTTTTTCGGGCGACCTGGGGCAGCCTGGTCAGCCTATTATCAAAGACCCTGTATTCATTGGCGAAGCCGACTTCGTAATTATGGAATCTACCTATGGCAACCGTTCCCACGAGGAATTCGCCGATAAAGAAGGTATGCTTGCCGAAGTTATCAATAAGACGGTTGAGCGTGGCGGAAATGTGGTTATTCCTGCGTTTGCCGTGGGGAGAACCCAAATCTTGCTTTACTATTTGCACCGGTTGTTCACCGAAAAGCGGATACCAGATATCCCCGTGGTCATCGATAGTCCTTTAGCGATTTCGGCTACAGATATATTTAAGCAGAATCCGCAGGACTATGATGCCGAAGCGTATAACTTGGTGTATCTTGAGCACGATAATCCCCTGACTATGCCGCAGCTGACCTTTGCCCGCACGGCGGAAGAGTCCAAGGAGCTAAACAGTATACATACCCCGCTAATTATCATTTCAGCCAGCGGCATGGCTAACGCCGGACGAATTCAGCATCATCTCAAACACAATCTCTGGCGGCCCGAAGCGAGCGTGCTGTTTGTAGGCTACCAGGCAGAAGGAACACTGGGAAGACGCTTATTGGAAGGCGCGAAAAAAGTTCGGATTATGGGCGAAGAAATCAGCGTAAAGGCGGAGATTGTAAACCTTGAAGGTTTTTCCGCGCACGCCGACCAGCAGCAGCTTCTGCACTGGCTTTCCTCGTTTCGAAAAAAGCCGCGTAACGTATTTCTTGTTCATGGCGAGGCCGATGCCATTCAGACTTTTGCCGGGCTCATCCACAGCAAAGTGGGAGTTACCTCTTATATTCCCCGCTACGGTGACAAAGCGGTTATCACTGGCGATGAATGGCGGATTGAGCCATCTGAAATTGTTACCGCAACTCCTGCACTCCAGCAATTCATGGATTACCTTGTCCAATGGGATGTTCAGTATCAGAGCTATCGCCGGCGCATCGAGCAACTGGTGCAGGACCGGCCCGAGCGCATGCCTGAAATCATCCGGCGCATGGAGAAGCTGGGGAAAATTATCCGGCGCACGATGAATGAGCTGTTTTAAATATAGTGAAATTCAGGCGCGAAGTGTATGCAGCGGTTGATTGACATTCAGGCGTTCAGTATAATATAGTGTTAGATACACTACACTAGAAAGGATGCACAGCGCATCCTTTTGGTTTTTTGTTGCAGGAGGAGTTTTTATACATATGATTAGAAAAGATCTGCGCAATGTAGCCATTATCGCTCACGTCGACCACGGCAAGACTACTCTGGTTGATGCCATGCTGAGACAGAGCGGAATTTTCCGCAGCAATGAAAATGTTGTGGAACGCGTCATGGATTCAAATGACTTGGAACGCGAGCGCGGCATTACCATCTTATCAAAGAATACGGCGATCATGTATCAGGGTATCAAAATTAATATTGTCGATACACCCGGGCATGCGGACTTTGGCGGCGAAGTGGAACGCGTGCTGAATATGGTCGACGGCGTGCTGCTGGTTGTTGATGCTTTTGAAGGGCCGATGCCCCAAACGAAATATGTGCTGCGCAAGGCATTAGAGCAGAACCTGAAAGCAATTGTGGTCATCAATAAGATTGATCGGGCGGATCAGCGGGTCGAAGACGTGCTTGACGAGGTACTTGAATTATTTATGGAATTGGAAGCCAGCGATGATCAACTGGATTTCCCGGTTGTTTACACGGCAGCGCGTGAAGGGATTGCCAAGCTTTGTATGGATGAAGCGGATCAGGATTTTAAGCCTTTATTTGACGTGATTATCCAAAATATTCCTGAGCCCAGCGGTGATATGGAAGGACCGCTGCAGATCATGGTGACGACACTTGATTACGATGATTATGTCGGCCGCATTGCCATCGGTCGGGTAATGCGCGGCCGGGTGACCAGCGGCCAGCAGGTATTGATTATGAACGGCGAAACCGAAACCAGGGCCAAGATAGGCAGACTCTATACATATGAAGGATTGAAACGCATAGAGTCTAAAGAGGCGGCGCTCGGCGACATTATCGCTATCACCGGTCTTGAGGC
>JAOACF010000028.1 GCA_026417995.1 Negativicutes bacterium
AGTTAATTCCCGATGGTGTGGGAGAATTAAACCTGGCCCTTGAGCAGCTTAAGGAAAAGCTATCAGCAGAAGGTCTGTTTGCCGCTGCGCGCAAACGGCCCCTACCCGTCTTCCCCCGGACGGTAGGTATTATTACCTCACCTACCGGAGCGGCAATCCGGGATATAATTACTGTTGCTAAGCGACGCCACCCAGGAGTCTCCCTTGTCTTGTACCCGGTGCAAGTACAAGGAGCAGAAGCTCCGGGGCAGATTGTCCATGCGATTGAAGCCATGAACCGGATCGGCGCGGCCGATGTGATTATCGTAGGCCGAGGCGGCGGCAGCATGGAAGAGTTGTGGGCTTTCAATGATGAGGGAGTCGTGAGGGCGATTGCCGCTTCCGGCATACCGGTTGTGTCTGCAGTCGGCCATGAAACGGACTATACGCTGGCGGATTTCGTCGCCGACCAGCGGGCTGCCACACCTTCGCAGGCAGCGGAACTGACTGTTCCTGATGTGCGGGAATTGGCGCGCCACGTCATAACACTCAGGAGCATGCTGGCAACAAGTATGCATCGCTTGCTTGACGGTAGGAGGAAAAACATTGAACGGCTGCGGGAAAGTCATGGTTTTAACCGGCCGCGGGATATGTTAACAAGACAGCATCAGACTCTGGACATGCTGTTCAACCGGTTGCAGGAGGCGCAGAAAAAACAGTTAGTTGAAAGCCAGCACCGTTTTCAGGTAGCGGCGGAGAAGCTAGCGATGCTCAGCCCACTTGCGGTACTTGCCAGAGGCTACAGTATTACCAGGGACAAGACAGGCAAAATTCTTTACAGAGCCGACGAAACGCGTCCCGGTGAAAACCTGGAAATCATTTTACGGCACGGCAGTATCGAAGTTAACGTAAATCGTATAGAGGAGGAAAATCATGCCAAGCAAGCAATCGAAAGGAAATCCGGCGCCTGATGTATGTTTTGAGGATGCTCTAGGTAAATTAGAATTACTTGTAAAAGAACTAGAGAAAGGCGAACTGCCGTTGGAGGATGCGCTGGAGAAATTTGCCGAAGGCGTTAAACTGTCGCAGGTGTGTCTTGCCAAATTGAGCGCTGCCGAGCAGAAGATTGATAAAATCCTCCGGGAAGAAAAAGGCGTGATTGTCGAGTATCCCCTGGAAATCGGGGAGGGGTCGCAATGCTGAAAGAATATTGTGCCGATCGCGTAGTTATCGTGGATCAGGCGCTTAAGGATGCGGTTGCCGAGAATGGCTTTCCCCCAGTCATTTATGAGGCAATGCGCTATAGCCTGTTAAGCGGCGGCAAACGCCTGCGCCCTATCCTGCTAATGGCGGCTGCTGAAGCCGTGGGCGGAAAAGGCGATAATTATCTTGATGTTGCCTGCGGGCTTGAAATGATTCATACATATTCCCTTATTCATGACGATTTGCCGGCTATGGATAATGACGACTATCGCCGCGGACGTCTCACCAATCATAAGGTGTACGGCGAAGGTATGGCTGTGCTTGCCGGCGACGGCCTACTTACCGCTGCCTTTGAAATTATGCTGGGTCAGCCAGGGGTAGAGCCGGCAGTGTTGCTTAAAGTCGTACGGGAAATCGCACAGGCGGCAGGTCCCGGCGGCATGGTCGGGGGACAAGCGCTTGACCTGGCTTCCGAGGGGCGCGAGGTGGATGCCGATATACTGCGGCGCATGCATGAGGGTAAGACAGGAGCCCTGTTCAAAGCGGCCCTCCGGGCAGGAGCTTTGCTCGCCGGCGGCAGCGAGGCGCAGGTGAACAACCTTACTGAATACGGCGAATACTTTGGGCTGGCTTTTCAAATCACTGATGATATTCTCGATATCACGGGTAGCCAAGAGGTTATCGGCAAGCCGGTTGGCAGCGATGTGAAAAACCAAAAGGCGACTTATGTCACAATGTACGGCCTGGAAGGGGCGAATGTTATGGCGCGGGAGGCTGTTGACCGTGCTCTGACAGCGCTGAAAGACTTCGGGCCGGAAGCAGACGTCCTGCGGGAATTAGCAATGTATTTGTTAACACGTAATAGCTGAGGTGGTTCTATGGCCGAACTAATGGCCGCGGTCGGAAAAAATGTTATTCTCATGTCGGCTCTCTCCGCGTGGTTCTTCGCTCAGGTATTGAAAACAATTACCTCCTTTTGGAAATCAAAAGAATTTAATGCTGAACGGCTAGTGGGGTCAGGCGGTATGCCCAGTTCTCATACCTCGCTGGTAGTAGCGCTGGCTTCCGCTGTTGCGTTGCACGATGGCTTTGACTCGCCGTTATTTGCCGTTGCTTTTGTCCTGGCGTCAATTGTTATGTATGACGCTGCCGGAGTGCGGCGGGCGGCAGGCAAACAGGCCAAGGTTATCAATAAGTTGGTGCGGGAAATGAAGGTTGAGCATAAGGTGCGCGATACCCGGCTAAAAGAGCTTTTGGGGCATACACCGCTGGAAGTGCTGGCCGGCGCGGTGCTTGGCTTTGCCGTAGCCTATCTGTTTCATCGGATATATTAATATTCCGCAAACCCGGCATTTACTATATAATTGTTGGTAGTGTATTCTATCCCGGCCCTGCGCCGAAAGAGGGGAATGCGATTGATTCTGGAAAACATCAGGGAACCCAAAGATATTAAGCATATGACTATGTCGCAACTGACCAAGCTCGCCGGAGAAATCCGCGGGCTTATTGTACATACGGTCGCAAATAACGGTGGGCACTTGGCACCCAATTTAGGCGTGGTGGAATTGACACTCGCCATCCACAGAGTATATAACAGCCCACATGACAAAATTATCTGGGATGTCGGACACCAATCATACGTACATAAAATTTTAACGGGGCGATGCGATCGGTTTCATACATTGCGCACCAAAGACGGCATTAGCGGCTTTCCCAAAATCAGCGAGAGTGATCATGACGCTTTCGGAACGGGTCACTCCAGTACGTCCATATCGGCGGCACTTGGCATGGCACTGGCGAGAGATCTTTCAGGCGAGAAGCATGAGGTTATCGCCGTTATCGGCGACGGCTCGCTTACCGGCGGCCAGGCTTATGAAGCGCTTAACCACGCCGGCCACTTGGGCACGGATATAACCGTAATCCTAAACGACAATGAAATGTCTATTGCGCGCAATGTCGGCGCGATGTCCGAATACTTGGCCAAGCTGCGAACGGCACCTGCTTATTCCAGAGTAAAGCAGGATATTGAATATCTGCTGCGCCGTATCCCGGCGATCGGTGACAGTGTTGCCAAGTCGGCCGAAAGAGTCAAAGACAGCCTGAAATATTTAATTGTACCTGGGATATTGTTTGAAGAATTGGGGTTTACCTATTTGGGGCCTATTGACGGCCATAACTTGGACAGCCTGACCGAAGTATTGGAAAAGGCTAAACAACTGAAGGGGCCTGTCCTGGTTCATGCTATTACCAATAAAGGCAAAGGGTATGGGCCGGCGGAAAAAAATGCCGACAAATTTCACGGCATCGCACCGTTTTGCATTGAAACAGGCGAGGTTATTAAGTGCGCCAGTGCGCCAACGTATACACAGGTTTTTGGTGATACGCTGATTGAGCTGGCAACTCAGGATCCTGATATTGTAGCCGTGACAGCAGCCATGCCGGAAGGAACAGGCCTGAAGAAGTTTTCGCAAAAATTCCCTAAGCGTTTTTTTGATGTGGGTATTGCCGAACCGCATGCAGTTACCATGGCGGCGGGAATGGCGGCACAAGGCAAGAAGCCGGTACTGGCGGTCTATTCTACCTTCCTGCAGCGGGCCTATGACCAAATCCTACATGACATTGCCCTGCAAAACTTGCCGGTAGTTTTTGCCGTTGACCGCGCCGGCGTGGTTGGTGAAGATGGCGCCACCCATCAGGGTGTGTTTGATCTGTCGTATCTTCGTCACATTCCTAATATGATCGTAATGGCACCGAAAGATGAAGCCGAGCTCCGACATATGCTGCATACCGCCTGCCAACTGCGGCGCCCGGTCGTGCTGAGATATCCCCGCGGCTGCGGACTGGGAATTCCGCTTGATAACCCGCTGCGCAAGCTGGAAATAGGCAAAGCGGAAGTGCTTCATGACAGCGGCGATATATCGCTTTTGGCGCTCGGAGCCATGGTGGCTCCGGCGGTAGAAGCAAGTGCGCTTCTGGCAAAGCAGGGGATTAAGGCCCGTGTGATTAATGCCAGATTTGTAAAGCCTTTAGATGGGGACTGTATCCGGCGGCTGGCACGTGAAACCGGCATTATTGTAACCATTGAAGACAATGTGCTTGCTGGCGGTTTTGGCTCTGCTGTGCTGGAGTTTATCAGCTCGAGTCAGCTTAATTGGACGAAAGTGCTGCGGCTCGGACTGCCCGACCATTTTATCGAACATGGTACCCGTGGGCAGATATTAGCTGAATATGGCCTGGATGCAGAGGGTATATTGAAAAAGGTGCAGAATTTTATGCACCAGTTTGGGGCGCGCTGATATGACAGTGAGCAAGGAACGATTAGATGTATTACTGGTCGAAAAAGGGCTTGCCGCCAGCCGCGAGCGGGCCAAAGCGAGCATCATGGCCGGGCTGGTATTCGTCAACGGCCAAAAAATCGATAAAGTCGGAACTGTGGTGCCTGTCGGGGCAAATATCACCGTTGCCGGCGACAGCATCGGCTATGTAAGCCGCGGCGGTTTGAAGCTGGCCAAAGCAATCGAGTATTTTGCCATTAACCTGAAAGGCAAGGTAATGGCTGATGTCGGCGCTTCGACCGGCGGCTTCACCGATTGCGCGCTCAAGCATGGGGCCAGGAAAGTTTATGCCATCGATGTCGGCTATGGTCAGCTAGCCTGGTCGCTGCGCACGGACGAACGGGTAATTAATATGGAACGTACGAATATACGGAATGTAACCCGGGATGACATTGGCGAAAGCTTGGATTTTGTAACAATCGACGTGGCTTTTATTTCACTGGAAAAAGTGCTGCCGGCGGTAAAAGCGCTTCTAGCGGATGATGGGGCGGTCATAGCGCTGATTAAGCCACAATTTGAGGCCGGACGGGAAAAAGTGGGCAAAAAAGGCGTGGTAAAAGACCCGGATGTTCATTGTGAAGTAATTATCAATATTTTACGGTATGCGCAAAACAGTGATCTGTTTCCTGTCGGCCTGACCTATTCGCCGGTAAAAGGACCGGAAGGCAATATCGAATATTTGATTTATTTGCAAAACAATCCTCCTAAATCCATCGCTATTGACCTTTCGCTTATTGAAACGGTGGTAAGTGAAGCCCACTCCCGATTGCGGGACTGACAGGAGGTGGTTTAAGTGACTACTATTGGCATCTTTCCGAATGCGAAAAAAACGGACATTCACCGCGTACTTGCCCGGCTGATCACGAAAATAACCGATTACGGCGCGGCAGTGATGATCCCGGTTGACAATGCGAATGAACTTGGCTACCCTGAGTTGGGTCAAGACCTCGCGATTATCAAAGAATGCATCGCTCTAGGGATCACATTAGGAGGCGATGGCACGCTCTTAAATACAGCGCGGGAAATTGCGCCCGCGGGAATTCCGCTTTGCGGCGTCAATCTGGGCCAGCTGGGTTTTCTTACCGAAATTGAACTTCCTGATTTGGATGATGCGGTAGAGCGCCTTCTGACAGGGAGGTTTGAGATACAGGAACGGTTGATGCTTGGTGGCATTGTTCAACGTGGCCGGGATCAAATTGCCATATCCGCCGCGCTCAATGACATTGTAGTTGCCAAAGGCGGTTTCTCCCGGGTAATCCGGCTTTCGTTGTTCATTAACGGCGAATTGACGGCGAAATATCCGGCGGATGGTTTGATTGTTGCCACCTCGACCGGTTCGACGGGATATTCACTGTCGGCAGGAGGGCCTATTGTCGATCCCAACCTGAATGTGATTTTGGTCACGCCAATCTGTCCGCACTCGCTGCATGCCCGACCGATGATCGTGTCGGACGAAGCGGAAGTGTTGGTTTCCTTTCAGGCGACCCATGACGATATTGTGCTGACAGTAGACGGCCAAACCGCCCTGCAGCTTTTGCCAGACGATACGGTTAAAATAAAACGGGCGCCTTTTAGCGCGAAATTTGTTCGGCTTGGCGGCAGCTACTACAAAAAGATGCGAGGAAAGCTCTATGGTGATGTGACATGAGCACACTGCCGGCAGTAAAAACAGCCCATCGACTGCTTAAAGAGCGGCTGGCAAGCGCCAGTTGCGCTTTAGATGCCACCGCAGGCAATGGGAAAGATACACTCTTCCTGGCGCTTAATACGCCGCCGGAGGCGCAGATTTGGGCGTTTGATATTCAGCATGAGGCTCTGGCGAATACCGCAAGGATTCTCGAATTGAACGGCGTACGCGACAAAGTCAAATTGATCTGTGACGACCATGCTAATATTTCACGTTATAAGATTTGTGACTTGGATGTAGCCATGTTTAATCTGGGCTATCGGCCCGGCGGCCCGCATCAGTTGACAACACGCACCGAAACGACTTTGGCAGCGGTTGAGAACGTGCTGGTGCTTCTTAGAACCGGGGGTGTTTTGTCTGTTGCTGCGTATCCCGGCCATGAAGAAGGACGGCGTGAACAGGCTGCATTGGAGAAATTCCTGACAGGCCTGCCACAGACTGCTTTTGCCGTCGCCTGCTGGAAAATGCTCAATCAAATCAATCGGCCGCCGTTACTCTACGTTATTGAAAAAATAAGGGGGTGAATTGTGGTGAAAGGACTTCGTCATACCAAAATAAAAGAAATCATTGAACGCAGCGTTGTCGAGACGCAAGAGGATTTGGCCGAGGCGCTGCGCAAAGAAGGAATTGAAGTGACACAGGCGACTGTTTCCCGCGATATCAAAGAGCTGATGCTGATTAAAGTGCCCACCGGCGACGGACGTTATCGCTACGCCTTTCCTCCCGAGCAGAACGTGCTGCTCTCGCAGTCGCGGATGGAACGGGTTTTTCAGGATTCGATTCTGGCCATTGATTACAGCGTAAACATTATTGTGCTGCGAACGCCGCCGGGCGCAGCTCAAGTCGTCGCGTACACCATTGATAATGCCAAATGGCCGGAGGTAATCGGTACGGTCGCTGGCGACGACACTGTACTGGTGGTTGTGAAGCCGGCAGAAGCGGTAGAACAAACGCTGGCGAAGTTCCGTGCGTTCATGTCTTGATTGTCAGTAGGGAGAGGATAAGGTGCTTAAAGCGTTAACTGTCCATAACTTTGCTTTAATTGAGCATGCCACCATGACTTTTTCGCCGGGGCTGAATGTGCTTTCCGGGGAAACCGGTGCTGGCAAATCTATATTTATTGATGCGCTAAGCTCAGTTCTGGGAGAACGGGCATCGGTTGATAACATCCGCTCCGGGCAGGATTTTTTCAGGGTCGAAGCGACATTTGATCTTTCCGGCAATCGCACTGCTTTGGCGCTGCTGGATGACATGGCAATACCGGTGGAAGATGCCGGCAATGTCATCTTCACCCGCCGTTTTACCTTGTCAGGTAAAAATACCGTCCTAATCAACGGCTGTCAGACTCCGCTTAGTTTTTTAAAGAAAATAGCCGAGCATTTAGTTGATATTCATGGTCAGCATGAGAGCCAATCCTTGCTGCGGCCTGAAACCTATATTATACAATTGGATAATTACGCGGACGGCATGACGCAAAAACTGGCCATGTATAAAGATATCTATCGGGAATGGCAAAACGCTAAAGAAAAATTAGCCGATTTGCAAAAGCGCGCCGAGGAACGCGAACGGCGGCTGGACATGCTGACTTGGCAGACAGAAGAAATTGCCGCTGCCAACTTGCGGCCTGACGAGGATACAGAACTCGAGCAGCAAATCAGGGTGCTGGCGAACAGCGAAAAAATTGCCACAGCCGTTAGCCGGGCCTATGCTTTGCTGAACGGCAGCGAAGATGAGCGCGGCGGTATCGTCCATGCCCTCGCCGAAACAAAAAAATACGTCGAAGCAGCCGCTCGCTTCGATACGCGTCTGGAAGCTCAACTCAAAATTATCACCGAAGCACTCTATCAGTTGCAGGACGTAGAATATGATTTAAATAATTATTTCCAGGAAATGGAATTTAATCCGGCGCGCTTATCTAGTCTGCAATCGCGCCTGGATATTATATATAAATTGAAAAAAAAATATGGCGCTACGATTGGCGAGGTATTGGCGTATTGCAAACAGGCTCAGGACGAGCTGGCCGAATTGGCTGATTATGACGGCCATATTGAAAAACTGCGTAAATGTGTCGGTGATCTGGAGGCTAAGCTACGCCAGGCCGCCGACGAGCTTGAAACCGTTCGCCGACAGTCGGCGGTCGGGTTGTCTGAGCAAATCAATATTCACCTTAACGATCTGGGCATGACGGGAGCCCGATTTAAAGCAGAAGTAGAGCGGATTAACACCTATAACATCCGAGGTGCTAATCAAGTTAAGTTCCTGTTTTCGGCTAATCCGGGCGAGGAGCCCAAACAACTCTCCAGGGTCGCCTCGGGGGGGGAACTGTCGCGGCTTGCCTTGGCGCTCAAAGCGGTATTGTCTTCACGCGATCAAAGCGGTACTATGGTATTCGATGAGCTGGATGCAGGGATAGGTGGCAAGACTGCACAGATGGTCGGAGAAAAGATCGCCATGGTTGCAGCGTACAAACAAGTGCTGTGCATCACCCATCTGCCCCAAATCGCCGTGGCCGGAGACCGACACTTTTACATGGAAAAAATCATTGAAGCTATGCGAACAAAAACGGTCGTCCGCGAGCTGGAGGGGCAGGCGCGTATTCAGGAAATTGCCCGGATGATGTCCGGTGATGATCATTCGGAAATAAGTCTGGAAAATGCCCGCAACCTACTCATAGAAGCATCCTTTAAAAAAGAAAAATGGAAAAAGAAAGCGCAAGCTTAAGCTTGCGCTTTCTTTTTGGCGAAAATCAAAGATAATGCGATTACAAGTCAATAAATGCTAATAATGCCGGAATAATCCCCATTTTTTCAGGAGATTTTAATGTTGGAAAGACAATTCATAATCGCTGCAAGTAAAAAGCGCGAAAAAGCAGGGAGTGTGAGGGGGCAAAATGTCAGAGCGTAGTCGTGCCATAACCGGTATCTGTTTGGCAATACTTATCGTTGCTTTTTGTCTGTCTCCCCAGTTTCGAAGTATTTATAACTTGCCGCCTCATATGCGCATGCTCGAAGGCGAGGCAGCCATTTTTACCGTCAGCTTTCCCCTAACGATGGAGGTTGAGCAGGACGTTAATTCCAGCATCAGGATTGTTTCTCTCCTGCCGGTGTATTCTCCATCGCGGCCGGTAACACTTGAGCCGGTAAAGTTGGGAAAAGCAACTTTAGAGTTTAAATTGTTGGGCATAATCCCCATACGCACCGTACAGGTTGACGTACTGCCGCCCATCAAGCTGGTGCCTGGCGGTCATTCCATTGGTGTAGTGCTTCATTCGCAGGGAGTTATTGTTGTTGGCAATTCTCCGGTAAGGACAAGTAGCGGCGATTTAATCACTCCGGCGAAAGATGCGGGAATTCATGTGGGCGACGTGATTTTAAGCGTTAATGGTTCCCCATTGCAAAGCGATTCACAACTGGCAGAAATTATTGATAAACAAGGCAGGAGTGGGAAGCCGCTTTATTTTATGGTAAAACGTGGTGAAGAACGTTTGCAACTGACTTTGTTGCCTGTGATGTGCGAGGATACCAAGCGCTACCGTATCGGCTTATTTGTCCGGGACAGTGCTGCCGGTGTGGGAACGCTAACCTTTTATGAACCGCATACCAAGACCTATGGAGCGCTGGGCCATGTAATCACCGACAGCGATACAAACCAGCCCATTGACTGTGAGCAGGGAAAGATTGTTTTAGCGAGCGTTTCCGGTATTCAACATGGCAAGCGGGGGCAGCCGGGAGAAAAAATCGGCGTTTTCATCGATGAGGATCAAGTCATCGGCGACATTAGGCGCAATACGCCGTTTGGTATCTACGGGCAAATGAAACAACATGTGGGTAATAGTTTGTACGCAGATGCTCTGCCTGTTGCCTCCATGAATCAGGTGCAACCCGGGCCGGCAGAAATTCTGACCGTAGTTGATGGCCAAACAATTGACCGCTTCCAGATTGAAATTCAAAAGATTAATCTGCAAGAAACGCCCGAAGGGAAAGGGCTGGTTCTTAAAGTGACCGACAAGCGGCTTTTGGAAAAAACCGGCGGCATTGTCCAGGGAATGAGCGGTAGCCCGATTATTCAAAATGGCAAGATTGTGGGAGCGGTAACGCATGTATTTGTACATGATCCAACCAAAGGATACGGTTGTTTTATTGACTGGATGCTCATGGAAAGCGGAATTATTCCCAAAAAAGACAGGAAAAGCGCTAGAAGGCTGTTTGGCCTTACTGGCGCATATTTTTTTACGACACAAATAAAATTTAGCTCGCAATTGTGATTTGGCAGAGTTTTGCTACATTTTTTAAAAAATATTGGATTTTTTTTCCAAAATAGGAAGGATATACTTTGGGATTGTCGAAATGTCTTATTCAATGAAATCGAGGGAGGAACTTAAAGTGATCAGAGAAACAATTAAAGTGGCTATTGCAGACGACAATAAGGAATTTACAGGGATTATGCAGGAGTATCTGTCGCAGCAGCCCGACATTGAATTAGTCGGTGTGGCTTTTAACGGTGAGCAAGTTCTCACGATCATCGAAGAGAAAAAACCAGACGTCGTAATTTTGGATATTATTATGCCCCATCTTGATGGTATCGGCGTTTTGGAGAAAATAAACGGCATGTCGGGTAAACGGCCCAAAGTGATTATGCTGACCGCCTTCGGTCAAGAAAGCATTACCCAGCGCGTCGTTGAACTGGGTGCCGATTATTATGTGTTAAAACCGTTTAACATGGAAGTTTTGGTCAGCCGTATCCGTCAGCTGGCCAGCACCATTACTGTGCAGCGTCCGGTGGTGGCGCAGGCAATTAAAGCCCGTCCGCTCGATGTTGAGGTGACTAACATTATACGCGAAATCGGTATTCCTGCCCACATTAAGGGTTACCAGTACCTGCGGGATGCCATTATGATGATTATTAATGATATCGAACTGTTAGGCGCAGTGACCAAAGTTCTGTATCCGATTATTGCGGACAAGTATACTACGACACCCAGCCGTGTCGAGCGGGCAATCCGTCACGCGATTGAAGTGGCGTGGAGCCGCGGCAATATTGATATGATTAACAAGCTGTTCGGTTATACCATAAAACTCGAAAAAGGCAAGCCTACTAATTCCGAATTTATGGCGATGATCGCCGACAAGCTGCGAATGGAAATGCGGGCGTAGTTTTAAACAGAAGAAAGATGCGCCCACAATAATGTGATTTTTCTTCGGGAC
Organism: Negativicutes bacterium; assembly: GCA_026417995.1. Taxonomy (GTDB): domain Bacteria; phylum Bacillota; class Negativicutes; order Sporomusales; family JAOACF01; genus JAOACF01. The sequence goes on from JAOACF010000028.1 coordinate 11,409, forward strand.
ATCATCGTAGTATGGTGTCTTTTTCTTTTCAGGCGCATATTTCAAACTAAAGCTAAAGTCTAACGGGCCATTCGTATGGTGGCCTATTTTTTATGCGCATCTCATGCTGCAAAATAACTATTGACAGGGACAAATTTGCAGGAATATCATATAAATAGATTTAAATGTATTTAGGATATTGGAAAGGCTGCCAGCAAAGAGGAAAATAAGGCGTTGTTAAAGTAGCAACACGGCGCGCACAGGGAGGTAAGGAAGATGACCGAACAAAAGAAATCATGCTGTACTCCGATAACAACTACAGAGTGCTGCTCAGAGAGTTCTTGCTGCTGCGGCTCGCCTCATAACCCGGGCAAAGAAATTGTTATCGACTTTCTCTACATTGATTTGAGTGTTTGCGAGCGGTGTCAAGGGACTGGCAAAACATTAACTGAAGCCATAGAAGACGTAAGGAGGATACTTGAAGCAGCCGCTTTTACTATTAAAGTGAATTATATTCATGTCCAATCGGAGGAGCAGGCCGAAGAACTAGGTTTCACCAGTTCGCCGACTATCCGCATCAACGGTCAAGATATCCAAATAGAGGTTAGGGAAACTTTGTGCGAGTCTTGCGGCGATTTATGCGGTGGAGATGTTGATTGCAGAGTATGGATCTATGATGGTAAGGAATATACTGTGCCGCCTAAGCCGCTGATTGTTAATGCCATTCTCGGATATATCTACGGCGGAGGTAGTGAAGGTAGAGAAGGCGGCAACAAAAAGCCTGTGCCTGAAAACTTAAAGAGGTTTTTCGCTTTACGCAAAAAAAATAAATAGTAAACCTAAGTGGCGGCCATCCGTACATGGATGGTCTTTTTGCTTAGCAGGATTTTTTTATTATCAAGTGAATACACTAGTAGCATTAAAATGGAGGGATATCATGCCGACGGAATTTAAAGTACTTGCCATTAACCCTGGGTCAACCTCAACGAAAATTGCTGTATACGCTAATGAAACATGCCTGTTCGAACAGGTCATCCGCCATAGTACGGAAGAATTAAAGCCATTTCAGACGATAAATGATCAATTTGATTTTCGTCGTTCACTGGTGGAAGCGGAACTTACGAAACGTGGCTTCAATCTTGCAGATCTGGATGCTATTGCCGGTCGCGGCGGTCCGTTGAAGCCTATGGCCAGCGGAACTTATCTAGTGAATGACAAGATGTGTGAAGACCTAAAATACCATGTGCAAACCGAACATGTTTCCAAACTTGGCGGGTTGATCGCCAGAAGTTTAGCGGACAGGGTTGGTATTCCGGCCTTTATCGTCGACCCGGTCAGTGTTGATGAGATGGAGCCGCTCGCCCGCATCACCGGCGTGCCGGAAATACAGCGACCAAGCCTGTTTCACGCCCTGAACCTGAAAGCTGTAGCGCATCGGGCAGCAAAAGACCTGGGCCTTGATTATAACCACGCTACCTTTGTTATGGTGCACTTGGGTGGCGGAATATCCGTCGGGGTACAGCGTAACGGTAAGATGATAGATGTTTCCAACCCTAATGATACAGGACCGTTTTCGCCTGAGCGGGCAGGAACAATTCCTACTGGCGGATTAGTAAAAATGTGTTTTTCCGGTAAGTATACACAAAAAGAAGTGGAAAGCAAACTCATCGGCAAAGGCGGGCTTGTGGCACATCTTGGCACAAATGACGCGCGCCAGGTGGAGGAGCGGATCGCCGCAGGCGACCAGCAGGCTAAATTGGTCTACGAGGCGATGGCGTATCAGGTGGCGAAGGAAATTGGCGCTATGGCGACAGTAGTTAACGGCAAGTTGGACGGCATTGTACTGACCGGCGGCTTGGCGCATTCCTCCTTGCTGGTTGGCTGGATTAGGGATCGGGTCGGTTTTATCGGCAACATTTATGTATATCCGGGGGAAGATGAATTGCAGGCGCTGGTCGAAGGTGCACTCCGGGTTCTTCGCGGCGAAGAACAGGCGATGGTTTATGAATAGAATTACGATTTTTGTCGGTGAGTTTGGTAGCGGCAAGACCGAACTGACGGTAAATTATGCCCTGCAGCTTGCGCGGCAGGGTTTAAAAACTGCTGTTGTCGACATTGATTTGGTCAAGCCATATTATCGCACGCGTGAATTGTCGGAAACACTGGAAGCGAACGGAGTGCTGGTAGTAGCGCCGGAAAAGCGGCTTGCGTATGCTGACCTCCCGGTGCTGCCCAGTCAACTGGTGCGCATTCTGGAAGATCCATCTTACCATGTCGTCATTGACGTGGGGGGAGGCGAGTCGGCAATTGTGCTGGCGCAGTTTCGTCGGCAAATTGCGCAGATGTCCCCTGCCGTGTTCATGGTCGTAAATACACGGCGGCCGTTTACCAGCAATGAAACAGGAATAGTTAACACCCTGCGCAAGATTGAGGCTGTGTCCGGACTTCGGGTCACTGGACTTGTCAGCAATACCAATTTGGGGCCTGAGACTGCCGCAGAGCATGTGCTTGCCGGGTACGTCACGGTGGACGCTGCGGCTAAACACCTGAACTTGCCGGTGGCCTGGGTCGTAGTTCCGCACTGGTTAGATGGCAATATCACGTTGGATTGCCCTGTTTTTATCCTCAGACCCTATACACAATATCCTTGGATGGAATAGGCATTCAAAAACCGTGGTAATGCCACGGTTTTTTCGGTTAGGAACGGAATTTTTGCGCCGCCAGGCAAATTAATAGCTCTTTTACCTTACCAATAAAATAGAAGCCGTTCTCAAAATAAATAATGCGCATGAATATCCCCCCTAGACTACTGTATGTCTCGTTAACCAAATTTATACAAGGAGGAAACATAGTTGAATGACCGCCTGACAGAAAAAGTAATAAACTCCCGCAAAATATTTAACGGCCGTATGATAAGTTTGCGACTGGATGAGGTAGAGCTACCGAACGGTGCGGTCAGCACCCGCGAGATTGTGGTCCATCCGGGAGCGGTCGCCGTTGTGCCGCTTTGTGAGGATGGACGGGTCATCATGGTACGGCAATACCGACACGCTGCCGGGCAGGTTCTGCTGGAAATCCCGGCTGGTAAGTTGGATGAGGGAGAAGACCCTGTATGCTGTGCCGCGCGGGAGTTAGAGGAAGAAACCGGTTATCAGGCGAGCGTCTTACGGCACTTGTCAACTGTTTATACTACGCCGGGTTTTACGGACGAGATTATGCATATCTATGCGGCGCAAGGCCTGACCCCTGCTAAGCAAAGAACAGACGAGGACGAATTCATTGATATAGAAATTCTTACGCCGGCGCAGCTTAAATACATGCTCAGCAGTGGCGAGATACGCGATGCCAAAACGCAACTCGGGCTGTATCTTGCAGGTGTTTTGATATGAAACGGTATTTCGTTGATTTACACATTCATGTCGGTATTAATGAGCAGGGAAAATGGGTAAAAATTCCCACATCTCGCCAATTGACAGTGCGGAATATTCTGCGAGAGGCGGCCGATCGCAAAGGAATGCAGATAATCGGCATTGTCGACGCGTTGTCGCCGCTCGTTCTGGAGGATCTTAAGCGGATGGAGGCAAGCGGTGAACTTCGTTTGCTGCCTGGGGGAGGATACCGGTATAACGATAGCGTCACACTACTGCCAGGGGCCGAAATTGAAACCGCCGAGCCGACAGGAGGCTTGGCACATACTCTAATTTATCTGCCCGATTTTAAGACAATGCAGGATTTTTCGCAGTACATGTCGCGCCACATCCGCAATATTCACATTAGCTCGCAGAATGCGCACATGCCTTTGCGGCAATTAGTCGCGATTGCTGCCGGCTATGAGGCCATTATTATTCCAGCGCATATTTTTACGCCACACAAAAGCCTGTTCGGTGCTTGCACTGACCGCCTTATGCAGATTGTTTCCGAAAAAGAAGCGAATGCGCTTACGGCGGTAGAACTGGGACTTAGCGCAGATACCTTTATGGCGGACCGCATCAGTGAGCTTGCCCCGTTTTCCTTTGTTACCAATTCTGACGCTCATTCGCTTGATAAAATCGCCCGGGAATATTTTATTATTGAGGCTGAAGAGCCTGCGTTCCAAGAATGTCTTTACGCGTTAAGCCGTAAATGGGGACGGGGCATTACTGCCAATTACGGACTCAATCCTCGTTTAGGCAAGTATCACCGTACTTGTTGCCAGGTATGCAGCAGCCAGTTGACTAGCGACATTATGCCGCAAACATGCCCATATTGCGGTAGCGCTAAAATCGTACATGGCGTTCTCGACCGGATCAGCCAAATAGCCGACAGTGAAACACCTGTCCATCCAGAGCACCGGCCGCCTTATTTTTATCAAATCCCACTGGAGTTTATACCTGGCGTTGGTGGCAAAACACTACAAAAATTACTCAAGCATTTCGGTACCGAAATGAATGTTATTCATCAGGCATCTGAGGCGGAACTGGCCACAGTTATAGGCGCCAGGATTGCTGAACAACTAATTGCCGCCCGGCGCGGTGAGTCTGGTATCGTTGAAGGTGGTGGCGGCGTATATGGGCGGTTAACAAAAATGTAAGCGGGACAATCGGTATAAACCCGCTTGGCGTGGCATACATTGTAGCAATGAGCTAACAGGGAGGACACGGCAATGCTGGGTTGTTTTCGGCAAAACGCCGCTGAGTATTTACGGGCCAATATTGTTTCCTATTTCTTCATTATCCTTATCCTGGTTATTGGCGTAGTAGTTGGTGCATTTGCCGTTAAGACCTTGCCTGAGGAGCAAAAAAGCGAACTGATTAACTACCTATCGATACTGTTTCATCGCCTGAACAGTCCGGCGGGTTATAATCCGGGCGATACGCATGCCCTATTTACAACACTGGTTCTCAATAACCTAAAAACAATTGGGCTTATCTGGCTATTGGGCTTTACCATAGTAGGCATTCCGTTCGTGCTGTTTATTGTCTTTACCCGTGGATTTGTTATTGGCTTTACTGTCGGCTTTTTGGTTGACGAATATGTGGCCAGAGGGTTGCTATTTGCCCTGGCATCGGTTTTGCCGCATAACTTTTTTGCGATTCCGGCACTTTTAATCGCGGGGGTTTCTGCCATTTCCTTTTCCCTTATGCTCATGAAACGCAAATCTCAGGGAAAAAACAATCTGCTGTATAATTCAATCGGCTATACGGCCATTTGCTTTACCATGCTGCTGCTGCTCATTGTTTCCGCAGCGATTGAAGCTTATGTGTCTCCGGTCTTTATGAAACTGGTAGCGGGTTTGCTTGTTACCGATTGACGGCATAATTCTGTCTGGGCTTTTACATAATTTAGGCATATTTTGCTGCTAACTAGAGTAAATATGGAATAGTAAAAGCATCCGGGGGGATTTTGTTGGTTGCCTTATTCTCCGTAAAAAATATAATCCGAAAATCCAAAATGTTATGCAGGATCATACTGCTGCTCGTATTGCTTCTGTATATTTTGCCAAAACTTGCGGGACTGCTGTCTGATATTGATAAACTGGATCCCAAACCGCGCGATCAATTTCACGAAAAGCCGCTTCGCGTGGAAATCTTTGAGCAGAATGTTTCGGTAACATAAAAGATGACGAAAATGTGTAAAAATACGCTGCAATTTGCCAGGAAATGAAAGGAAATATGAGATTTGTGTGGAATAGGAACACCATTGATATGCCGCTAAGGTTTATTATTAGATAATTTGGGGAGAAAAAAAGGGTGGTTATGATGGATAGTTACGTAAATGAGTTTATCAACTATCTGGCGGTGGAGCGGGGCTTGGCGCAAAACACATTAGAATCATATGGCAGGGATCTGCGGCAATTTCAGTCGTATTTATCCGGCAGTCAGATTGATATTGTAAAAGACTCAAATCGCAATACCATCCTCGCCTATTTGAATTCTCTCCAATCGAAAGGACGTGCGGTATCAACCATATCCCGTAACCTCGCCGCCATCAAGTCCTTCTATCAATATCTTGTCCGGGAGCGTTATCTGGAAAAAGATCCGGCGGCTAATCTGGAATCTCCCAAGCTGGAAAAGAAGCTGCCGAAGATCTTGACCATTGCTGAGGTTGAAGAACTTTTAAAGCAGCCCAATACATATATTCCTACAGGCCTCCGCGACAAAGCGATGTTGGAACTGTTATACGCGACAGGCATTCGGGTTTCAGAGCTAATCTCCCTGAATATTTCCGATGTTAATTTGGATATGGGCTATATAAAATGCTATGGCAAAGGCGCCAAAGAACGGATCGTGCCGTTGGGATCCATCGCGGCAAAATGTGTTCAGGAATATACCAACAAGGGCCGGCCGAAGCTAGTCCGAACCTATGATGAGGCTGCGTTGTTCGTAAACCATCATGGCAATCGTCTGACGCGGCAGGGCTTTTGGAAGATCATCAAGCGCTATGCACGCGAAGCTAATATTATGAAAGAGATTACGCCGCATACACTCCGCCATTCTTTCGCTACTCACCTGCTGGAGAATGGGGCTGATTTGCGCTCTGTCCAGGAAATGCTCGGCCATGCTGATATCTCGACTACGCAAATTTACACGCATGTGACCAAAAACCGGCTGAAAGAGGTTTATGAGAAAGCGCATCCGCGCGCATAAGATAGAAAACTCGGGGTAACTATAAAAAGTCCGCATATGCGGACTTTTTGAGCATAAGGGAGTGATGACGGCCATGCGGATACTTGATTTGATTCATGCCAAACGCAATGATGAAGAACATACAGCGGCGGAGATCGAATGGATAGTCAATGCCTACACCAAAGGGGAAATTCCCGACTACCAAATGTCGGCCTGGCTGATGGCCGTTTACTTCCGGGGGATGTCAGAAGCGGAAACGGCGGCTATGACCATGGCTATGGTAAAATCAGGCGAAATACTTGATCTGTCGGGCATACCCGGAATTAAGGCGGATAAACATAGTACGGGAGGAGTAGCCGATACAACGACGCTGATTTTGGCGCCGCTCGTAGCCGCCACAGGCGTGCCGGTCGCGAAAATGTCAGGACGCGGACTAGGCTTTACCGGAGGAACAATTGATAAGCTGGAGGCCATACCCGGATTTAACGTAACACTTGACCGGGCAACCTTTATCGGCAATGTAGCTAAACACGGTCTGGCCATTATGGCCCAAAGCCTGAACTTGACGCCTGCTGATGGGCAAATTTACAGCCTGCGGGATGTAACCGGCACAGTGGAAAGCATTCCGCTGATCGCTTCTTCAATTATGAGCAAGAAAATTGCCGCCGGCGCTGATAAAATTGTTCTGGATGTTAAAGTCGGGGCCGGGGCTTTTATGAAACGTTATGAAGATGCCCTGTCGCTGGCACGGCTGATGGTAGAAATTGGGCGTATTGTCAATCGGGAAACCGTTGCTGTGCTTACCAATATGGAACAACCGCTAGGCATGGCGGTGGGCAACAGTCTTGAGGTCGAAGAGGCGATCGACATTCTTTCCGGACAGGGATGTCCGGAACTTAGGGATGTATGCCTGGCATTAGGCGCACATATGTTGCGTTTAGCCGGCCGTGTCCGGGAGTTGGAAGAAGGGCGAGAAATGCTGCAGACCGTTCTGGCATCCGGAGCGGCTCTTGCCAAATTTGCCGAGTTTATTCAGGCGCAAAATGGCAATCCTGAAATTATCACCAGACGAGAACTTTTGCCGCGGGCAAAACTCTCGGCTGTAATTACTAGCCAGGAGGCGGGTTTTGTGACTGCTATTGACCCGGCACGGATCGGTTATGCCGCAGTACTTCTGGGTGCCGGACGATTGTATAAGAATCAGCCGCTCGATTTAAGTGCCGGCATTGTTCTCACGCGACGCGTCGGCGACGCTGCAAGGCCAGGCGATCCGCTGGCAAAACTGTTTTTTAATGATGCCTCCCAACTTGAGGAAGCCAGGCGGTTTGTCGCCAGCGCCTTTTCGATTGATGACAGGCGTCCACCGAAAAAACCGTTGATTTTAGGGGTTGTGGAGCATGAAAGTAAGTAAAATTTATTAGTAAGAATTGTCTTAGTGCAATTTGAGGGACCGGCGCTTGCCGGTTCTTTGTTCTTTTGATTCTATTTCCAGTGTAATGCCGAATGCTCTTGGACAACATAAAAAATAAAGAAAGAAAGGAGTGATTTCATGTACCGATCCCGCCATTTTCTGCTAATTATGTTTCTTTGCTTTGCACTAATTGCCTGCAGTTCCGTTCAGTTGGCGCTTGCCCAGCAGGCTAAAGCCAGGACATCGGCCATTGATACCTCGGCGGTTTCGGCGGTACTCATGGATGAAAATGGAACGATCCTGTTCGAGAAAGACCCGCACAAGCGGCTGCCGCCAGCCAGCGTTACCAAGGTTATGACACTCTTATTGGCAGTAGAGGCGGTGGAGCAGGGAAAGATTAAGCTTACGGATGAAGTAATAACCAGTGAAAACGCGTGGTGTCAGGGTGGATCGCAAATTTGGCTGGAACCTGGCGAAAAAATGACGGTACAAGAAATACTTACCGCTATCGCTGTCGTGAGCGCTAATGACGCCGCCGTAGCAATCATGGAACACATTTATGGCTCCGAGCAAGCCGGTGTGGATGCCATGAATAAACGGGCGGAAAGCTTGGGTCTGGCTAATACTCATTTTGCTAACGTAAATGGTCTGCCGGCGACAGATCATTATATGAGTGCATATGATACGGCGCTGATTGCCAAAGAAGCGCTGAATCATCCGTTATATATGGAGCTGGTAGGCATAAAAGAGCACTGGTTGCGCAACGGCAAGAACTGGCTGGTAAACACCAATAAGCTCTTATGGTGGTATCCCGGCGCGGATGGATTAAAAACCGGTTGGACCGAAGAAGCAAAATATTGTTTTGTTGGAACCGCCAAGCGTGACGGACTGCGCCTTATTTCCGCAGTATTCGCCACACCTGATCCCCGATCACATTTAAGGGAAAGTATGAAGCTGATGGATTGGGGCTTTGCCAATTTCAGCGCGGCACATATTGTGGATAAGGGAATAGTAGTAGAACGCTTGAAAGTTACCAAGGGTGAAGAAAAAGAACTGCAATTGGTAGCTAAAGAGAAACTGTCAATTGTGTTGCCGAAAGGACAGCAAAAGAATCTCCAGAAGCGGGTAGTTACCGATAAAAATATTGTCAGTGCGCCGGTGCAGGCAGGCGAGAAATATGGCGAGCTTGTCGTATTAAAGGATGGCAAGGAAGTTGGCAAAGTGGATCTTGTCACTGATCGTTCTATACCGAAAGCCGGATTCTTGAAGATTTTGCAAACTATGATCACTAATTTATTCTCTGTATCACGATAGCGGCTTTGGCCGCATTTTTTTTATGTCTATAAAGAGGAAAATATTTCCTTTTAACGAATGTCTTAGTAGTTAGAAAATTAGGGGGTATCTTTTTGAGACTAATAACTAGCATAAAACAAGGCGTTTTGGTAGTAAGGCTGGAAGGCGAAATCGACATGCACGCCGCCGAGGCATTTAAAAATTCAATTGATGATGCGCTTGCCTCAAGTGGCGTAAAAAATGTGCGGCGCAAGTGGAAAGGGGTCTCCTGGATAGAGAGCTCAGGGTTGGGCGTCATCCTCGGCCGCTATAAAAAAGTCAATCAGTTAGGGGGCAAGCTGCTGGCTGCGCATGCTCATCCCCGTATTGCGAAAGTTTTTGAATTATCGGGACTGCTGCAAGTTGTACATATTTATGATACTGAAAATCAGGCGTTAGAGAGCTTATAGGAGGAGGAAGTATGACGGTCAGAAATCATTTTTTTATGCGCTTTACCAGCCTGAGCGAAAATGTCGGTATTGCCAGGGTTACTGCCGCTGCTTTCGCCGCGCAGCTCGAACTAACTTTAAATGAAATCGATGAAATCAAAGTGGCTATTTCCGAAGCGGTTTCCAACTCTGTGATTCATGGATACCGAGGTGGTAAAGGGGAAATTGAATTTATTATGAATTTGTACGCGGACAAGCTGGAATATATCATAACTGATTATGGTGTAGGCATCGAGGATATCGAACAAGCCCGCCAGCCTTCTTATTCCAGCGACCCTGAGCGGATGGGACTGGGTTTTGTTTTTATGGAATCATTTATGGACGAACTTGAAGTCAAATCAGCTCCTGGGCAGGGAACGACAGTAAGAATGGTAAAAAAAATCAGTAACGCGAATGCTCATTAGGTGAATGACCATGCTCAGCGATCAAGAGTTCAGAGAATTGATCCGGCGGGCCCAAGCAGGAGACACTGCGGCAAAAGAAGCTATTTTGGAAAGTAATCTTAACCTAGTGCGCAGCATCGTGCACCGTTTTGCAAACAGGGGATATGAATGGGATGACCTGTTTCAGATTGGCTCTATTGGTCTGATTAAAGCGATAGACCGCTTTGATTGCAATTTCAGCGTAAAATTTTCCACTTATGCTGTACCGATGATAATTGGCGAGATACGCCGCTTTATTCGGGACGACAATCCGGTAAAAGTCAGCCGCCCTGTGAAAGAATTAGCATTCAAGGTACACCGGACGCAGGAAAGACTTCAGGGAGTATTGGGGAGAGAGCCGACAATTACGGAAGTCGCCAAGGAACTGGCGCTCGCGCCGCAGGAAATTGTTTCGGCGCTGGAAGCGATTCAGGCTCCGACTTCATTGTATGAAAGCGCCTTTCATGACGATAGCGATCCCATAGCGATTATCGACCAGATTAAGTACGAAGACGGTCAGGATAGTATCTACTTTGAAAAATTGGCGCTACAGGAGGTGCTGTCACGGCTGCCCCCGAAAGAAAACCTGGTGATTAAACTGCGTTTTTTCCAGGATAAAACACAGGCCGAAATTGCGGCGCTTATTGGCTTGTCGCAAGTACAGATTTCACGCATTGAAAAGCATGCGCTAAAATTGATCCGGGAATATTTGCAGACCCCGTAAGCGGGGTTATTTTTTTTGCTTGTGCGGACATACTAGCAAATGAGGTGAATAATTATGCTTAGGCATAAACCGGCAGTATTGCTCCTGGTGACCATTCTTGTGGCTCTTTCCGGGACGTTGGTGTGGTACTACTTGTTTGATGATTTTCCCAAGAAGGCACCTGCACGAGCCAAACAAGTAATGTATTTTTACGGCGAGCATAAATCCGTCTAATTTTGTTCATAATATAATCAAGTTCATATTAGAGGAGGCAACTACGATGGGTGTAGTAAAAGTAATTGAGCTTGTTGGCACATCCAACCAGAACTGGACTGACGCAGTCGACAACGCAGTCAAAGAGGCAGCAAAAACCATCGATCATATTCTCGGCGTAGAAGTGACCAACTTTACCGCCAATATCGAGGATGGACGTATTGCCGAATACAAAGCAGACGTAAAGGTCGCTTTTCACGTACATCATTAAACCTGAGCGAAGAGTGCCGTAAGGCACTCTTCCTTTGTGCATGTTTACGAAAGACGCTGGCAACAATAAGACAGGGGTGGTCAGGTGACCATAAAAGAGAAGGAAAAACAGAATTACCAGGAGCGGTTTAATCAGGTTAAGCCGAAACCGCCAATTTTTAAGAATATAATCTGGGCATTTATCATTGGCGGACTTATTTGCACGCTGGGCCAGTATATTCAGGATTATTTCGTCAGTATCGGTTTTAGCAAAAAGGATGCGGGAGGCCCAACCTCGGCGGTGCTGATATTTCTGGGGGCGTTTTTTACCGGACTTGGCGTCTATGATGAACTGGGTCGCCTTGCCGGCGCGGGCTCGATTGTCCCTATAACCGGATTTGCCAACTCGATCGTAGCGCCAGCAATGGAGTGGAAGCGAGAAGGTTATGTCTTCGGCGTAGGCGCAAAAATGTTTACTATTGCCGGTCCGGTTATTGTATATGGAACTGTTACAGCAATGCTGGTAGGATTTATACGCTGGCTAATGGGGTAGGAAAATTAAATGAAGAAAAAAACAGGAAAACAAAGTATTTGTTTTGCTTCGCCGCCTTATATCTTGGAGACGGCTACTGTCGCCGGACCAATGGAAGGGGAGGGAAAGCTGGGCGATACCTACGATAAGATTTTGGAGGATAATATTCACGGCCATGAAAGCTGGGAACAATGTGAATCCTTCATGTTGCGAACAGCCATAGAAACGGCTGCCAAGAAAAGCAAGATAACCATTCCGGACATTGATTATATCTTGGCGGGAGATCTGTTAAACCAGTTAATGTCTACACATTTCGCCATTCGGGGACTGGAACGGCCTTTTCTTGGCCTCTATGGCGCTTGTTCCACTTTTGCCGAAAGCCTGCTACTTGGTGCGGTGCTGCTGGACGGTGGATTTGGCGAGACAATTGCAATTGCGGTTTCCAGTCTCCACGATACAGCCGAGCGGCAGTACCGTTTTCCCACCGAGCTTGGTGTGCAACGCCCGCCAATTTCGCAGTGGACAGTCACTGGCGCCGGATCAGCCATTCTAAGCGCTAACGGACAGGGGCCGCGTATAACGGCGGCAACTATCGGTAAAGTTGTGGATATCGGCATTAAAGACCCAAATGCCATGGGACCGGCAATGGCGCCTGCAGCAGCCGATACGCTGTATTGTCATTTTGCGGATACCGGTAAACAACCTGCGTATTATGACATGATTTTTACCGGTGATCTTGGCGCCATTGGCAAGCAGTTAACTATTGAATTGCTGCAGGAGAAGGGCTATGATATCAGCGGCAATTATGAAGATTGCGGGTTAATGATTTACTTTGACCAACAAGATGTTCATTCCGGGGCAAGCGGTTGTGCAAGCTCAGCGCTAGCTTTCTGCGGCCACATCTATAAAGAGATGCGGCGCGGAAGATGGAAACGGATCTTGCTTGCCTGTACCGGAAGTCTCCACTCCCCGGTATCTTATCAGCAGAAGGAATCAATACCATGTATTGCCCATGCTGTTGCAATTGAAAGCTAGGAGGAATTTATTTGGAGAAATATCTGATGGCTTTCGTGATTGGCGGGCTTATCTGTGTAATAGGGCAGCTGCTTATGGACTTGACGCCACTAACGCCGGCGCATGTCCTGGTCTTGTTTGTCGTGTCCGGCGCGATTTTGAGCGGCATGGGCCTGTATCAGCCATTGGTAGAGCTTGCCGGTGCCGGTGCGACTGTACCATTGCCGGGTTTTGGGCATTCTTTGGTGTCCGGTACATTGGAGGATATTGGGAAGTATGGGTTTTGGGGCATTTTCAGCGGGGCGCTCAGGGCGACCGCGACTGGTTTGAGCGCGGCTATTGCCTTTGGTTTTATCATGGCAGTGCTTTTCAATCCTAAAGGGTAATTTTATATGCTTACCGTTGATTTTATTGGTTTATGGATGACAATCTGCCTGACCGGTATCAGGTATCCGCACTATGTGCTCGTGGCTGCATTAGTCCATGAAGCTGGAAGGATCATCATGGTCATTTTTTTAAAAATTTCGGTTGACGCAGTGATTGCCGCCGGAGCATTCGGTACTGTTTCTATGCGGGAATTTGCCGCCGCGCAATCAGCGCTTGTTCTCTTTGCCGGACCACTTGCCAATTACGCAGTAAGCGCTTTGGCCGGTGGCACTGAATTTGAACGTACTGCTCATCTGCTTAACCCCCTGGTTAAACTTAAGCATCCGCTATCTACGGTCAACCTGCGGCTGGCTATTGTTTCTCTCATTGTTACCACCTGGCAGTTTTATTGGATGTAGGGGCATTCCTGTAGCGACGAAAAATGACCTTTGAAAAAAGAGACGCCTGGCAATACAATGGCAATGTGCTGATCAAGCCACGAAAGGCACAAAACCAAAATATTGAGGAGGCGTCCTACATTGAAGCGTACACAAAATGAAAAGATTTTGCAAATCCAAAATTACACTCTGGTGGTAGGAATTGACATCGGCAAGGAATTGCACTATGCAAGAGCTTTTGACAACAGGGGGATCGAGCTGGCAAAACTGCTCCGGTTTAGCAACACAGCACAAGGGTATCAGGCCCTTGATGAGTGGATGCAAGAGATTATGGGGCGAAAAGGGAAAACCGAGGCCATCGTAGGCTTTGAGCCTACCGGGCACTACTGGTTCACGCTGGGCGATTACCTGCAAAGCAAAGGGCACCGTCTGGGGATTGTAAACCCGTTTCACGTCAAGTGCACGCGTGAACTGGATGACAACAGCCCGACGAAAAATGACCGAAAAGATCCGAAGACCATCGCCATGTTGGTCAAGGACGGCCGCTTCCGTGACGTATATATTCCGGCGGATCTTTATTGCGAACTGCGGGAAGCCGTCTCCGAA
>JAOACF010000029.1 GCA_026417995.1 Negativicutes bacterium
CCGTAGGACTTGCCCAGGGCGCACTCGAAGCCGCCATAAAGTATGCCAAGGAGCGCGTGCAGTTCGGCAAGCCGATCGCCAGCAATCAGGCCATCAGTTTCATGCTGGCCGATATGGCCACTAAAGTGGAAGCAGCGCGCCTCTTAACCTACCGGGCGGCATATCATAAGACCAACCGCCTGCCCTACGCCAAAGAAGCCGCTATGGCGAAAATGTTCGCCTCTGATGCCGCGATGTCAGTTACTACTGACGCCGTGCAGATTTTCGGCGGCTACGGCTACAGCCGCGAGTACCCGGTCGAGCGCATGATGCGCGACGCCAAGATCACCCAAATTTATGAAGGCACCAATCAAGCTCAGCGAATGGTTATCGCCGGAAATATTCTAAGATAAACAGTAATGCCACTGCCCTAGCAGTGGCATTACTGTTTATCTCGCTGTCTGCCGTTCCGGCTTCACGGCAAACCGGCCGATTTTCGCTGCTGACTACAAAACCTGGCTGATGTGCATCGCCCGGAATTTGCCGCTTTTTTCGGCAGCTTTGGCCATTTGCACCAGGCAAACCGGGCATTCGGTTACAACGATTGCCGCGCCTGTTTTTTCAATGTTTTGCCGTTTCTTATCCAAAACCACGCCGGCAATTTCCGGGTAATCCATATGAAAGGTTCCGGCGCCGCCGCAGCAGGTGTCCGCGCCAGGCATTTCCACATAATTGCTTGCGGCTTGCAGAAGCTCCCGCGGCTGCTTTTTGATGCCCTGGCCACGCCCTAGGTGACACGGTTCGTGGAATGTTATTGTCGCATCCACTTTCTGCCGCGGCTTGTAGCCTGCCTTGACCAGATATTCAGTAAAGCCCATTACTTTGCGGCTGAAAGCGTTTGCGCGGTCAGCCCATTCCGGGTCGCCGGCAAGATACTGCGCCGTGTGTTTGAGCATGCTGCTGCAACTGGCGCATTCACTGACCACCACATCCGCCTCTGCGTACAGGCGGATGTTTTCTTTAGCCAGCGCCAGAAAATCTTCCTTCTGCCCATGAGCAAGGTGCGGCAAACCGCAGCATACATTGTCGACCAGCTTCGGTTCCGTCAGGGTCGACAAAATTGCCACCGTCTGTTTAGCGGCTTCCGGGAACATCATTTTCATGCCGCAGCCGTAAAAATAAGCAACTTTCGTATTGTCCGAGAGCGTGGCCGGAGAAGCCGGCGCAGCCGCGCCCAGGGCAGCCGGTCCGGCAAATCTGGCCAAATATTCTTCGCGGGTGAACTCTGACGGCGCCATGCCGTAAGGGGCCAAGCGGTTAATCCCCACACGCTTCATCACCTTCAGCGCCCCCGATGCGAGCTTTACCATCGTCCTGTTTTTGAGCACACTGCCCAACGCCTTATATTTGATGCCTGCGCCGCCGGTTGCATCGGCAAAATACTGGCGAACGGCCATCATGGCCTCATCTGTCTTTACCTTGCTCGGACAGGTATCAACGCAAGCGCGGCATAGCAAACAGAAGTTAACGGCAGCCAGCACATCCGGAGTAGCATCAAGCCCGCCCTGCGCCAGCGCGCGGGCGATATTGTTCTTGCCTCGGGCGCTGGCTGCCTCCACGTCTTTTACGCCAAACAGCGGGCAGACTGGCAGGCAGGTTCCGCAACGGTCGCATTGGCTTACAATATCATGCACGTCTTGTAAACGATCGCGTTTGCCTGTACTCTTCATGCTGTTACTCCTTTAATTGTATTTAGTTCCAAATTTTCCCCGGATTTAGGATGCCTTTCGGATCCAGCGCTTGCTTAATCGCTTTGAGCGTCCGAACGCCGCCCTCACCCAGCGCACTCACGATATAGTCCCGCTTGGTGATGCCTATGCCGTGTTCGCCGGATAAAGTTCCGCCCACTGCCAAGGCTGCCGCAAAAATTTCGTCAACCGCCTGGTGCACCCGCGCCGCTTCCTCCTCATTCGACAGGTCACAAAGCACCGATGGATGAATGTTACCATCTCCCGCGTGCCCGTATACGGCGATCGGCAGCCGGTATTTTTCGGAAATGCCGCGAATGCGCCGTACAATTTCGGGGAAGGCGTCGCGCGGCACTGATATATCCTCGCCCAGGCGGTTTGGCGCCATGGCGCCTACCGCCGAACTGAGACCGCGGCGAATGGCCCAGATATCTTCCGCTTCCTGCGGCGAAGCAGCGATACGTACTTCGACTACATAAAACGACTTGGCAATTTCCTCGATTTGTTTGCTTTGCTTTGCCAAAGCCTCAGTGTCATCGGCATCAATTTCTATAACCACGCAGGCCTCAATCGCCGGGTCGATATCCATTTTGCGATGACGAGCCACAGCCTGGATACAGGTTTTGTCCATCAGTTCAGCTGCCGCCGGTATCACTCCTGACTGCAGCATCTTGTGAATCGTATTGCAGGCGTCATCCAGCGAAGGGAACATAAGCTGCAGCGTATTGCGAAGCTTGGGCATGGGAATAAGCCGTAAGATAGCTTTGGTAATAACACCGAGCGTACCCTCCGATCCGGTAAACAGGCTGGTAAGATCATAGCCGGTCACGTTCTTGATAGCTTTACCGCCGGTATGGATGACTGTTCCGTCGGCCAGCACCACTTCCAGGCCCATGACATAATTGGTAGTCACACCGTATTTCACAGCGCGCATGCCACCGGCATTTTCAGCAATGTTGCCGCCAATGGTCGAAAACTTCCAACTGGCGGGGTCGGGCGGATAAAACAATCCTCTTTCGGCGCCAAAGTTATAAAGATCAATGGTGCGTACCCCAGCCTCGACTGTCACCATCATATTCTTTTCATCAAATTCCACAATGCTGGTCATGCGGTCAAGCGCCAGCGAAATACCCCCGGCCAGCGGAATGCTGCCGCCCGTACGGCCGCTGGCTGCGCCGCGCGGTGTAACCGGAATGGAATGTTCATTCGCCAGGGCCATGACTGCCGCGACTTCCGCCGTTGTGCGAGGACGAACAACCACATCGGGTTTATTGGCCGGCAGCAGAGGCACAAAAGATGAATCGTACGAATAGCCAAAACGGTCAAGATTTGCGTCAAGAACATGTTCAGTTCCAACAATAGCGCGCAATTTTTCTTTTATTTCCTTGTTTAGCATGAGCAGCTCCCCCCGGATTGAAATGAATTTGTAAGAGCTTTAGAGTTATTTTCATTATACCTTACACCTTACGAAAGAAACAGACAATTAGCAATTTGAAATTGTACGGATAAAATATTCGCATTAGCGTAAAACAGTAAATTCCCGACAAATAAAGAAAGACCGCCTAAACCAAACGTCAGGCGGACATGCGCAGATATTGCCGCAATATTATTAAAATCAGGCCTTCTCCTCGCCATCCTGGGGCTAGGTATGCCCTGTTAATCTTCGACCGGTGCTAACCGGCAGAGGAAATGCCGCAATACCTTGGGTTCATAGGTAAACTTTAAGCCCTTTATTTGCTCGCGGCGCTTCATAATATTCGCCAGGGCATCGACCACCACGTCCATATGGCGATCGGTATAGACGCGGCGGGGAATGGCTAAACGCATAAATTCCACGCCGGCTTTTCTCTGTTCGCCGGTGACGGGATCACGTCCCAAAAGCAGCGATCCTACCTCTACCGGACGAACTCCCGCTTCGATGTACAGCTCGTTACACAGTGCCTGCGCCGGAAACTGCTCTGCCGGAATATGGGGAAGCATCTTGCCGGCATCAACAAAAACAGCATGACCGCCTACCGGCCACTGGATAGGAATACCGCGCTTCCGCAGCTCTTCGCCAAGGTATTCTACCTGGCCGATGCGGCTTTCCAAATAATCTACGTCCAAGCCTTCCTGCAAACCTACCGCGAGCGCTTCCATATCCCGGCCTGACAGGCCGCCATAGGTTACGAACCCTTCCATGGGCACGCAAGAAGCGCTGGCCGCCGCAAAAAGCTCGGCGTCATCCTTGATGGCAATTAGGCCGCCCATATTGACGATGGCATCTTTTTTGGCGCTCATGGTTAAGAAATCACCCATCGCGTACATTTCGCGGACGATTTCTTTAATGCTTTTATCCGCATATCCCGGTTCGCGTTTTTTGATAAAATAGGCATTTTCAGCAAAACGGGCCGAATCAAAGTTGATTTTGATGCCATACTGGTCGGCAATCCGTTTTACCCCGCGGATATTCTCCATTGATATAGGCTGTCCGCCGGCAGAGTTGCAGGTGACGGTTACAATAATAAAGGCAATGTTTTCGGCGCCTTTTTCCGCAATAAAGCTTTCCAGAAGCGCTAAATCAAAGTTGCCTTTAAACGGATGCTCTGTTTGCGTATCAAAAGCCTCGTCAATGACAAGGTTTACAGGCACAGCGCCATTGAGTTCAATCCAAGCCATCGTTGTGTCAAAATGCATATTACCTAACACATACTGGCCCTTGCGCTTAATCAGGTGAGGGAAAAGCACTTGCTCGGCCCCGCGCCCTTGGTGGGTTGGAAGACAATAATTGTAATCAAAAATATCTTTTACGGCGTCTTTGACTTTATAGAATGACCTGCTGCCGGCATACGCCTCATCGCCCATCATCATAGCCGACCATTGGCGGTCGCTCATGGCGCCGGTACCGCTGTCGGTTAAAAGATCGATATATACGTCTTCCGATTTCAGAGCGAACGGATTATAGCCGGCGGCCTTTAAAGCTGCCACTCTCTCTTCCCGGGAGATCATGCGAATTGGTTCCACCATTTTAATGCGATAGGGCTCTGCTTTTCTTACCGTCATAATGCCTCCTGTACTTTCTGCCACTATTACTGAATAGTGTGATATTTGCTGCCTATCATATTTTTATCCGTTGCGCGCCTTGGTTATTGTCTTAAATAGCAGAAGGGACATTACCCCTTTTGCTAGCGTCTCTCCGGTACAATCTCCAGCCAGTAGCCATCGGGATCTTCAATGAAATAAATTCCCATATCCTTGTTTTCATAGCAGATACAGCCCATCTTTTGGTGATGTTCGTATGCCGTTGCGAAATCGTTGGTTGTGAACGCGATATGGATTTCGTTATCCCCCAGGTCGTACGGTTCGGTACGGTCCTTAAGCCAGGTAAGCTCAAGCTTGTGCGGCGTCTGCCCGTCGCCAAGAAAAACAAGGGTAAATCCGGGTTTTTCCACCCGCCGGACCTCGACAAGCCGGAGCGCCTCCTTATAGAAGGCCAAGCTTCTTTCCAAATCGAGTACGTTAATGTTGTTGTGAGCAAATTTGAATTCCACAAAAATCCCTCTCTTTACCTAGTAAAGTATCTGCCAGCGCGCTAGGAGACTGCTGCAAAAGTCCATCTGCGTTGTTACTCCTGCGGGTTTTCGCTCCAACGTACCTCCAGTACGCCTCCGCGAAAATCCTCGTCGTGCCTAGCATCTGGAGCTTTTTCATCAGTCTCCGGTTCTGATAATAAACTGAGCATTTTTGCTTAAAAACGAGTTTTGCAATAGACTTCTAGCCGCGTCCGCTTTGCTGCAGGTTCGCAAGGAAGGCATGAATTTCGCCTTTCAGCACAACGCCGTGCCCGGTGCAAAAATATTCAGCCTGATAAGGCAGCAGCCGCGCCAATCCCTGCATGAAATCAGCAAAACCAGCCTCGCCGCTCGCCGCCTGTTCAGCCACGTATTGATACGATTCACGGCGGGTTTGCTCGCTATATGCGACCAGTTCACCATCCGGCAGAGCCTCGCCGAAAAAGCAGAAAAAGTCGCCGGCAAACATCGCTTTGGCAAAATAATCGTAAATAACCACTGAGCCCGGGCTGTGATAATTGACATGAATGACTTCCAGACCTTCTAAACCGGCAAGCTTCGCTACCCCGGCGCGCTCCGGGAAATCATAGAATGCAAAATCCTTTGCCAGCCTGTCTGGCAGCAGCGCCCGATCGGCGCTATGCATCAATTTCCTTGCCTGCCGGAATATTCCGGCGCCCTCGGCATGATCCCGGTGCCCGTGAGTGAGCAGAATATGGGTAACGTCAGTCGGCGAAATACCCACCCCGGTGAGTGCCATAAGCAGCGGCGCCTGATAATCGCTCAGCCCGGCATCGATAAGGATAATTGCGTCCTGACGCTTTAAAACATAGCAGTTGGTATATGTCGGCATATCCCAGGTGTTTGTATCTTCAATCGCTATCGCATAAGTTCCCGGAGCAAACTGAGAAAGCACATAATCCACACAAGGCGCCCTCCAATCTTCCACATTGTTCCACATTATAATATTCTCTTCTCTCTGCCGATTATCCTTTTGCCGCCGGCTTTTGCCGCATGAAATCCAAATACTTCCGGGAAAATGATAAACTATAAGGAGAGGACATTAACAGGAGGCTGATATTTAGAATGGGCATGACAATGGCGGAAAAAATTATTGCCCGCGCATCCGGCAAAAGCACCGTCAAGCCCGGCGATTTTGTCTGGGCAAATGTGGATACGGCGATGATGGATGACCTGCTGGGCCCGCGGGTGGTTATAGCCGATCAAATTAAAAAACTGGGCAATCGTGTCTGGGACAAAGAAAAGGTTGTCATTATTTCGGATCATTATTCGCCGGCAGCCAATATTACACAAGCGGAAATCTTGCAGTTCACACGTAATTGGGCCAAAGAGTACGGTATTAGCAAATATTATGAAGGCCTCGGCCCCTGCCATCAGGTGCTGGCGGAAGAAGGCTTCGACATTCCCGGCACATTGATGGTGGGAACCGATTCGCACACAACAACCGCCGGCGCTTTCGGCTGTTTCGGCACCGGCATTGGTT
This sequence comes from Negativicutes bacterium, assembly GCA_026417995.1. GTDB lineage: Bacteria > Bacillota > Negativicutes > Sporomusales > JAOACF01 > JAOACF01. Next base: position 6,783 of record JAOACF010000029.1, read on the forward strand.
CCACCGAGATGCTTGGCGTGCTGGTTTCCGGCCAGATTTGGCTGCGAGTTCCCGAAACCATGCTGCTTATCTGGAAAGGCAAATTGCAAACAGGGGTATATGCCAAAGATCTGATCCTGCGCTCCATCAAAGCAATCGGCCAGGCCGGCGCTACCTACAAGGTCATGGAGTTTACCGGCTCCTGCATCGAGGATCTGACCGTCGACGACCGCATGACTATCGCCAATATGGCTGTCGAGGCCGGCGCCAAAACGGGACTCATAGCGCCCGATCAAAAAGTCTTTGCTTATCTGGAGAAAATCGGCGCAAGCAAGGGAACGCCGCTATACAGCGACCCGGATGCCCAATTTAGCGAACGCCTGGAATTTGACGCCAGCGAGCTGCCGCCGCAAATTGCGCTGCCGCACGAGGTTGACCGGGTGGTAGATATTGCCGAAGCGGAAGGAGAAGTCATTCATCAGGCTTACTTGGGCTCGTGCACCAACGGCCGTTATGCCGACTTGGCAGAAGCAGCCAAAATCTTAAAGGGCAAAAAGGTTCATCCCGATGTCCGTATGCTCGTCTCGGCGGCCTCCCGCTCTATCTATCACCAGGCGCTAAAAGACGGCATCATCGAAACGCTCTCCGAAGCCGGAGCCATGATCTTAGCGCCAAGCTGCGGCGCCTGCCTCGGCCTGCACAGCGGCATACTTGCCCGGGCTGAACGGGCAATCTCGTCAACCAATCGCAATTTCATCGGACGCATGGGCCATAAAGAGGCGGAGATTTTCCTGGCTTCGCCGGCGTCGGTGGCTGCGGCGGCTATCGCTGGAAAAATAACCGATCCGCGTAATTATTTGTGAAAACATTAGAATTTAGAAGCCAGGAGTCAGAATATAGAATAGGCGAGCGATAAATTGCCACTCTCTCATCCTGAATTCTGATCACTGTTTCCCTTTAATTTGAAGGAGGTTAACTATGCTCACACTGCATGGAAAAGTTTTAAAATACGGTGACAACATTAATACCGACCTCATCACTCCACCCCAGTATCTGGAAAAGTCGCTTGAAGTTATGGCCCAGCATGCCATGGAAGGCGTCGATGAGCAGTTTACGGCTAAAATAACCCCTGGCGGGATATTGGTCGCCGGCAACAATTTCGGCCCGGGTTCAAGCCGGGAAACCTCGCCGATTGCCTTGAAGCTGGCGGGGGTCGGGGCAATTGTCGCCAAATTTTTTGCGCGTATCTTTTACCGCAATGCAGTCAATATCGGTCTGCCCGTACTCGAGTGTTCCGAAGTGGATAAAATCAGCGACGGCGATGTCTTGAGCATAAACTTGCAAACAGGAACAATCGCCAACATTACGACCGGCGAAACCTACCAGGCAACGCCACTGTCCGAACCGGTGATGGATATTTTGTCGGCCGGGGGCTTAATTCCCTTCCTTGAAAAAAAGTATGGGCGGGATATAGCAGACGGCAAAAATGAGGCGCCGCACCGGTATTAGGGCAATATAAAAAGCAGTGTGACACCACACTGCTTGCTTATAAGCATAGGCTACTTGCTGTAGCTTTGCATGTACTCGACGCCCAATCGTTCGTACTTTTCCAGTACACTAATGACTGTCGTGCATACACTGTCATCATCGATATTAAACTTTGCGCTGCCGATTGCCTCGCGCAGCATGATTTTGATCTCAAACGTACAGTAGCCTAAAAAATTCAGGCGTGTGCATAGCTGTTTAATTCGCTGTTCCATTCCAGTTCCTCCTTCTGATTGCTTGGTAATCTGACACCAGTCGTCAGCAGCCGCAAATTACCATCGACTATTACCAAAGCGGAGTCAGCATGAAGGACGAGCGGGGCTAATGCCAACCTACAAAGCTTGCAACAAACTGCCGGTAAATAATCTTTATTAGATTACCACACTCCGACCGAACAGTCAATAGCTAGCTGCGTCACGCAAAAATTAAAATTGCGCTTTACTTTTTGCCCAAAACGTAGTATAGTTAATAAGGCCCAGTATTTTCGTCAGTGAAGTTAGTCATTTATCCTTCTCAAGCCAGCTCTGGTGAGGAAGCCCGATGAATAATCTTCCATTCACTACTCTGGGTATTAATTTGAGGAGGATTCAAAAATGAATCAAGACAAAACTTTAAACTGCCGCGATTGCGGCGCCGATTTCGTTTTCACCGCATCGGAGCAAGACTTCTTCACCCAAAAGGGGTTCACTAACGAACCAGGCCGCTGCCCCGAATGCCGCGCTGCCCGCAAGCAGCAAAACAATCGCGGGGGATTAGGCGGACGCAGCAACAGTGGCTTCCAACAACGCGAAATGCATGATGTTGTCTGCGCCGGCTGCGGCGTTCAGACCCAAGTTCCTTTCCGTCCCACCAGCGACCGTCCTGTATATTGCCGGGACTGCTTCAGCCAAAAAAGCCGTCGCTATTAAAAAAAACTATCTCCTGCCCAAACCGGCAGGAGATTTTTTATTGTTTTATTCAGCAGTTTCATGTACCCACTTAAGCGCTGTCAGATACAATCTGGGCATCAGGGATTTGTCAGCACTAAAATGAGCGGCATATTCCTCATAGGCTTTCCAGTTGCCGGCTGCATACGCATCCATGCTTTGAAGCATAAAATAAAAAATATTGTGCTGGCCCAGAAGCGCCCGTTTAATATCATCAGCCAGAGGCAGCCCGGGAATAATCTCATCCATCGGCCGGTCAAGCAGGGCATCAATGCCGGAAAACAGCCCCAGCAAAAAAATATCCGAATCGCGATTTTGCAGGCCAATTTCCCGGGCAAGCAATTCGCCGAACCTTGCTTTGACAAGCGAAGCGGTAATCAATTCATTGGGTTTGTCTGCGGCAATTGTTCTTGCCGTCAAAAGCGAAAGCCATTTAATGATTTCCCGTTTGCCCAAAAGCGCCAGCGCCTGTTTGACGGAACGTATGGATGACTTAAGGCCAAACGCTGAAGAATTGATAAACTTCAGTAATTTGTAAGTTAATGCCACATCGCGCCGAATTATTGCTTCCAAATCCTCAATTTCGATGTGTGGCCGGTTTATTTCCTGCAATAGCCGCAAAGCAGCTTGTTTATAGGTGGGAATTTCCTGCCCAGACATGATAACTGGCTTGCTGAAAAAATATCCTTGAAACAGGCTGTAGCCCAAATCAATCGCAAGCTCATACTGCTCCGGCGTTTCAACTTTCTCGGCCAAGAACCGGAGGCGTCCTGAATGGCGGCTGGATACTGCCGCCTTGCAGTAAGCCGGATCTGACGCCAAAAAGTCCACTTTGATAATATCCGCCAATTCTATGAACGGCAGGTAGCGAAGATCAAAAACAAAGTCGTCCAGCGCCAGGGTAAACCCAAGCTGCTTGAGCCGCCGGCATGCCGCGAGGTTAGTTTCATTCGGCTCGACCGTCTCTAAAATCTCGATTACCACCCGGTCTTTGGGCAATACCGTTATATCCTCTCTGGCCAGCATATTGGCAGTAAAATTGATGAATGCCTGCTTGCCGCCGGTGAGACTGTCAAGGCCAATAACAAAAAAACTGTCCGCAATGACCGAACGCGTGGCCCAGTCACCGTCGTTCGCTTCATAGCAGTTTTTCGCTATGCCGCCACGGAAAAGCAGCTCATAGGCCGCAACATTCTTGCGTCTGTCGAAAATAGGCTGCCGCGCTACATATACATCCATAATAACTCCACAATAATTGATTTAATATTGACACAATTCCTCTTTTTTCGACGGAATTCCTGCTTATACGATAAAATCGCTCTTCTTGCTGCGCAAGAAAATAGTCTTTTTGCAGGATAATTCCAGCTGAGGTCGAAATTGGCATTGAATGTCAAAAGTAGAGCGTGATGCAGAGAATGTTTGAAGCAACACTCTTGACCCTGTTTTTTTTCATGCTGAGCGGCGGCGCACTTATCTGCGCTTATGTCACTCCCTGCCATAGCGCGCCTTGCCTACCTCTCATGCATGCCGCGCTGCTGGGAGGCATTTATGTAATTGCCGTCAGCGGTCTCGGCGCCCTTGTTATGAGTTCCGCCGTCTTATGGGAATATATTGCGCTTGTTGCCCTATGCCTCGTGCCTGCCGGCATCTGCCGCTTTTTTGCTGAAACTTTCCCCGGAGAAGCGGCCGCCTGCCGGCTGTCTTGGTGCGAACGCGCGCACAAGATGTTGGCGGCGGCAGGCGCTATCGGCGTCGCCGCCAACATTTTCTCCGGCGCGGTCATACTTAATGCTTTTATGGGGTTAAGCGCCGCGACGCTCTTTTTATGTTCGCTTACCCTAATCCGGTCAGTTCGGTCAAACAACCGCCAGGGGGAACTTTTGCTGCTAACCTTGCTGCCAGTACTGGCAATAAATGCCGCCCTGCCATTTTTCCCGGCGCATGGCTTGGCAGAGCCGGTGAAATACAGCCCCGGCTGGAGCCTGCTATTCCTGCTCGGAGCTTGCACCGTTACGTTAAAATCCGGTCCACGGCCGCCGGCGAACGTAACTGCCAAGCTTGCGGCAGCCGCTCGTCCCCTAAGCCTGGTCAATGCCCAGCCGGCAATCCGTGACACAAACCGCGTTGCCGCACTGCTGCATGAAGTAAATACGCCGATCGGTTCCGGCATACTCACCGCCAGCCATTTGCAAAGCCAAGTTGACGAACTGCGCGAACTTTTTCGCAACGGTGAGCTGAAACGCTCGGATTTGGATAAATACTTAACAGTTTATAAAGAAGCAAGCGAGATACTGGCGACGAACTTGGAAAATGCCGCCGAAATTATCCGCAACTTTAAGCGTGAAACAGCTGGCGAGGCTGCTGCCGCGCAAACAATAAATCTCGGCGATTATCTGCGCAAAACGGTTAAAGCCCTGCAGCCGCGCGTGACGCAAGCCGGCCACAGGATTTCGCTCAGCGTTCCTGACAATTTGCCGGTTTCTGTTGATACCGGACCGCTGACACAAGTCATCAGCAATCTTGTCGTCAATTCACTGACGCACGCCTTCCCGCCCGGCGTTTCGGGCAGTCTGTCCCTGGAAGCGTCGGTTGAAAACAATATGTTAACAATTATTTACCGTGATGACGGGCAGGGCATTCCGCCGTCCCTCGTCGACCGGATATTTGAACCACAAGTAACGTCAAATGCTGCCGGGGGCAATTCTGGTTTAGGTTTGTTTGTTGTCAGGTCACTGGTGACGGAACGTCTCGGCGGCACACTCGAATATACCGGCACCCCGGGCGCCGGCGCTTCGTTCGTAATACGAATTCCGGCAGAAAGGAAATAGCAGTATGAACACAGAGCAGCCACTTTGGGGCAGCAGCCCCGATGAGGAAGATTATTATCAGTTCGCGGATGAGAATACCCCAAAAAACACCTGGAAAGTGCTAATCGTCGATGACGAAAAAAGCGTCCACAAAGCCACGAGAGCGGCTTTAGCCGATTTCACCTTTGACGGCAAAAAACTTTCTTTTCTCAGCGCTTACTCTAAGGCCGAAGCGAAGGAACTTATCGGCAAACACCCCGATACTGCCGCAATATTGCTGGATGTGGTCATGCAGGGGGAAAAAGCGGGGCTTGAGATCATATCCCACATCCGGAAAGAGCTGAATAACCGGTTTGTCCGGATTATCCTGCGAACCGGCCAGCCGCAGGAAGCACCGGAAACCATAGTCGTGCGCGAATATGATATTAACGATTACCGCGAAAAAACAGAACTGACCGCCGCCAAGCTATTTACGATCATGACTTCTTCCCTGCGCGCCTATCGCGATATCATGCTGATCGAAAGCAACAAAAGGGCGCTTGAGCGCATCCTGGCTTCTGCCAGCATGCTGCTTGAAGCACAATCCATGCGCAAGCTCGCCGAACGTGTCCTGCACGAGCTTACAGCCATGCTGCGGGTAAACATCGGGAAAGACCGGAGCGCTATTTCCGGTTTTATCGCAACCAAGGACATCGGCGGCGATTTTTTCGTACTGGCGGCTACAACCGAATACCAAGGCATTGTTGGCCAATCTATAATGCAACTATTTTCCGCCTGTACGCTGGAATTGTTTAAGCAGGGGCACATGCCGGAACGAGAGTACAGCAAATTCTTTTACAGCAAGCACGGCCACGAAAGCTTTATTTATCTGCGGGGCGCGGACGATATTGACGAGTGGGAAGCTAAGCTTATTGACATCTTAATGATGAATGTGCTTGTCGCTGTCGACAATTTGTATCTCAATAAAGAAATTGAGGAAACGCAGAAAGAGATTATTTTCACCTTAGGGGAGTTTTCCGAGGCGCGTTCACAGGAGACCAGCAATCATGTTAAAAGGGTGGCTGAATATTCCAAGCTGCTGGCGCTCAAATTCGGCCTGCCGGAAGAGGAGGCCGAAATTATTCGTCTGGCTGCCCCAATGCACGATGTCGGCAAACTGGGAATTACCGACACCATTCTCAACAAGCCCGGCCGGCTGACTGCCGATGAGTTTGAAATTATAAAATCGCACGGAACATTGGGCTATGAAATCCTCAAGAACTCCAGCCGCAAGATCATGCAAGCCGGCGCAATCATTGCCCTGCAGCATCACGAGAAATACAACGGCGACGGCTATCCCCAGGGTTTAAAAGGCGAAGAAATTCATATCTATGGCCGGATAACCGCCATCGCTGATGTTTTTGACGCACTTGGCAGCGACAGAGTATATAAAAAGGCATGGCCGCTGGAACAAATCCTCGCCTTCTTTGAAAAAGAAAAAGGCGCCCATTTTGATCCGGCGCTTGTTGATATCTTCTTCGCCCATCTTCCCGCGTTCCTGGCGATACGCGATCAACTGCAGGACAATTTTTCGCTCAGCGCTTAACGGCAAACTAGCCTACGATTTCCGAAAAATAGATAACCGTAATCGTATCCTCCATATCGATCGACTTATCATAAACTTTTTCCAGAAAAGCAATCAGTTCTCCGACCGAACGCAGTTCCGGGTTCTGATGATCCAAATCGTGGGTGGTCAGTTCGGAGAACTTCTTGATGTAAACACGGTCGATGATTGCCGGATACAATTTGCGCTTGGGCTGAAACTTTTTGCCAAACGTAATCCACACAACCGAGTTTTCCGGATAAACATCGCGTACGTCGCCGAGACGCACAGTCACGTTCTTCTGCCTGGCAACCAGCAGTTCTTCATGAGCAGCCGCCTGAAAGTTTAAAGCAAACATAAAAGTCCTCCTCATTCAAACATAGATATACACCTTATTGTTATTATACCACAATTGAACTGCCGCCTGTTAAGATAAAAACTGCCGCCTGCATGAGGCAAGCGGCAGTTTTTATCTTAACCTTTTGGCTTAGCGGGCAACCCCGGATAATGGGGATAAACCATAATCTCCCTGCCCGCCATAACCTTGGCAACTACCCGTAGGACAACAGAGACGTCAAACTCCCGGCAGCATTTCCGCGGTTTTTTCTTCGGCGGACACTCGCAGTCATCGTGATGGTGATGTTCGCAGTCGCAATCATCCCAGTCCTCATGGTGATGATGCTTGGGTTCACAATCCTCGTCACAATGATGATGCTTATGCTGGTGATGAGGCTGCCATTCATTGTCGCAGGCGTCATGCTGATGCTGCTTTTTCCATTTTGGCGCCTTATATGCGCCTGCCAGACGGCTGTAATAGCGTTCCCAAGCTTTGTGCCAGTAAGCCCGGCAGTTATGATCGCATTCATAGTCAACGTATTCTACAGCCACACTGGCGTCTGCGTCCATCCCCCGGCGCGCACCGCGGATCGGTACGTCAGCGGTAAAGCGAATCCTTTTGGCCTCAACGGCATGTACAGGCTGACTGGGCAGGCAGGCTACATAGATGGCCTTAATCTCGAAGCAGCCCCGCACAATCACTTTGTCCGGGATAATTTCCACATTGGTAATGGTAACATCTTTGACAAACACGTCGACAATCTGCTCAATCGCCGGCTTTCTTCGCGGCACTTTCAGATGAATATCCAGCGTTTTTTGCGTTTCACATTCGCCGATAATCTGATTTACCACGATGGGATGCGGCCCGGTTACCCCTAATACGCATTTATTTATATATCGCTCCTGGTCCTGCATACGAACCCCCCTCCTCAATCTTAGTTATATATATGCGCGAGAGCGGCCTTTTGCTTTTTTTCGCCGGATTCTTTGCGTTTGTTGCGAGAAGGATAATCGTGCTGTCGATAGCGAAAAACTAAAGCGAGAATTTAAGAGAAAGAGGGCTGTACATGACAAACAAACCTACCGGCTTTCCCGTCGAAGAAGCGACGGTCAGCCAACTCAAAAAAGCTATACGCGAGGGCCAACTTACCTGCAGGCAGTTAGCCGAAACCTACCTGGCGCGCATTGAAGCTTATGATCAAAAAGGCCCGGCCATCAACGCGGTTATTGCCGTCAACCCCAACGCTGTCCAAATTGCCGAAGAAGCGGACCGCCGCTACAAAGCAGGGGAAGATTTGCCGCTGCTTGGCATTCCGGTACTGCTCAAAGACAATATTGATACGGCCGATATGGCGACTACCGCCGGTTCCGCCTGCCTGGCCGGCTTCACACCCGCTGCAGACGCATTCATTACCAAAAAGCTAAAGGATGCCGGAGCGCTGATTTTGGCCAAAGTCAACCTCCATGAATTCGCCGTCTGGGGCGAAACGGCCAGTTCCATAGCCGGGCAAACATTAAATCCGTATGACCTTACCCGGACTCCCGGCGGTTCAAGCGGCGGCACCGGCGCGGCGATTGCCGCCAATATGGGCAGTGTGGGCATTGGCACGGATACCATCAACTCCGTACGATCGCCTGCTTCCGCCAACTGTCTTGTCGGCTTCCGGCCAACGCTTGGCTTGGTAAGCCGGCACGGGATTATTCCCTACTCGCTGACGCAGGACACAGCCGGGCCTATTACCCGCACGGTCGATGATGCTGCCGCCGTGCTCAGCGTTATTACCGGCTATGACCCCCGTGACGGCAAAACCGCTTGGTCCATAGGCAAAGCCCCTGCCTCCTATCTTCCCTTCCTTGACCCGCAAGGCTTAAAAAACAGCCGGATTGGCGTACTGCGCAGCTTTTTCGGCAGCCAGCCGGTTCACGCCGAAGTGAACCGGATTATGGACAACAGTCTTCGCTTGATCGAGGAGGCCGGCGGCATTCTGATCGATCTGCCGGAAACGCTTGACAGCAACCAAATCGTACAAGAGATCAGTGTCCATCTCTACGACCTGGAAAAAGATCTTGACTCCTATCTGAGCGCCCTGGGCGATAAAGCGGCTGTCCATTCCCTCAAAGATGTTATTGCCTCAGGCAAATATCATCCCGGGATCGGAGAAAATATCAAAACTGCTGTAACGCTTGATCCAAACAGCCTGACTTATAAAGAGCGGCTGCTCAGGCAGACGCACCTGCGCGACCAGGTTATGAAATGGATGGCCGATTACGGGCTTGACGCAATCGTCTATCCACACCAGAAGCGCTTGGTAGTAAAAGTAGGCGAAGCGCAAGTTGACCGCAACGGTTCGCTGGCCGCCGTCACCGGTTTCCCGGCGATAACCGTGCCTGCAGGTTTTTCGACACCTACGCCGGAAGCGCCGCTTGGTGTTCCGGTCGGCATTGAGTTTATCGGGCGGCCTTGGTCGGAGCCAATTTTGTTCAAAATTGCTTACGGTTTTGAACAAACCAGCCGTGTCCGCCGTCCGCCTCAAAGTACGCCAATATTATAAAGCAATCCTTGCCACAGGAGTAACTAAGCCAAACGGGCATAAAAGAACACACACGGCGCATCGCAGTTGCCGTGTGTGTTTTCCTTTGTACTCTTTATCCTTCGCGGAATATAATCCCTTTTCCATGCCGCGGATAATTCCAGGAATATCCTTCGATTCCTTGATTCAGGCGCTCGCACACCAGGCGGCAGTTGCCGCATTCCAGACAGCCAACATGGTCAAAACTCAGCACGTCGTTCACAGTATCCCACTTATAACGCTCCGCCGGGCAGGAAAAGGTGCAAGCCCGGTGCGGGCATGTTTTACAAGCGGTTTTGTCGACAATGATGTGTGAGTTGTGGTCGTCGCTGTCAAACCGGTTGACCGCCAGCCTGTCGTCCATTGATAGGTTTTTCATAGTGAACCCGCTCCCTTCACTATATCTTTAATGACGTCAAAATACGGCAGCTTACCGGAAATTGTTTGCTTGGCAACCCCGGCAATCCGTTTGGCCGGGCTGCCGTCCACCGTATACATGTTCTTCATCATCGCAGCGGCAAGATTGGGATAGGTAGTAAATACATGACGGGTATGCACCATATAGTCGTGAGCGTTTTTAAAAGTTTCCAAATCCTTGAGCACCAAATGCTTTAGCCTGGTTTCGTAGCCTTTTAGCGCAGCGGCGGAGTACGCTCCGGCTTCAATGGCTTCGTTGGCGGCATCGGCGGCCGCTATGCCTGACATGATAGCATAATCCATCCCGCGCACGGTTATGCCGCTGTTCACTACCAGGCCGGCCGCATCGCCCGTAAGCAGGAACCCGTCGGCGCAAAGCTTGGGCAAAGCTTTAATACCGCCTTCGGGGATGAGATGCGCCGAATACTCGATTAATTGGCCGCCCTGAATATAACGCGCAATTGCGGGATGCTGCTTGATATTTTCCGCCACTTCGGCAATCGGCAACCTGGCATTCTTCCAGCTTAGCGAGTCAACGACGATGCCAAGCGATATACTGTCTTGATTGGTATAAAGAAAAGCGCCGCCACTCACGCCTTTGGTACACTCGCCCACACACAGCATCGCCGTCCCCTGCCCTGGGGCAGCATTAAAGCGGTCGTTAATGGTCGCTTCCGGCAGGCGGAAGACATGCTTAATCCCGACGGCAACATTCTTCACTTCAACCGGCTTGATCACGCCGGCCCGTTCCGCTACAATGGCATTAACTCCCTCGGCGCTGATAACTAGGTCCGCTTCCAATTCCTCTTCGCCGATTTTAACGCCGCACACCTTGCCGTCTCGCACAATCAACCCGTCAACAGTGCTGCCGGCGACCATCATCGCGCCCGCCTCCTCGGCTTTGGCCGCCATCCACGCATCAAGCTTGGCCCGGAGTACGGTATATGATTGCCGGTTCATGGAGGCAAAGCTGGAATCGACGGCAACGGCGCTGTCGGGCGTCATCATCATGACGATTTCCCGCGTTACTTCCCGCTCCAGCGGCGCTTCCTGCCATTCTTCAGGCATCAGTTGCTTAAGCGCGTATGTATAAAGACGACCACCGGTCATGTTTTTGGCGCCCGGCGCTTTTCCCCTGTCCACGACCAGGACTTCGCGTCCGGCTTTGGCCAGCCGGTATGCGGCGGCGCTGCCGGCAACACCCGCGCCGATAATTATGACTTGAAATTTTTCATCTGACACAAGTCTCCCTCCCATTCAGTACAATTTAATAGGCTTACTCCTATAGTATAAAACAAATCAGGTATGTTGCCCAGACGATTCTGACAAGTCCCATTTATTTGATAGTTACAACAATACCGAATCAGGCAATATTGCCCGGGAAATTGTCGAAACTGGCTCCCTCTTAAAGCAATTATTTTAGAGCAATTATTTTATAGGAAAAATCCGCTCAATACCGAACTATACAATATCAGCCTCGTGAAGGAGCATCCGATGTGACAGACTGGAATAACCGCATCTGGGAAATAGACTTTTGTCGCGGTATCGCGATTATCCTTATGGTTTTTTTTCATCTGGTTGTTGATTTGCGTGATTTTTACGGCTATCACTTAAACTATGCCAGCGGATTTTGGTATTACGCAGGCAAGTTGTCGGCCATCATGTTCATGCTGCTGGCGGGCATCAGCAGCACCCTGCACCGCCGGCGTCTCCGGCGCGGGGCGGTCATTCTCGCCTGGGGCATGGCGCTTACCGCCGTTACTTACCTGTACGACGCTGCAACCTATATCCGATTTGGCATACTTCACCTTATCGGCGTCAGCGTGATTTTATACCATTTTATTGACAATCAGCCCCCGCTCAGGCTGGCGCTGCTCGGCGTGTCCTGCTTCATCGGCGGACTGCTTACTTTAGCGGCGCCGCCTTTGCCGCTGCTGTTGCCGCTGGGTATTAGACCAGAGAATTTCACCTCTTTAGACTACTATCCGCTGCTGCCCTGGTCCGGATTTATTTTGTGGGGCGCAGCCTTAGGCAAAATACTGTATACGGAGCGCCGCCCGCTTATCGCGCCGCTGCCGGGTCATGCGCCCATCTCCGCCCTGGGACGGCATTCACTGGCCATCTATCTTGTCCACCAACCCATCCTGCTCCTGACCCTGTATATCTTGCACCGCCTGTAATGCCGGCACGGCTATATCCGCCATCAGAGCATAACCTGCCTCATTGGGATGCACCCCGTCCGAGGTAAGTCCTGGTTTCAGCCCGTATTCTCCCGACCCAAGCAGCGGTGTATAAAAATCAATCAGCCTGACGCCCTGAGTTTTAGCGTGCTGCATCATCCAGCGGCGGTACGCGCGCAGCAGTTCTTCTGCCGGCAGATAATCGCAAGGAAGGGGCAGCGCAATGAGTGGAATAATACCACCCGCCTTCGCTTTATCGACCATAAGCCGGATATTATCTGCGACTTCTTGCACGGCAATGTGCTGAAAGGCGTCGTTGGAGCCGCCCATGATCACTGCCGCTTGCGGCTTAAGCGCCAAAACGTCCCGGGTAAAACGAGCCAGCATTTCGCCCGTCGTCTCGCCGCAGACGCCACGGTTCACCGTTCTGACCCCAATTCGCTCGCCGGCGATGTGAAGCCACGAACAGCGCGGCGAATATGGAAAGCCGTAGGTAAGCGAATCGCCTATACCCACAATCAGCATGATAACCTCCCCTAAAGCAGAAGCCGGTCCGTTATGGCCGGCTTCCCAGTTATACATTTTATCACTTTACATCGAAAATTTTGCCCGGATTGAGCAGTAATTTGGGATCAAGCGCTTTTTTAATCGCCTGCATCATTTTCAGTTCAACCGGGTGGGTGAACTCATGCATGAGCTTTTTGCGCTTTAGACCAATGCCATGCTCGCCAGATAATTTTCCGCCCATTTTGTATACGGCTTTGTACAGCTCATGCTGATAATCGTACAACGTCTGTTCCCATTCCGCATCCGGCGTTTTACCCTTAAGAATATTGAGGTGAACGTTGCCGTCGCCGGCGTGGCTGGCGACCCGCGTCTGCACTCCGTACTTGGCATTAAGCGCTGTAACCACCCGCATGACTGCCGGTATATGGTCAACAGGAACCACCAAATCTTCTTTCGCCATAATCAGGCTTTCATGGCGCGAAGCTTCCAAATAGGCTTTCCGCCATTTCCATACTTTAGCCGGATCACCTACCAGCACTTCAATAGCGCCATTGGAATTGCACAGCTCGTCAATAAATACGCTCTTATCCTCAAGATCCGTCTCGTTAATTCCTTCGACTTGAATAATGACATAATGGCCGCGTTCACTGTGAGGCAGTTTTTCGTTCAAGAAGTGTTCGACACTCTTTACGGTATCGTTATCCATAAACTCGACGCTGGTCGGCGTAATACCGGCCCGGATCAGCTTGGGAACAATGCCAATAGCCGAGTCTACGTCCGGAAAGATGCCTAAGAGATCAATCACTTCTTGCGGCTGCGGTGCCAGTTTGAGCGTAATTTCCGTAATCAAGCCCAGTGTTCCCTCAGAACCGATTATAAGTTGTTCCAGATTATAGCCAGTCGAATTTTTAGCCAGACGGCCGCCAAGATCAACAATCTCGCCTTGAGCCGTTACCATCTTAATCGCATATACCTGATCCCGTGTGGTACCGTATTTGACAGCCCGGTTGCCGCCCGCATTGGTCGCTACATTGCCGCCAATAAAGCAGCTGTCGCCGCTGCAGGGGTCACCGGCGTAAAACAGCCCAGCCTTGGCTGCCGCCGCTTGTATATCATCGGTGCGCACACCCGGTTCGACAATCATGTACATATTCTCAGCATTGACTTCCAGAATCCGGTTCATCTTTTCAAAACTCAGCACAATCCCGCCGTAAATGGGAACAGCGGCGCAAGCCAGGCCTGTACCCGCACCGCGCGCGACAACCGGAATAAGTTCCTGGTCGGCAACCTTCATAATCTCGGCTACCTGCTCAGTATTTTCCGGAAACAGTACGACTTCCGGCATTTTATGATATTGTGTGTCCGATTCTTCGTCATGCGAGTACTGTTCCAGTTTTTCGGGATCGGTGGTAATATTTTTCGGACCGATAATTTGCGTGAGTCTGCTGATAATTTCTGGTGTCACCGGGTTGTATTCGGCCATGCGCATTCTCTCCTTTTTTACTGCAAATTATTCTTTTGTCTTATTATAACCAACCGGTCCGGTGATAACAAGTAATCCGGTATTGACCATTTTCTCCGACTGCAGCAAAAAAGCCCGGCGCTTGATGGCAAAACCATCCGGGCGACAGGCTTTTAGTTAAACGATTGTGACTTTATAGGCGCGCAGCCATATATCCAGTTGAATCAGATAGGCAAAGAACTGCGGGCCGCTCATAAGCTGGCCGAACCAGGGAATATGGGACGAGGCTTCCGCCGATGCGGCAATTTCCCGGATGCGTTTCACATTCAGCAGCGGCGGCAACGGTGATTCCGGATCTTCCAGAATCTTTAAAGCCCATTTGCGCACTGTCGCCAGATATGCTGGATTATGCGTCTTGGGATACGGGCTTTTGAGACGCCAAACTACGTCATCGGGCAGCACATCGGCTACGGCGTGGCGCAGCAGGCCTTTCTCCCGGTTTTGGTAATTTTTCATCGACCATGGCACGTTCCAAACATATTCGACAATACGGTGGTCACAAAACGGCACCCGCACCTCCAGTCCCCAAGCCATACTCATGCGGTCTTTCCTGTCAAGCAGTGTCGGCATGAACCGCGTCAAGCTCAAGTAGAATATCTCCCGCATTCTTTTTGCAACCGGCTCTTCACCGGGAAGCGCCGGTACTTCGGCAAGGGCGTCGCGATAACGCTGCGCGGCATATTCCAGCGGTCTGATGCCCGCCTTAACATCCGGGGCCAACCATTCGGCGCGAAACTCAGTCATGCGCGACCAGGGAAAGGTATCAGCATTGATGAGTTCAGGTCGCCGGAACCAGGGATAGCCGCCGAAAATCTCATCGGCGCATTCGCCTGACAGCGCTACCGTAGCCTTTTTTTTGATTTCCCGGCAGAAAAGATACAGCGATGTATCGACGTCAGCCATTCCCGGCAGGTCCCGGGAAAGCGCAGCCGGCGCAAGCGCTCTGACAAGCTCGGCATTTTCGATGACAATGTTGTGGTGTATCGTGCCAAAAGATTCGGATACCCGCTTAATCCAGGGACCATCAGCATTCGGCTGAAAGCTGTTGGCCTTAAAATAAAAATCATTATCAACATAATCAACTGAAAAAGTGTTAAGCGGCTGCCCGGCTTCCTGGTAAGCTAGGGCCGCAAACGCCGTCAGAATGCTCGAATCAAGCCCGCCGGACAACAACGTACACAACGGCACGTCGGATACAAGCTGACGTTTGGCGGCATCTTCCAAAAGAGTGCGTACATTTGCCACGGTAGTCTTAAAATCATGCGGATGCTCGTGAGATGCCAGCGCCCAATATTGCCTGATGGCAAGGCCATTTCGGTCATAGCACGCGCACCAGCCGGGCTTTAATTCTTTTATTCCCCGAAAGACGCCGTGCCCCGGAGTGCGAGCCGGACCGATCATAAAGATTTCCGCCAAACCCTCATTATCAAGCTCGGGCTTGACATCCGGATGCGCCAACAGCGCCTTGAGTTCCGAACCGAATATCAGTGATCGCCCGCGTTCGGCATAGAATAGCGGCTTGACGCCCAAGCGGTCACGCGCCAAAAACAAGCGTTGGTTGGCTTCGTCCCAGATGCCGAAGGCGAAGATGCCGTTTAACCGCTCCAACGCCGCAGCGCCCCATTCAATGAACGCCGTAAGCAGCACCTCCGTATCCGAGTGGCTACGAAACGAATAGCCAAGGGCCGTGAGGTCGCTTCTGACTTCAGCCGTGTTGTACAATTCGCCGTTATAGGTAATGATGTAGGCCTGTTCGCCGCGATACCGGATCATCGGCTGCTTGCCGCCTTCCAGGTCGACGACGCTTAGGCGCCGGTGACCGATGGCCGCATGCTCGGTAACATAGGTCCCGGAAGCATCTGGTCCCCGCGCCGCCATCGTCGCCACCATTTTATTAAAAGTTTCCTGCTGGCCGGTAAGGTCAGTGTCCCAACTAATCCAACCGGTTATCCCGCACATAGCTATCCATCCCCCCTTCGGATCATACGAAACGCCCGGGTTCGCCCGGAAATATGCAATATCCTATGCGCGGATCCGCCGATTTGACACTAAAAGCCGCCGGGAATAATCCCGGCGGCTTGGGTCCGCTTAGCGGCGATAATGCTTGCTTATTTTATTGTTCTTCTTTTGGGGCGGACGCTCTTCTTCTTCCTCTTCTGCATAATAGTCGGGAGCAACCCCGGTTACCCCTTCAACATGGTGGTAATGCCCGTCATCTACCGTGGTATTGCCGCTGAAGAAATGCGTATGGTTACCGTCCGGCACTTCTATCGCCGGCCCGCTCATAATGTCTAGCCAGTGCCAATGTCCGTCAACAAAGGTTGTACGCACCCGCATGCGGTGAATGTGAGCAGGGCCTTCTCCCCGTGCCGGTCCGGATACGCTCATAACAACATGCTGATGGTCATCAACGATATCTGTTTCCCGAATATATGTGTGCACATGACGCTCGCAACTATCGTCGCGTTCTGAAGCCAGTTCTTCCGGCATGCCAATCTCCTCCTTAGGTTTTTACATAATATTCTATGCGCCGCCCGGATAAAAGGTACCGGCAAAGAAAAAGCGGGCAGGAATGCTGATGTTCCTGTCCGCCTGTACATTAAATTTTGGCAAGCAGTTCTTGCAATATCTTATATTTAGCATCCTGGAAGATTGTATCCTTATCGACAATATACCACTCGTTGTTGATGCGCGTTAAGCCAACCGGTTTCCAGCTGAGCTTCACCGAATTGGTTTGCTGCAGAGTAGCTAAAACCACCGCGTAATCTCCCCGCTCCGCAACCTTCTCCACGGACAGGAGATTCGCATTTTTCAGCTCGCTGATTTCCGACTGGCCGGTTACATATTTAACAATCACTTTAGTGTCGCTTACCGAGTCAGGAGAAACATACAGGGAAGCCTCATTCATTTTATTGGCTTTGGCAGCATCAAAAAAATTCTTGACCACTGCGTCAGGTGCAAGACCTGAGGGGCGATGCGCACCGGACCCGCCGCAGCCTGCGGTCAGCGCCAGGATCAAAAGAGTCAATAGCGCGATCATCCATTTGGTACTCTTTTTTTGCATCTAGGTCATCCTTTCTTATGTAATAATTATGGTCTACACATTATGTATTTTAACATAATCCCTACAGTTTGTCATTTTTCTCCCATAAATTCCCTAACATGCAGCGGCGGCAAGCCGGACAGGCTAACAATAATCATTACAGCAGGAGGCAACTTAATATGACACAGGAACGCGACAAGCAAGCGCCGCAAAGTCAAATTAACCGTAACGAAACCAACTTGTCCAGCCAGTTGGCGGGCAGGCAGCAGCCGGCGAATGTAGTTATTCCCGGCAATCAGGCACCGGCCACGACCAACATGACGGGAGCTTCCGCCGGCGTCGGCCAATCCCGGCTTCGCGGGCAAGCCGCCGCGCAAAAGATGGCGAAAGAAACAGGGCTGGAGTATACCTCCGATGTGCTTCGCCAGGAAAAACTCAAGCCGAAAAATCAACAGGCGGCCAATAGTCTGGTTGACCGTATGTTGTGGCAGCGGGAAGAAAGCATCAGCAAAGCCGTATCTGTAGGCGATGACGGCAGCCTGGAGGATTATGACGACACGCCGGGGCTCGGCAATGATAAAGCTGGGGTATAAACAGCAAAAACCAGGTACTAACCTGGTTTTTCTTGCTCATTGTGACATTAGTCACATCGTACTATGCCGGCCTGCTTTATAATAAAATCAAGCAAATGAAAATATTTCCTGGGAGGGTTTCAAAATGGAGCAAAAATACATCAAAAACATTGCGTTCAGCAAACCTCTGGATTTCGCCGGCCTCGTCGATTATCAGCCCGGCCGGGTGGTCAGTCTGACCCTCGTGCAGAATGAAGCGCTGAGCATGACACTATTTGCCTTTAGCCAGGGCGAAGGCGTCAGCACCCACTCCGCTCCGGGCGATGCGCTTGTCTATATTCTGGACGGCAAAGCCAATATTACCATCGGCGGGCAAACGGTAACCGCGAAAATAGGCGAGGCGGTAGTGATGCCGGCGAATATCCCCCACGGTTTGGAAGCCGTGCAAAACTTTAAAATGCTGCTTGTTCTTGTCAAAAAATAATGCCAAACGCACTCCTCGCTGCTTGAGGAGTGCGTTTTTTTAATCTGCGGGTATGCCTTTTTGCTGTTTCTCCTGATACATGGCCTTATCCGCCGCCTGCAGCAGCGCATCAACATTCTGGCCGTCGCGGGGACAAAGAGCAACGCCGATACTTGCCGTCACCGAAAAAATTCTCCCTGCCAGTTCCATTGGCCGTTCGATCGCTTCTATGATTTTTTTCAGTGCATGTACTGCATCTTGCTCATGCGCTATATTCGGCAGCAAAATAG